>NZ_JBHWHY010000046.1:0-13278 GCF_042732265.1 Streptomyces sp. NPDC059788 | reverse complement strand
GACCAAGGGCACCGACTACACCTACACCGTCGTCGCCCGCGACACCGCCGACCAGACCGGCCCCGCGAGTGCGGCCACCACCGTCCGCACCACCGGCGGCGGCGGACAGCCCGTCGACGCGGTCAAGCTGGGCTACTTCACCGAGTGGGGCGTCTACGACCGCAACTACCACGTGAAGAACCTGGTCACCTCCGGCTCCGCGAGCAAGCTGACGCACATCAACTACGCGTTCGGCAACGTCCAGGGCGGCAAGTGCACCATCGGTGACGCCTACGCGGCCACCGACAAGGCGTACACCGCCGACCAGAGCGTGGACGGCGCCGCCGACACCTGGGACCAGCCGCTGCGCGGCAACTTCAACCAGCTCAAGAAGCTCAAGGCGAAGTACCCGAACATCAAGATCCTGTGGTCCTTCGGCGGCTGGACCTGGTCCGGCGGCTTCACCGACGCGGTCAAGAACCCGGCCGCCTTCGCCGACTCCTGCTACCAGCTCGTCAACGACGCGCGCTGGGCCGGCCTCTTCGACGGCATCGACCTGGACTGGGAGTACCCCAACGCCTGCGGCCTGTCCTGTGACACCAGCGGCCCGGCGGCCTTCAGCAACATGATGAAGGCGATGCGCGACAAGTTCGGCAAGCAGCTGGTCACCGCGGCGATCACCGCCGACGGCTCCGACGGCGGCAAGATCGACGCGGCCGACTACGGCGGCGGTTCGCAGTACGCCGACTGGTACAACGTCATGACGTACGACTTCTTCGGCGCCTGGGACAAGACCGGCCCCACCGCCCCCCACTCGCCCCTGACGTCCTACACCGGCATCCCGAAGCAGGGCTTCAACACCGACGCCGCCCTGCAGAAGCTCAAGGCCAAGGGCGTGCCCGCGAAGAAGCTGCTGATCGGCATCGGCTTCTACGGGCGCGGCTGGACCGGCGTCACCCAGGACGCCCCCGGCGGCACCGCCACCGGCCCGGCGCCCGGCAAGTACGAGGCCGGCATCGAGGACTACAAGATCCTCAAGACGAGCTGCCCGTCCACCGGCACCGTCGCCGGCACCGCCTACGCCCGCTGCGGCAGCAACTGGTGGAGCTACGACACCCCGGCCACCATCACCGGAAAGATGAACTACGCCAAGCAGCAGGGACTGGGCGGCGCGTTCTTCTGGGAGTTCAGCGGTGACACGGCCAACGGCGAACTGATGACCGCGATCGACAGCGGCCTGAAGTAACCCGGCCCCACCCCCGGACCGGCCGGGAAGGCGGCGTCGCCCCCGCCTTCCCGGCCTTCGGCCGGTTCAGCCGACGGACGGCCGTACATCAGGTGGCCCGGGCCGGCAGGCCCCTCAAGCCACGTTCACTCTCTGCCCCGGAGGCGCCGCCTCCAGCCACGCCAGGAAGCCCGTCAGGGCGTCCTCGCTCATCGCCAGCTCCAGCCTCGTACCGCGGTGGCGGCAGGCGAGCACGACGGAGTCGGAGAGCAGGGCCAGTTCTTCCTCGCCCTGCGGGGTGCGGCGTTCCAGGACCTCGATGGAGAAGCGTTCCAGGACGCGGCGGGGGCGGGGCGCGTAGGAGAAGACGCGGAACCACTCCACCCGGTCGCCGTTGTAGCGCGCGACGCCGTAGATCCACCCTTTGCCGCTGGGCTCGGCCTCCTCGTCGGGCACGTTCCAGCGCAGGCTGCAGTCGAACGTGCCGCCGGAGCGCTGGATGAGCCGCCGCCGTAGCCCGAAGACGAAGAGCCCCAGCAGCACCAGTACGACGACCGAGCCGCTCACAAGCAGAGCGAGGACCATCCGAACCGACCTCCTCGCCTCGTTGGGGGTGCCCCCGCGCCGGTTCGGGCGCGAGGGGGAAAACGCACCTGCATTGCCTCAGCCGCGGACCGCCCTGGAGGATTCCAGCGCAGCCCGCGGCTGAGGGACGAACTCGTCGGTGGTGGGCTTCAGTGCACGCCCGCCACCGCACGCAGCCGGACATCGGCGCGGCGCTCGGCGGCCGCGTCGGCCTCCGACTTCGCCCGCTCCAAGGCCCGCTCCGCGCGCTGGACATCGATCTCGTCGGACAGCTCGGCGATCTCCGCGAGCAGAGACAGCTTGTTGTCGGCGAACGAGATGAAGCCGCCGTGCACGGCGGCGACGACGGTGCCGTCCCCGTCCTCACCGGTCGTACGAATCGTCACCGGGCCGGACTCCAGCACGCCGAGCAGCGGCTGGTGCCCCGGCATGACGCCGATGTCGCCCGACGAGGTGCGCGCGACGACCAGGCTGGCCTCGCCCGACCAGACCTGACGGTCGGCGGCGACCAACTCGACGTGCAGCTCAGCCACGATGGCTCCTCGGGTCTCCACCTGCCGGGTGCGGCAGATGTTGGGTCAAATACTAGTGGTCGTGACGGCCGGGGGCGGCCAGGGCCGCCCCCGGAACGCGCCGGGCCTCAGGAGACGCCCAGCTCCTTGGCGTTCGCCTTCAGGTCCTCAAGGCCACCGCACATGAAGAACGCCTGCTCGGGGAAGTGGTCGTACTCACCGTCGGCGATCGCGTTGAACGCCGCGATGGACTCGTCCAGCGACACGTCCGAGCCGTCGACACCGGTGAACTGCTTCGCCACGTGGGTGTTCTGCGACAGGAAGCGCTCGATGCGGCGGGCGCGGTGGACGGTGAGCTTGTCCTCCTCGCCCAGCTCGTCGATGCCGAGGATCGCGATGATGTCCTGCAGGTCCTTGTACTTCTGCAGGATCGTCTTGACCCGCGAGGCACAGCTGTAGTGGTCCTGCGAGATGTAGCGCGGGTCCAGGATGCGGGACGTCGAGTCCAGCGGGTCCACCGCCGGGTAGATGCCCTTCTCCGAGATCGGGCGCGACAGAACGGTGGTCGCGTCCAGGTGGGCGAAGGTGGTGGCCGGCGCCGGGTCGGTCAGGTCGTCCGCGGGGACGTAGATCGCCTGCATCGAGGTGATCGAGTGACCACGGGTCGAGGTGATGCGCTCCTGGAGGAGACCCATCTCGTCCGCCAGGTTCGGCTGGTAACCCACCGCGGAGGGCATGCGGCCCAGCAGGGTGGACACCTCGGAACCCGCCTGGGTGTACCGGAAGATGTTGTCGATGAAGAAGAGGACGTCCTGCTTCTGGACGTCACGGAAGTACTCCGCCATCGTCAGACCGGCCAGCGCGACCCGCAGACGGGTGCCCGGGGGCTCGTCCATCTGGCCGAAGACCAGCGCGGTCTTGTCGATGACGCCGGAGTCCGACATCTCCTCGATGAGGTCGTTGCCCTCACGGGTGCGCTCACCGACACCGGCGAACACCGACACACCGTCGTGGTTGTTGGCCACGCGGTAGATCATTTCCTGGATGAGGACGGTCTTGCCGACGCCCGCGCCGCCGAACAGACCGATCTTGCCGCCCTTGACGTACGGGGTCAGCAGGTCGATGACCTTGACGCCGGTCTCGAACATCTCGGTCTTGGACTCCAGCTGGTCGAAGCTGGGGGCCTTGCGGTGGATCGGCCAGCGCTCGTTGACCTCGACCGTGGACGGGTCCACGTTCAGGATCTCGCCGAGGGTGTTGAACACCTTGCCCTTGGTGACGTCACCGACCGGGACGGTGATCCCGGCGCCGGTGTCGGTCACCGAGGCCTGGCGGACCAGGCCGTCGGTGGGCTGCATCGAGATGGCGCGGACCAGGCCGTCACCCAGGTGCTGGGCGACCTCCAGGGTCAGCGTCTTGAGCTTGCCCTCTTCGGCCGGGTCGGCGACCTCGACGTGCAGAGCGTTGTAGATGTCCGGCATCGCGTCGACGGGGAACTCCACGTCGACGACCGGGCCGATGACCCGCGCGACGCGGCCCGTCGCCGTGGCCGTCTCAACAGTGGTGGTCATAGTTGTCAGTCACTCCCCGCGGTCGCGTCGGCCAGTGCGCTCGCGCCACCGACGATCTCGCTGATTTCCTGGGTGATTTCGGCCTGGCGGGCCGCGTTGGCAAGCCGCGAGAGCGACTTGATGAGTTCTTCCGCGTTGTCGGTCGCCGACTTCATCGCGCGCCGCGTGGCGGCGTGCTTGGAGGCGGCCGCCTGCAGCAGCGCGTTGTAGATCCGCGACTCGACGTACCGGGGCAGCAGGGCGTCCAGGACGTCCTCCGCCGACGGCTCGAAGTCGAACAGCGGCAGGATCTCGCCCTTGGACGAGGCCTCGGCCTCCTCCGCCGTCTTTTCGAGGCTCAGCGGCAGCAGCCGGTCGTCGACCGGCGTCTGCGTCATCATCGACACGAACTCCGTGTAGACGATGTGCAGCTCGTCCACGCCGCCCTCGGCCGTGTCCTGCTGGACGGCGGCGATCAGCGGCCCGGCGACGGCCTTGGCGTCCGCGTACGTCGGGCTGTCGGTGAAGCCGGTCCACGAGTCCGTGACCTTGCGCTCACGGAACCCGTAGTACGAGACACCCTTGCGGCCGACGATGTAGGTGTCGACCTCCTTGCCCTCGGCCTTGAGCCGCTCGGTGAGCTGCTCGGCGGCCTTGATGGCGTTGGAGGAGTAGCCGCCGGCCAGACCGCGGTCGCTCGTGATGAGCAGCACCGCGGCCCGCGTGGGGTTGTCCGCCTCGGTCGTCAGGGCGTGCTTGGTGTTCGAGCCGGTGGCAACCGCCGTCACCGCGCGGGTCAGCTCACTCGCGTACGGCGTCGATGCCGCCACCTGGCGCTGCGCCTTGACGATGCGCGAGGCGGCGATCATCTCCATCGCCTTGGTGATCTTCTTGGTCGCGGTGACGGAGCGGATGCGACGCTTGTAGACCCGGAGCTTGGCTCCCATGGATCAGGTCCCTTCCGTCGTCACTTGCTCGTGCTGACCGGAGCGTCCTCACCGAGAAGCCGGCCGTCCGAGGTCTCGAACTGCTGCTTGAAGGTGGCGACCGTGTCGGTGAGCGCCTGAATGGTGTCGTCGGACATCTTGGCGCCCTCGGCGATGCTGGTGAGCAGCTCCTTCTTCTCGCGGCCCATCCAGTCCAGCAGCTCGCGCTCGAAGCGGCGGATGTCCTGGACCGGGACCTCGTCCATCTTGCCGGTGGTACCGGCCCAGATGGAGACGACCTGCTCCTCGACGGGCATCGGCTGGTACTGGCCCTGCTTGAGCAGCTCGGTCATGCGCTGACCACGGGCGAGCTGGGCCTTGGAGGCCGCGTCCAGGTCGGAGCCGAAGGCGGCGAACGCCTCCAGCTCACGGAACTGGGCGAGGTCCACGCGGAGCCGGCCGGAGACCTGGCGCATGGCCTTGTGCTGGGCGGAGCCACCGACGCGGGAGACGGAGATACCGACGTTCAGCGCCGGGCGCTGGCCCGCGTTGAACAGGTCGGACTCCAGGAAGCACTGGCCGTCGGTGATGGAGATGACGTTGGTCGGGATGAACGCCGACACGTCGTTCGCCTTGGTCTCGACGATCGGCAGACCGGTCATCGAACCGGCACCGAGCTCGTCGGAGAGCTTCGCGCAGCGCTCCAGCAGGCGGGAGTGCAGGTAGAAGACGTCACCCGGGTACGCCTCACGGCCCGGCGGGCGGCGCAGCAGCAGGGACACGGCGCGGTAGGCGTCGGCCTGCTTCGAGAGGTCGTCGAAGATGATCAGGACGTGCTTGCCCTGGTACATCCAGTGCTGGCCGATGGCCGAGCCGGTGTAGGGCGCCAGGTACTTGAAGCCCGCCGGGTCGGACGCCGGGGCGGCGACGATGGTCGTGTACTCCAGGGCACCGGCCTCCTCCAGCGCGCCGCGCACGGACGCGATGGTGGAGCCCTTCTGGCCGATGGCGACGTAGATGCAGCGGACCTGCTTCTTCGGGTCGCCGGAGCGCCAGTTGTCGCGCTGGTTGATGATCGTGTCGACGGCCAGGGCGGTCTTGCCCGTCTGGCGGTCGCCGATGATCAGCTGACGCTGGCCACGGCCGATCGGGACCATCGAGTCGACGGCCTTGTAGCCGGTCTGCATCGGCTCGTGGACCGACTTGCGGACCATGACGCCCGGAGCCTGGAGCTCCAGGGCGCGGCGGCCCTCGGACTCGATCTCGCCGAGGCCGTCGACCGGGTTGCCCAGCGGGTCGACGACGCGGCCGAGGTAGCCCTCGCCCACGGCGACCGAGAGCACCTCACCGGTGCGGCGCACCGGCTGGCCCTCCTCGATACCGCTGAACTCACCGAGGACGACCGCACCGATCTCGCGCTCTTCCAGGTTCAGCGCGAGACCGAGGGTGCCGTCCTCGAACTTCAGCAGCTCGTTCGCCATCGCCGAGGGAAGACCCTCGACCTTCGCGATGCCGTCACCGGCCTCGCTGACCGTCCCGACCTCCTCGCGCGAGGCCGCGTCCGGCTTGTACGCCTGGACGAAGTTCTCCAGCGCGTCCCGGATCTCCTCCGGCCGGATCGTGAGCTCCGCCATCTGGGTTCCCTGCTCTCCTTGTTGGGCCCGTCGTCGTTTACGGGGGTCATGCACGTCCCCCCGCCGCAGGCAGGGGCGGTTGCCCCCGAGATTTCACTGCGTCCACGGCCCAACTCGGGCCGCCGTACTACTTCTTGAGTTGGTGGGTGGGTCAGCCGGCCATCCGCCGGGACGCCTCTTCGAGGCGTGCCGCGATGCTGCCGTTGATGACCTCGTCGCCGATCCGGACCTGGACTCCGCCGAGGACCTCGGGGTCCACGTCGAGGTTCAGGTGGACCTGCCGTCCGTACACCGACGCCAGTGCCGCGCCGAGGCGCTGCCGCTGGGTGTCGCTGAGCGGGACCGCGGAGGTGACGACCGCGACCATCCGGTCCCGGCGCGCCGCGGCCAGCTTGGACAGGGCGTCCAGCCCTGCTTCCAGGCTACGGCCCCGCGGCTGTGCGACAAGCCGGACCACGATCCGCTCGGTGACCGGGTTGACCCGGCCGCCCAGCAGCGAGCGCAGCAGCTCGGCCTTGGCCGGGCCCTGCGTGGTGCGGTCGGTCAGTGCCGCGCGCAGCTCGTGCGACGAGGCGACGATCCGGCTGAACCGGAACAGCTCGTCCTCGACGTCGTCGAGGGCGCCGGCCCGCTGCGCCGCGACGAGGTCGGCGCCGTACGCCAGCTCCTCGGTGGCGTCCGACAGGTCACGCGAGCGCGACCAGCGGGAGCGGACCATGCCGGAGAGCAGGTCGACGGTCTCGCCGCCGACCTGGCCGCCGAGCAGACGCCCGGCCAGCTCGGCCTTGGCCTCGCCGGCCTGCGCCGGGTCGGTGAGGACCCGACGCAGCGACACCTCGCGGTCGAGCAGAGCGGTGACGGCAGCCAGCTCCTCGGCGAGCTTCGCCGCGTCGACGGTGGTGCTGTCCGTCAGCGCGTCGAGCTGCTCGCGTGCGGAGGCGAGTGCCTCGCGGCTCGCTCCATTCATCGGCCGGCCTCTGCCTTCGTCGAGTCCGACGCCGCCTTGGCCTCAAGCTCGTCGAGGAAGCGGTCGATGGTCCGGCTCTGGCGGGCGTGGTCCTCCAGGGACTCGCCGACCAGCTTGCCCGCCAGCTCCGTGGCCAGCTTGCCCACGTCCTGGCGCAGCGACTGCGCGGCCTGCTTGCGGTCCGCCTCGATCTGCGCGTGGCCGGCCGCGATGATCTCCTCGCGCTGCCGCTGGCCCTCGGCACGCATCTCGGCGATCAGCGTCGCTCCCTGCTCCTGCGCCTCCTGGCGCAGCCGGGCGGCCTCGTGGCGCGCGTCGGCGAGCTGGGACCGGTAGTCCTCCAGGACCTGCTGGGCTTCGGCCTGTGCGGCCTCCGCCTTCTCGATACCGCCTTCGATCTTCGCGTGGCGCTCGTCCAGAACCTTGTTGATGTTCGGGAGGAGCTTCTTCGCGAGGAAGCCGAAGACGATGAAGAAAGCGACCAGGCCGATGACCAGCTCTGGAATCGGCGGGACGAGGGGGTTCTCAGGAACCTCCGCCGCCATGTTCACCAGGGCGCTCACATCAATGCCTTCCGTCTAAGTGGCGTCGTCGATCGGTCCGTGATCAGGCCGACGGGTACGCGTAACCCATGACGATGCCGATGAGGGCGAGCGCCTCGCAGAAGGCGAAGCCCATGATCTGGTTGGTGCGGATCAGGCCGGCGGCCTCGGGCTGACGGGCCAGGGCCTGGGTGCCGTTACCGAAGATGATGCCGACGCCGACGCCGGGGCCGATGGCGGCGAGGCCGTAGCCGATCGAAGCGACGTTGCCAGTGAGGCCGGCGGCGAGTTCGAGAGTCGCGGACATGCCGTGTCTTCCTTCTCTTTCATGGACCGGTGGGGGTTGGCCACCGGACGTCTGGTGGGGACTGCTGGGGTACCTGGGGGCTCAGTGGTGCTCGGCGAGCGCGCCCTGGATGTAGTTACAGGCCAGGAGCACGAAGATGTACGCCTGGATGGCCTGGATGAAGATCTCGAAGGCCGTCATCACGAGGGTCATGACGAACGAGACGCTCGCGTAGGCGATGCCGACGCCGTTCAGCATGTACCAGCTGGCGACGGTGAACATCAGGATGAGCATGTGGCCCGCGAACATGTTCGCGAACAGCCGGACCGCGTGCGTGAAGGGCCGGATGACCAGGTGCTGCAGCAGCTCCAAGACCATGATCAGCGGGAGGACCCAGCCGAGCGACTTGTCGTAGCCGGAGAGGTTCTTCAGACCGCCGACGAAGCCCTGCTTCTTGAACGTCAGCACGAGCCAGGTGACGTAGACCACCAGGGCGAGGCCGAGGGGGAACGCGATGACCGAGGTCACCGGGAACTGGGCGACCGGAATGATCGACCACAGGTTCATGATCCATACGAAGAAGAACAGGGTGACCATGAAGGGGACGTACTTCTCGCCCTCCTTCTTGCCGAGCGCGTCGTAGACGAGCCCGCGGCGCACGAAGTCGTAACCCGCCTCACCGATCATCTGGAGCTTGCCGGGCACCACCTTGGCGCGGCCGAAGGCGGCCCAGAAGAACCCCACCACGACGACCGTGCTGAGCAGAGCCAGCATCATCGGCTTGTTGAACTCGTAGCCACCGATGGTGAAAAGGGGCTCGAAGACGAACGAATGAAGGCCCGGGGCCTCGAAGCCACACCCCGGGATGAAGAGGTGGCACTCCGTGTCGAGGGCGAGCATCGTTTCAGCACTCACCGCGAGCTCCTTCAGCGTGGCGCATGGGTACGGCAACCTCGTTGTGTCGGCGCGGCATTGAGCCACGGTGCGGCACTGGACTGGTCTTACGGATTGGGGGGCGGCTGATCGGCGCGGGGCCGGTCCGGATCACAGGCATGGGCCGTTCGTGCAACCGGTCCCTGGACTCGGGACCTGGAAGCTCAGCCGCCTGCGCCGACTGCGCCGCAGTTGGCACCGGACGATAGCAGGCTCTCGCGTGGGCTTTTATTCCGGCCCTACGGCTCACGTCCGCGACCCCGTGGTTTCCGCCTTCTTGGACTCGGCGGATTCGGGATTCACGTAGAGAATCCTTGCCTTCATATAGCTACGGGCCTGGAACGCGATCCACACCAGGACCGTCGCGAGCAAGGTGAAGGCGAACGCCCTGACGTTGAAGAGCGTGGTGTCCTTGAAGACGATCATGAAGATCGCGACCGCCAGGATCTGCACGGCGTACAGCAGCAGTCCCATCATCTGGAACAGATCCGGGAGGCGCTTCGCGGTCTGCTGGAGGATCACCAGGCCGGAGCCCATCAGCAACAGCACCAGCACCGTGCCGATGAGCGCGCCCACCGCTCCCTGCCCGCCCGCGACCACAGCACTGACCACGACGCCGACGGCGCCGGTGGCGAGCGAGGGTACGGAGACATTGGCAAGTAGGCGGGCGTCAGTGGACTGCATGGCGGCGCTCCGGCAGGAAAATGGGGGTGGTGTCGTCAGGGACGAGCGTAGACCCGGCCTGAGGGACAACCTGAGGCCGGAAGACCGTCGCACTTCGGTCTTTCGGCTCTGTCGCCGGGTTTCGTGAACGGTATCACAAACTATTTGATGAGGTCTTTACCTGTTCGGTGTGCTACCCGTCACACGTGAGCAGTAATCCGCGCGTTGGAGCGGGACGCTGCGTCGGTCTGTCTGCTATAGGACCCGTTTGGGAGTATTTTCGAACGTAGCTCGTGGGAGCGAAAACGCGTCTCAGCGATGACTTCCGGCCTTGCGCCGGTCCGAGAACCGCGAACGGTCACCGATCGCGGTGGCCCCGTGGATACCCGCCGGCACCGCCTCGCGCTCCCGCTCCGGAACGCCCTCCGCGCCCGGCCGGCGCACCCCGTCCGGGTGCCCCGCCCCGTCGACCGCCGCACTCTCCTCGGCGGCCGCCGCCACGGCCGCGGCCTGCACGCTGCGCCGGTACCGCGGCGGGACCATCCACTCCATCCAGCGCGGCGCCCGCGGCGTGAACCGCGGCAGCAGCAGGAGGACGAGCCCGATCGCGCTCAGCAGCACGATGCCCATCACGACCCAGACGCTCGCGTTGTTGACCGAATACGCCACCGCGCCGAAGGCGATCAGCGCGGACCAGAAGTACATGATCAGGACAGCGCGGCTGTGCGAATGGCCGATTTCCAGCAGCCGGTGGTGCAGGTGCCCGCGGTCGGCGGCGAACGGCGACTGGCCCTTCCACGTACGGCGCACGATGGCCAGCACCAGGTCGGCGACCGGCACCGCGATGATCGTCAGCGGCAGCAGCAGCGGGATGTAGACCGGCACCATCGCGTGGGTGGCCTCGCGGACGCTGCCCGCCTTCAGGTTGAGCAGGTCCGGGTCCACCTGGCCGGTCACCGAGACCGCGCCGGCCGCCATGACCAGCCCGATCAGCATCGAGCCCGAGTCGCCCATGAAGATCCGCGCCGGGTGCATGTTGTGCGGCAGGAAGCCCAGGCACATGCCCATCAGGACGACCGAGAACAGCGTCGCGGGCGCGGCGGCCTCGATGCCGTACCCGAACCACATCCGGTACGCGTACATGAAGAAGGCCGCGGCGGCGATGCACACCATGCCGGAGGCCAACCCGTCCAGGCCGTCCACGAAGTTGACGGCGTTGATGGTGATGACGACCAGAGCGACCGTCAGGAGCGTGCCCTGCCAGGGACTCAGCGAGACGGTGCCGATGCCCGGCACCGGAATCCACAGGATCGTCAGGCCCTGAAGGACCATCACACCGGCGGCGATCATCTGGCCGCCCAGCTTGACGAGCGCGTCCACGCCCCACTTGTCGTCCAGTACGCCCAGCACCCAGATCAGCGCGGCGCCGGACAGCAGCGCGCGCGGCTCGTTGGAGTGCTCGAAGACGGACTTGAGGTTGGTGAAATGGGCGGCGACCAGCAGACCCGCGCACAGCCCGCCGAACATGGCGATGCCGCCGAGCCGCGGGGTGGGTTCGCGGTGTACGTCGCGCGCGCGGATCTCCGGCATCGCGCCGGCCGCGATGGCGAATTTCCGTACCGGCCCGGTCAGCAGGTAAGTGACCGCGGCCGTGACGCACAGCGTCAGCAGGTATTCACGCACGGGCTGCCCCATTGGTATCGCTGGCCATCACAGCCACACACCATATGCGTGTCCGCCCCCTATCCGTGAACGTAAGGGAAGACAACCCCGGCCCGCGAATGGTTGCAGGGCATCAGCCCCGATCGGGATATGGGGGATGACGCCGGACCAATGCCGCGGTCGCCGCGCGGGCCGTCGGGTCCTCCCGGACGGCCGCCGCGATCAGCGCGCCGACCTGTACGGCCTCGGCCTCGCGCATGCCCTGGGTGGTCAGGGCGGCGGCGCCCAGCCGCAGCCCGGGACGGCGGCCGGACGGGTCCTCGGCGCACGGCAGGGCACAGGTGTCCAGCACGATGCCCGCGGCCGCGCAACGCCCCCTGGCCGTGCGGGCGTCCGCGCCCAGCGGCCCCGGGTCGGCGGTGATCAGGTGGGTGTCCGTACCGCCGGTGGTGACCGGCAGCCCCTCCTCGGCCAGCGAACCGGCCAGCGCCCGCGCATTGGCGACGACCTGCCGCGCGTAGGCGGCGAAGGCGGCGGTGGCGGCCTCGCCGAAGGCGACGGCCTTGGCGGCGACCGAGTTCATCTGGGCGCCGCCCTGGGTGAAGGGGAAGACCGCCCGGTCGATGCGCTCGGCCAGCTCGGCACCGCACAGGATCATGCCGCCGCGGGGGCCGCGCAGCACCTTGTGGGTGGTGGCGCACACCACGTCCGCGTACGGGACGGGGCTGGGCGCCAGGCCGGCGGCGACCAGCCCGATGGGGTGCGCGGCGTCCGCGATGAGATACGCGCCCACCTCGTCGGCGATCTCCCGGAAGGCGGCGTAGTCCAGATGCCGCGGATAGCAGATCGAGCCGCAGACGATGGCCTTGGGGCGGTGGCGGCGGGCCAGCGCGCGCACCTCGTCGTAGTCCAGCAGGCCGGTGCGCGGGTCGACGCCGTACCCCGCGAAGTCGAACCAGCGGCCGGAGAAATTGGCCGGGGAGCCGTGGGTCAGGTGCCCGCCGTGCGGCAGCGCCATGGCCAGGACGGTGTCCCCGGGGCGCAGCAGGGCGGCGTAGGCGGCCAGGACGGCCGAGGACCCGGAGTGCGGCTGCACGTTGGCATGTTCGGCGCCGAACAGGGCCTTGGCGCGCTCCACGGCGAGCCGCTCGGCGAGGTCCACGACCTCGCAGCCGCCGTGGTGCCGGGCGCCCGGATAGCCCTCGGCGTACTTGTTGGCGAGCGGGGAGCCGAGGGCGGCCAGTACGGCCCGGGAGGAGAAGTTCTCGGCGGCGACGAGCTGCAGCCCGTCGCCCTGCCGGGCGGCCTCGGCGAGCAGCACCCCGGCGATCTCGGGGTCCTGCTCCAGCAGCCCGGCGAAGTCGGGGGCCCAGGAGGGCGGCACGTCTGCGCTCTCCCCCGCCGCCGGCCGGACCGCCTCCCTCCGGGCAGCCGTGGTGTCGCTCCGGGATGACGTGGTGGTGGCGGGCATGGCGTGCTCCGGGCCTCGTACGGGACGTGGTCCCAATGTAGGCGCGGTCCGGCCTTCGGGCGCGGCGGACGGTACCGGGCGGGTACGGGGGCGGGGAGCGGGGCGGGGGTGGGGTGGGGGTGGGGCGGGCGGGGGCCGGGGCGGGGCCGGACGGGCCCTCGGGGGGCCGGGCCCGCGGTCCGGGGCCGGAGCGGATCTGGCGAAGCAGGGGGGCCGGGCGGGTCCCCCGGGGGGCTCGGGGGCCCGAGGGGCCCGGGGGCCCGGGGGCCCGGGGGCCGAGCCGAGCCGGGCCGGGCCGGGGCGGGGCGGGGCGGGGCGGGGCGGGGCGGGGCGGGGCGGGCGG
>NZ_JBHWHY010000045.1:45431-86979 GCF_042732265.1 Streptomyces sp. NPDC059788 | reverse complement strand
GCCCTTCGCTGTGTCCTTGGACACAGGCACTGCCACAGGTCTGCGCCGCAGGTCAAGCGCGAGTTGACGGGCCCAGCGGACCGTGGTGGACTGCCGGAGCCATTCGGCGACAGATGAGGAAGTCCGGTGAGAATCCGGCGCGGTCCCGCCACTGTCACCGGGGAGCGCCCCTCCATCAAGGGCCACGGTCCGCGTCCGGGACGCAGGTCGCCGTAACGGGCTGGAAGGCCGGGGGAAGCGCCGATCCGGGGAGCCAGGAGACTCTCGTCGCCGTACCCGTCGAACCAGGGCGCGGACCCTGAGTGAGGACCTACCGCCATGTCCGGCCGCAGTTCGAGATCTCCTGGACGTACCCCTGTGCTGCCCCTCCGAGGCGCGACGGCGGTCTGATCCGATGCGTGCCGAACACGCCGGCTACGCGTGCGGCGCGGCCCTCGGCTTCCTCGGCGACCTGGCCCTGGGCGATCCCCGGCGCGGCCATCCCGTGGCCGCCTTCGGGCGGGCCGCTGCCGCCGCGGAGCGCCGCCTGTGGCGCGACGACCGTGGGCGCGGGGCCCTGCACACCGCGCTGTGCGCGGGCGGTACCGCCGTCGGCGCCGCGCTGCTGGACCGCGCCGTACGCCGCTCCCCCGCCGCCTTCCCCGCGTCCGTCGCGCTGACCGCCGCCGCCACCTGGGCCGTCCTGGGCGGCACGTCGCTGGGCCGCGAGGCGCGGGCCGTCGGCGGCGCGCTCGCGGCGGGCGACCTCGACGTGGCGCGCGAGCGGCTGCCGCACCTGTGCGGACGCGATCCGCAGGCCCTGGACGGGCAGCAGATGGCGCGCGCGGTGGTCGAGTCCGTCGCCGAGAACACCTCGGACGCGGTGGTCGGCGCCCTCGTGTGGGGCGCGGTCGCCGGGGTGCCGGGGCTGCTGGCCTTCCGGGCCGTCAACACTCTGGACGCGATGGTGGGTCACAAGTCGCCGCGCCACCGGCGCTTCGGCTGGTCCGCGGCCCGGCTCGACGACGTGGCCGGCTGGCCCGGCTCCCGGCTGACCGCCGCGCTGGCGGTCCTCGCCGGGCCGGACCGGCGGGGCGCCCGGCGCGCCTGGCGGCAGGACGGCCCGTCCCACCCGAGCCCCAACGCGGGCCCGGTGGAGGCGGCGTTCGCCGGGGCGCTGGGCGTACGGCTGGGCGGCACCCTGGCGTACGGCGGCCGGATCGAGCACCGGCCGGTGCTCAACGGCGCCGCCGGCCGGCCCGTCGCGGTGCCGGACATCGAGCGGGCCGTGACGCTGTCGCGCCGGGTGAGCGCGCTGGCGCTGGCGGCCACGGTCGCGGGCCGGCTGGCGGTCGGTGCCGCGCGGCGGTGCCGTACGGCCGGGAGGGCCAAGTGAGCAGCGTACGGCGGACGGCGAGGAGTGCCACGTGAACGGACCGGGTCAAGCGTCGCTCGGCGGCGGGCTGCTGGTGGCGGGCACCACGTCCGACGCGGGCAAGAGCGTGGTGACGGCGGGCATCTGCCGCTGGCTGGCCCGCAAGGGCGTCAAGGTGGCGCCCTTCAAGGCGCAGAACATGTCGCTGAACTCGTTCGTGACGCGCGAGGGCGCGGAGATCGGGCGGGCGCAGGCCATGCAGGCCGCCGCGGCGCGCGTCGAGCCGAGCGCGCTGATGAATCCCGTGCTGCTGAAGCCGGGCAGTGACCGCAGCAGCCAGGTCGTGCTGATGGGCAAGCCGGTGGGCGAGCTGAGCGCGCGCGGCTATCACGCGGGGCGCCAGGAGCAGTTGCTCGGTACGGTCACGGACTGCCTCCAGGAGCTGCGCCGTACGCACGACGCGGTGATCTGCGAGGGCGCCGGCAGCCCGGCGGAGATCAACCTGCGGCGTACCGACATCGTGAACATGGGCATCGCGCGGGCCGCCCGGATTCCGGCGGTGGTGGTCGGCGACATCGACCGGGGCGGCGTGTTCGCCTCGTTCTTCGGCACCACGGCGCTGCTGTCGCCGGAGGACCAGGCGCTGGTCGCGGGCTACCTGGTCAACAAGTTCCGCGGCGACGTGACGCTGCTGGAGCCCGGTCTGGAGATGCTGAAGGAGCTGACCGGGCGGCCCACCCTCGGGGTGCTGCCGTTCGCGCACGGCCTCGGCATCGACGAGGAGGACGGCCTGCGGGTGTCGCTGCGCGGCGCGGTCCGCGAGAGCGTCGTCGCGCCGCCGCACGGCGCCGACGTGCTGCGGGTCGCCGTGGCGGCCGTACCGCTGATGTCGAACTTCACGGACGTGGACGCGCTGGCCGCCGAACCGGGCGTCGTGGTGCGGTTCGTGGACCGCCCCGAGGAGCTGGCCGACGCCGACCTCGTCGTCCTGCCCGGCACCCGTGGCACCGTCCGCGCGCTCCAGTGGCTGCGCGAGCGCGGCATCGCCGACGCGGTGCGGCGGCGGGCCGCGGAAGGGCGCCCGGTGCTCGGCATCTGCGGCGGCTTCCAGATGCTGGGCGAACGCATCGAGGACGAGGTCGAGTCGAAGGCCGGGACGGTGGACGGGCTGGGCCTGCTGCCCGTACGCGTACGGTTCGCGGCGGAGAAGACCCTGGCCCGGCCGGCCGGGGAGGCGCTGGGCGAACCGGTCGAGGGATACGAGATCCATCACGGCGTGGCCGAGGTCGTCGGCGGGGAGCCCTTCCTGGAGGGCTGCCGGTCCGGGGCGGTCTGGGGCACGCACTGGCACGGCTCCCTGGAGAGCGACGGTTTCCGGCGGGCGTTCCTGCGGCGGGTGGCGGCCGACGCGGGCCGCGCGTTCGTCCCGGCGCCGGACACCAGCTTCGCCGGGCTGCGCGAGGAACAGCTCGACAAGCTGGGTGACCTGATCGAGGAGCACGCGGACACGGAGGCGCTGCTGCGGCTCATCGAGGACGGAGTGCCGGCGGGGCTGCCGTTCGTGCCTCCGGGAGCGCCGTCCATACCGCAGCCGTCCCGCACCCCGGCGGCAGCCGGCCCCGACGCACCACGCGCGGCCTCGCCCGCGCCCGCACACCGCACGTCCCTCGAAGGGGGTACTCCTTAATGGCATCGGTCCCTTATCCGTTCACCGCGGTCGTCGGCATGTCCGACATGCGGCTGAGCCTGCTGCTCAACGCCATCTCGCCGGCCATCGGCGGGGTGCTCGTCCGCGGCGAGAAGGGCACCGCGAAGTCGACGATCGTGCGGGGCCTGACGGCGCTGATGCCGGACGTCCCCGTCGTCACCGGCTGCCGCTTCTCCTGCGACCCGGCCGCGCCGGACCCGGCCTGCCCGGACGGCCCCCACGAGGCGGGCGGCTCGGAGGAGCGCCCGGCCCGCATGGTCGAACTGCCCGTGGGCGCCTCCGAGGACCGGCTCGTCGGCGCGCTGGACATCGAACGGGCCCTGTCGGAGGGCGTGAAGGCGTTCGAGCCCGGCCTGCTGGCGGACGCGCACCGCGGCATCCTGTACGTCGACGAGGTCAACCTCCTCCACGACCACCTCGTGGACCTGCTGCTGGACGCCGCCGCCATGGGCGCCTCCTACGTGGAGCGCGAGGGCGTCTCCGTACGGCACGCCGCGCGCTTCCTGCTCGTCGGCACCATGAACCCCGAAGAGGGGGAGCTGCGCCCGCAGTTGCTGGACCGTTTCGGGCTGACCGTGGAGGTCGCCGCGTCCCGCGAGCCGGACCAGCGGGTGGAGGTCGTGCGGCGGCGGCTGGCGTACGACGGGGACCCGGCGGGTTTCGCGGCGCGCTGGGCCGCCGAGGAGGGCGAGCTGCGGGAGCGGATCGCCGCCGCGCGGGCGCTGCTGCCGGACGTGGCCCTCGGGGACGCGGTGCTGCGGCAGATCGCCGCGGTGTGTGCCGCGTTCGAGGTGGACGGTATGCGCGCGGACATCGTGATGGCGCGCACCGCCTGCGCGCTGGCCGCCTGGGCGGGCCGTACGGACGTCCGCGAGGAGGACGTCCGGCAGGCCGCGCTCCTGGCGCTCCCCCACCGGCGCCGCCGCAACCCGTTCGACGCCCCCGGCCTGGACGAGGACAAGCTCGACCGGACGCTGGAGGAGTTCGCCGCGGACGAGGACGACGACCCGGAGCCCGACCCGGACCCGGACGGCGGCCCGGACGACGGCCCCGACGGACCGGGCGGCGGGCAGCCGCCACAGGACGGCGACGGCGGTACGGACGGGCCGCAGGGCGAGGACGCCCCGGCCCCGCACGACCAGCCGCAGCTGCCCGAGCAGTCGCAGGCGCCGGAGCAGGACCCGGCGCCCGCCGACCCGAAGGCGCAGGCCGAAGGCCCGGAGGAGGACGCTCCCGGCGGGGGCGGCGAGAAGGCCGCCGTCGGCGCGGGCGAGCCGTTCCGTACGCGGCGGCTGGATGTGCCGGGGCTCGGCGAGGGCGCGGACGGCCGCCGTTCGCGGGCCCGTACGGCCCACGGCCGTACCACCGGCGCCCGGCGCCCGCAGGGCACCCTGACCAAACTGCACCTGGCCGCGACCGTGCAGGCCGCCGCGCCGCACCAGGTGGCGCGCGGGCGCAGCGGCCCGGGGCTCGTCGTACGCCGGGACGATCTGCGCGAGGCGGTGCGCGAGGGCCGCGAGGGCAATCTCGTGCTCTTCGTGGTGGACGCGTCCGGTTCGATGGCGGCGCGCAAGCGGATGAGCGCGGTCAAGGGCGCGGTGCTGTCCCTGCTGCTCGACGCCTACCAGCGGCGCGACAAGATCGGCATGATCACTTTCCGTGGCGCGGAGGCCGAACTGGCGCTGCCGCCCACCTCGTCGGTGGAGGCGGGCGCGGCCCGGCTGGAGTCGCTGCCCACCGGCGGCCGGACCCCGCTGTCCGCGGGGCTGCTCAAGGCCCACGAGGTGCTGCGCGTGGAACGGCTGCGGGACGCCTCGCGCCGCCCGCTGCTGGTCGTCGTCACCGACGGCCGGTCCACCGGCGGCCCCGAGCCGCTGGTACGCACGTCCCGCGCGGCGCGGCTGCTGGGCGCTGAGGGCGTCGCCTCGGTGGTCGTGGACTGCGAGGCGGGTCCGGTACGGCTGGGACTGGCGGGCGAGCTGGCCCGGGATCTCCAGGGCACCGCCGTCACCCTTGACGAGCTGCGCGCGGACAGCGTCTCCGCGCTTGTCCGCGACGTGCGCGGACAAGGCACCAACCACACCATCAGGAGGGCCGCGTAATGCCACAGGGACAGCCGTCCGTCGTCCCGGACGACGGACTGACCACACGCCAGCGCCGCAACCGCCCGCTGGTGCTGGTGCACACCGGCCCCGGCAAGGGCAAGTCCACCGCCGCCTTCGGGCTGGCGCTGCGGGCCTGGAACCAGGGCTGGCCCGTCGGGGTGTTCCAGTTCGTGAAGTCGGCGAAGTGGAAGGTGGGCGAGGAGCGGGCGCTGCGGGTACTCGGCGAGACCGGCGAGGGCGGCACCGTCGCCTGGCACAAGATGGGCGAGGGCTGGTCGTGGGTCCAGCGCGACTCGCAGTTCAGCAACGAGGAGGCGGCCCGCGAGGGCTGGGAGCAGGTCAAGCGGGACCTGGCCGCCGAGACGTACAAGCTGTACGTGCTCGACGAGTTCGCGTACCCGATGCACTGGGGGTGGGTGGACCCCGCCGAGGTGGTCTCCGTCCTGCGCGACCGGCCGGGCACCCAGCACGTCGTCGTCACGGGCCGCAACGCGCCCCAGGAGCTGTGCGACTACGCGGACCTGGTGACCGAGATGACCAAGGTCAAGCACCCGATGGACGCGGGCCAGAAGGGCCAGCGGGGCATCGAGTGGTGACGGCGCCGCCGGACACCGCAGCGACGCGAGCAGCAGCACCAGGAGCATTCGAGCAGTGAGCATCATCCCCCGGCTCGTCATCGCCGCACCCGCCTCGGGCAGCGGCAAGACGACCGTCGCCACCGGCCTGATGGCGGCCTTCACCGAGGCCGGGCTGACGGTCTCCGCGCACAAGGTGGGCCCGGACTACATCGACCCGGGCTACCACGCGCTGGCGACCGGCCGGCCGGGCCGCAACCTGGACGCGTACCTGTGCGGCCCGGACCAGGTGGCGCCGCTGTTCCTGCACGGCGCCGCCGGTGCCGACCTGGCGGTGGTCGAGGGCGTGATGGGGCTGTACGACGGCGCCTCCGGGCTCGGCGAACTGGCCTCCACCGCGCACGTCGCCAAGCTGCTGCGGGCGCCGGTGGTACTGGTCGTGGACGCCTCGGCGCAGTCCAGGTCGGTGGCCGCGCTGGTGCACGGCTTCGCGTCCTGGGACCCCGGGGTGCGGCTGGCCGGAGTGATCCTGAACAAGGTCGGCTCGGACCGGCACGAGGAGCTGCTGCGCGCGGCGCTCGACGAGGTGGGCGTGCCGGTGCTGGGCGCGCTGCGCCGGGCGCCGCAGGTGCAGACGCCGTCACGGCACCTGGGGCTGATTCCGGTCGCCGAGCGGCAGACCGAGGCGGTGGAGTCCGTACGGGCGCAGGCCGCGCAGGTACGGGAGGGCTGCGACCTCAAGGCGCTGCTGGCGCTGGCGCACAGCGCGCCCGAACTGCCGGGCGAGGCCTGGGACCCGGCGCGGGCCGTCGCGCGAAGCGCCCGGGGCGACGGGGACGAGGCGGGCGCGGTGCCGGACGCCGCCGCCGGCACGGGCGCGGTGACCGGCAAGCCGGTGGTGGCCGTCGCGGGCGGCGCCGCCTTCACGTTCTCGTACGCCGAGCACGCCGAGCTGCTGACGGCGGCCGGCGCGGAGGTGGCCGTCTTCGACCCGCTGCGGGACGAGCGGCTGCCGGCCGGGACGCAGGCGCTGGTGATCGGCGGCGGCTTCCCCGAGATGTACGCGGCCGAGCTGTCCGCCAACGAGCCGCTGCGCCGGGCCGTGGTGGACCTGGCGGGCTCCGGCGCGCCGGTCGTCGCCGAGTGCGCGGGGCTGCTGTACCTGTCGCGGAGCCTGGACGGCAGGCCAATGTGCGGGGTGCTGCCCGCCGACGCGCGGATGTCGCAGCGGCTCACGCTCGGCTACCGGGAGGCGGTGGCGCTGGAGGACAACGCCCTTGCGGTGGCGGGCACACGGGTGCGCGGCCACGAGTTCCACCGTACGGTGCTGGAACCGGGCGCGGGCCCCTCCCCCGCCTGGGGCATGACCCACCCCGCGCGGCGGGTGGAGGGCCACGTCCAAGGCGGGGTGCACGCCTCGTACCTGCACGTCCACTGGGCGGCCGAGCCGTCGCTGGCCCGCCGCCTGGCCGCCAACGCCGCTGTCCGCCCGCCGCTGGAGGCACCCTGTGGCTGACGCCGTACTGGACCACCTGGTCCTCGCCACGCCCGATCTGGAGGGCACCGCCGCCGAGGTCGCCGCGCTGACCGGTGTCCGGCCGGTGCCGGGCGGCGGCCACCCGGGCCGGGGCACCCGCAACGCCCTGCTGGGCCTCGGCGGCGGCGCCTATCTGGAGATCATCGGCCCCGACCCCGCGCAGCCGGCCCCCGAGGCGCCGCGCTGGTTCGGCATCGACGTGCTGCGCGGGCCCCGGCTGGCGCACTGGGCGGTCCGGGTGCACGGCATCGCCGGGCACGTGGCGCGGGCCCGCGCGAGGGGCTACGACCCGGGCGAGCCGGTGGCGATGTCGCGCCGTACGCCGGACGGCGGCACCCTTTCCTGGACCCTGACGCCGCCGCGTACGGGCGGCGGGCTGGTGCCGTTCCTGCTGGACTGGGGCGATGCCCCGCACCCGGCAGCCGGGCAGGCGCTGCCGGTCGTACCACTGCGGGCGTTCTCCGGCACGCACCCCGACCCGGGGACGATCCGCGCCGAACTGGCCGCCCTGGGCGCCACGCTCACCGTCGAGGCAGGCGACGAGCCGGGGCTGTCGGCGGTCCTGGAGGGGCGCAACGGGCCGGTCTCCATAGGGGTGGGAGCCGGCGCGCCGTGACCGTCGTTTCCGGCGCCGGGCCGGCCGGCCGTGCGCTGCCCGTTCAGCCCGCGATGCCGACCACCAGCCAGATGAACGCCACCCCCGCCACGGTGCACAGCAGCGTGGACAGCGCGGGATGGTCGTGATGTGCCTCCGGGAGGATGTCGGAGGTCGCCAGGTAGAGCAGGACGCCGCCGAAGAAGCCCAGGTAAATTCCGAGCCACTGCTCCGGAAGGGTGAACAGCAGCGTGGCGGCGGCGCCGGCCAGCGGGGCGAGCGCGTCCGCGCCGAGCATCAGCAGCGCCCGGTTGCGGGCGTTCCCGTACAGGCTGGTGATCGTGTACGTGTTGAAGCCGTCCGCGAAGTCGTGGGCGATGACCGCGAGCGCCACGGCCACCGCCATCTCGCGGCCGACCTGGTAGGCCAGGCCGATCGCGAAGCCGTCCATGAAGCTGTGCACCACCATGGCCGCGGCGGCCGTCAGGCCCACCTGCGGCACCCGTTCCTCCGGGTCCATGCCGTGCGCCGCCTTGCGGACCGCCAGCAGCCGTTCCACCGCGTGCGCGGCGAGGAAGCCGAGGACGAAGCAGAGCAGCGCGGCCGGTACGCCGTGCACCTCGCCGCCCGCCGCCTCCAGCGCCTCGGGCAGCAGGTCGAGGCCGACCACGCCCAGCATCAGGCCGCCGGCCAGGCCCAGGACGAGGTGCCGGCGGTCGGTGACGCGGTGGGCGACCCAGCCGCCGACCAGGGTCATCAGGAACGCGCCCAGCGCGATGACCACCGGCACGGTCTCACCCCTTCCCCGGGGTTCCGGCACCCCTCACTCCTGCTTACTGACCGGCCGCGCATCCCGCATGTCCGGGCCGCCGGGCGGCCGCGGTGAACGCGGCACCGCTGGTCGTCGGCGTCGGCGCCCGCCGGGGCGTCCCGGCCGCCGAGGTGCTGGCGCTGGTCGCCGACAGTCTCGCCTCGGCGGGCCTGGCGCCGGACGCGGTCACCGCGCTCGCGACCGTGGACACCAAGGCGGCGGAGCCGGGGCTGACCGGGGCGGCGGAGCGGCTGGGCGTGCCGCTGCTGGTGTTCCCGGCGGCGGTGCTGGCCGCCGTGCCCGTCCCGCATCCGTCCTCCGCGCCGCTGGCCGCCACTGGTACGCCGAGCGTCGCGGAGGCCGCGGCGCTGGCCGGCGCGGGTGCGTGGCCGGGGGGCGCCGGGCCGGGGGGCGCCGGGCCGAATGGCGGGGCTGGGCTCCACCTCCTCGTGGGCAAGCGCAAGTCGGTACCGGGGGCGCGCGCCACCTGCGCCGTCGCGCGCGCCCGCACTTCACCCCCTCTGCTCCAAGGAGACCTCGTGACCACCCCGCCGACCGCCGGTCCCTCCGGCATACCCGGCCCCCACCTGCACGAACCGGACCTGCGCCACCACGGTGACGCCGAGGTGCGCGGCGCGGACGCCGGACTGACCGATCTCGCGGTCAACGTGCGCGCCGGTACCCCGCCGGCCTGGCTCAAGGCGCGCATCGCCGCCTCGCTGGACGGGCTCGCCGCGTACCCGGACGGCGGCCCGGCGCGCCGGGCGGTGGCGGCGCGGCACGGCCTGCCGCCGGAGCGGGTGCTGCTGACGGCGGGGGCGGCGGAGGCGTTCGTGCTGATCGCCCGTGCCGTACGGGCCCGCCGGCCGGTCGTCGTGCACCCGCAGTTCACCGAGCCGGAGGCGGCGCTGCGCGACGCCGGGCACACGGTGGAACGGCTGCTGCTCACCGAGCGGGACGGCTTCCGGCTGGCCGCGGACGCGGTGCCCGCGGAGGCCGACCTCGTCGTCGTCGGCAACCCCACCAACCCCACCTCCGTCCTGCACCCCGCCGAGGAGATCGCCCGGCTGGCGCGGCCCGGCCGGACCCTGGTCGTGGACGAGGCGTTCATGGACGCGGTCCCCGGCGAGCACGCGTCGCTGGCGTCCCGTACGGACGTTCCGGGGCTGGTGGTGCTGCGCAGCCTGACCAAGACGTGGGGCCTGGCGGGACTGCGGATCGGCTACGTACTGGCCGCCCCGGAGATCATCGCCGGCCTGGAGCGGGCGCAGCCGCTGTGGCCGGTGTCGGCGCCGGCCCTCGCCGCTGCCGAGGCATGCTGCGAGCCCGCGGCGCTGGCGGAGGCGGCGGAAGCGGCCCGGCGGATCGCGGCGGACCGGGACCATCTGCTGGCCCGGCTGGCCCAGGTGCGCGGGCCCGACGGCCAGGGGGTGCACACGGCGGCCCCGGCCGAGGGGCCCTTCGTACTGATCCGGCTGCCGGACGCCGCGGCCGTACGCGGCCGGCTGCGCACGCTCGGCTTCGCGGTGCGGCGCGGCGACACGTTCCCGGGGCTGGGCACCGAGTGGCTGCGGCTGGCGGTGCGGGACCGGGCGACGACGGACCGGTTCGCGGTGGCGCTGGAGAAGGCACTGACGGGCTGACCCGGCGGTTTCGCTTCTCGCTACCTCAGCGCATCAGCGCGCCGCCGTTCACGTCGTACGTGGCACCGGTGACGAACGTTTCCTGCGACGCCAGGAACACGGCGACGCGGGCGACCTCCTCCGGGGTGGCGATCCTGCCGAGCGGCACCTGCGCGGTGAGCGCGGCGAGTGCCTCGGGCGAAACGGACCGGACCATCGGTGTGTCGATCATCGCGGGCGCGACGGTGTTGACGGTGATGCCGTCACCGGCCAGTTCGGCGGCGAAGACCCGGCTCAGCGCGATCAGCCCGGCCTTGGAGGACCCGTAGGCGGCGCCGGTGGGACGGGGCGTCTGCCCGGCGATCGAGGCCATGTTGACGATGCGTCCGCGGCCGCGCTCGCGCATGTCCCCGGCGACGGCCCTGGTCAGGAAGAAGACGGCGCGCAGGTTGACCGCGAACACCTCGTCCCACTCCTCGGGGGTGATCTCCCACAGGGGCTTGGCCAGGGGCCGGGCCGCGTTGTTGACCAGGACGTCCACGGGGCGCCAGGCGCGGACCGCGCGGTGGGCGGCCTCGACGGCGGCGAGGTCGCCCAGGTCGGCGTGGACCGCGCGGACGCGGTCCCCGTCCGGGTCCAGGCTCGCGGCGAGCGCGCGGTTGGCCGCGTCGTCGACGTCCAGGGCGGCGATGTACGCGCCTTCGGCGTGGAAGGCGCGGACGAGGGCGGCGCCGAGGCCCTGGGCACTGCCGGTGATCAGTACGGTGCGGCCGGCGAGGCCGGTGTCGAGCACGGGGTGCTCCTTCCTGGGGGACGGGCGGGGGCCGGGGCGATCACTCGGTGCCGAAGAACAGCGGGCGGCCGGGGCGCGCCTCGACGCGCAGGTAGCGCCACAGGCGTACGCCCCCGTCGCCCACCTCCGTGTCGCGCACGATGCCGCAGATCCGGGACACGGTGTCCAGGTCGGGCACGTCGGCGAGGATGTACGAGGTCCAGGGCCAGGCGGTGGACGCGCCGACCATGAGCTGGTCGTCGTCGAGGGTACCGAGCACGCGGACGCCGAAGCGGTCGGCGAGCCGGTCGAAGGCGGGCGGGATGGCCGCGGCCACGGCGGCCCGTTCCTCGTCCCCGGCGTTGAAGAACTCCTGGGTGACGCCGATGCAGAAGAGCGTGCGCAGCGGGGCGTCGGGGGTGTGCGGTGCGGTGGCGGGCATGGCGGGACCTCGTCTCGTACAGCGGCGGGAGGGGCGCGCGGCGCATGGCGCGGCGACTTGCTTCGCACAAACACTTAGAGGATCGTCGAAGCATCGACCGTTCCGGACCGTATCACCCACTTAGAAGACTCTCGAACCATGCCTCTCACGGAGACCGCCACATGACCCCCGCGGAGACCGCCCCCACCAGCCACCCCGCCGGCTCCCCCGCGGCCGACCCCGACCAGCCGGACACCTCCGCCATCCGCCTCGGCCCGCTCCTCCAGGCGTTCGGGGACCCGCTGCGGCAGCGCATCGTGCGGCGGCTCGCGGCGGACGGCGAGGCGGGCTGCGGGGACATCGACCTGCCGGTGACGCGGGCCACCGGCTCGTACCACTTCCGCGTCCTGCGGCAGGCGGGCTGGACCCACACCCGCCGGATCGGCCGGGAGCGCTACATCTCGCTGCGCCGGGAGGACCTGGAGGCGCGGTTCCCGGGGCTGCTGGCGGCACTGCTCAAGGCCGCGGAGGCGGAGCACGCCGACTGACGGCGCACGCCGCCGCGTCGTACGGTGCCGCGTCGTACGGTGCCGCGTCCACCATCCGAAACCCGTTGTCCCGTACACGCAGCCCGGCGCTAAGGTGCCGCCGTGCCCACCGAACAGCTGCGCCAGCACCCCGCTCCCACCGGCGACCTGCCCGCCTCCGACCGGGCGGCGCGACGGGCCGTCACCGTCTTCCCGCTGCTGGTGATCGCGGCCGGCGCGGTCGGCCTGCTGTGGCCCGCGCCGTTCACCGGCTGGGCGCCCGCGGTGCCGTGGCTGCTCGGCGTGGTGATGTTCTCGATGGGCCTGACGCTGACGCCGCCGGACTTCACCGCGGTCGCCAAGCGCCCCTGGGCGGTGGGCCTGGGCCTGGTCGCCCACTACGTGATCATGCCGGGCCTGGGCTGGCTGATCGCGACCGTCCTGGACCTGCCGCCGCAGCTCGCGGCCGGCGTCATCCTGGTCGGCTGCGCGCCCAGCGGGACCGCCTCCAACGTCGTGACCTACCTCGCCCGCGGCGACGTCGCCCTGTCCGTCTCGGTCGCGACGGTCTCCACCGTCCTCGCGCCACTGATCACACCGCCGCTGACGCTGCTGCTCGCCGGGCAGTTCCTGGACGTGGACGCCGGGGTCATGGTGACCGACATCCTCAAGACGGTGCTGCTGCCGGTGCTCGGCGGCCTGCTGGTCCGGCTCGTCGCGGGCCGCTGGGTCGACCGGACGCTGCGCGCGCTGCCGTGGCTGTCCGCCGCGACGATCGCGGCGATCGTGCTCGTCGTGGTGTCCGGCAGCGCGGCGCTCATCAAGGACGCGGCGGCGCTGGTCATCGTGGCGGTCGTCCTGCACAACGGACTGGGGCTGGCCCTCGGCTACGCGGCCGGCCGGCTGGCCAGGCTGGGCCGACCGGCCGGGCGCGCGATGGCCTTCGAAGTCGGCATGCAGAACTCCGGCCTCGCGGCGTCCCTGGCCACCGCCCACTTCAGCCCGGCGGCGGCGCTCCCGGCAGCGGTCTTCTCCGTCTGGCACAACATCTCGGGCGCGCTGGTCGCCGCCTGGATGGCGCGCGGCGCGGTCAGGGGCGGAGGGCGGAGTTTCGACGGCCGGTGACCGGCCGAGCACCGTGGCCGACTCACGGCCCGTGCCGGGTGGCGCACCCCGCACCCGAGTACGGGGCCGGTCCTCCGGACTCCGTCCTGCGGCCCACCCCCTCCCGCCAGTACGGCGAACGACGGCCGGTGGGGGCAGACGTCCCCACCCACGTACGTGTCAGCCAACCGCGCACGGGAGGGCCCGGAACCGTAGGACGGAGTCCGTAGGGGCCGGACCCGCGCCACCCGCACCGGGCCGGGAGTTTCGACGGCCGGTGGCCAGCCAGACGCCGTGGCCGACTCGCTGCCCGTGCCGGGTGGCCCCCGCCGGGAGCCGGGTACGGGGCCGGTCCTCCGGACTCCGTCCTGCGGCCCACCCCCTCCCGCCAGTACGGCGAACGACGGCCGGTGGGGGCAGGCGTCCCCCACCCACGTACGTGTCAGCCAACCGCGCACGGGAGGGTCCGGAACCGTAGGACGGAGTCCGTAGGGGCCGGGCCCGCCACCGGCACCGGGGGAGCCACAAACGGCAAGGCGGGGAGGGGTCAGCCCACCACCCGCCCCCGTAGCACCACCCGTCGCGGCGCCGCCAGCACCCGTACGTCCGTGCGCGGATCGCCGTCGTAGACGACGAGGTCCGCCGGAGCTCCCTCCTCCAGGCCCGGCCGCCCCAGCCACCGCCGCGCCCCCCACGTCGTCGCCGCGAGCGCGTCCACCGCGGGGATGCCCGCCTTGGTCAGTTCGGCGACTTCCTGCGCGATCAGGCCGTGTGCGAGCGAGCCGCCCGCGTCGGTGCCGGCGAAGATGGGCACCCCGGCGTCGTATGCCGCGCGTACGGTGTCGTAGCGGCGCTCGTGCAGGCTCCTCATGTGGCTCGCCCAGGCGGGGAACTTCTTCTCACCCCCGTCCGCCAGGGTCGGGAACGTCGCGATGTTCACGAGCGTGGGGACGATCGCGACCCCGCGCTCGGCGAACAGCGGAATGGTCTCCTCGGTGAGGCCGGTGGCGTGTTCGATGCAGTCGATGCCCGCTTCGACCAGCGGGGCGAGGGTTTCCTCGGCGAAGCAGTGGGCCGTCACCCGGGCTCCGAGGCGGTGCGCCTCGGCGATGGCCGCCGCCACGGCGCCGCGCGGCCAGCAGGCCGACAGGTCTCCGGTCTCGCGGTCGATCCAGTCGCCGACCAGCTTGACCCAGCCGTCGCCGCGCCGCGCCTCCCGCGCGACGTACGCGACGAGGTCCTCGGGCTCGATCTCGTGGGCGTAGTTGCGGATGTAGCGGCGCGTACGGGCGATGTGCCGGCCCGCCCTGATGATCTTCGGCAGGTCCTCGCGGTCGTCGATCCAGCGGGTGTCGGACGGTGAACCGGCGTCCCTGAGCAGCAGTGTTCCCGCCTCCCGCTCGGTCAGCGCCTGTTTCTCGCTGGTCGCCTCGTCGACCGGGCCGTGGGCGTCGAGCCCGACGTGGCAGTGGGCGTCGACCAGTCCCGGCAGCGCCCAGCCCTCGACGGTCGTCACCTCCCGCGCGGCCGTCGGCCGTTCGTAGGTCACCCGGCCGCCGACGACCCAGAGTTCGTCGCGCACGTCGTCCGGCCCGGCCAGGACCCTCCCCTTGATGTGCAGCACCACGCTCTCACTCATGGCCGCACTGTATGACGCGCGGTACGCCGGACGGCACGGGGTCCGGGGGGCGGGGCCGCACAGGGGGGGCCGCCCGCCGGCCGACCCGCCCGTCACCCGTTGTCCGCACACGGTCCGTACGGCCGTACCGAGTCCCTTCCGTCCCATCCGGTGATCCGCTTCACGTAAACACCATGGACGTCCCGGCTTTTCTCGCGGTACACCTATTACCGGCGAATTCCCAATTCTTCAGTGCGCAGCTTCCCGTATTCTTCTGCCCGCTTTTTCGCAGCTCAAACGCCAAGATTTCGCTAGCGTCGGAGCAGGTAATTCCGTCGGGCCTCCAGGACGTTACGGAGCTGTGACCGACCACACAAGCTGTCTACTTCGCCCCATATTTTCCGGGCAAACCGGTACATCGTGCAGCCGTCTCGCGCGCTCGTGCGCTCCCGCGCGTTAACACAAGACCCCTTCTCCACGTAACCCCTCCTCGCGATGCATTTTCCTTTTTCCCTGGGTAAATTGAATTCGCATGACCGCCGCACAAGCAGACCATGCAGGTGCCCGAAGCGATATCAGAGAAATGCCGGAGGGTTTCAAGCTCGACACACCCCGCGTGGAGGACGGAGCCGCGATCTGGCGCATCGCCCGCGACTCCGGGACGCTCGACCTCAACTCCTCCTACAGCTACCTGCTGTGGTGTCGTGACTTCGCCGCCACCTCCGCCGTCGCCCGCGACGGCGAGGGCGAGCCGGCCGCCTTCGTCACCGGCTACCTCCGCCCCGAGTCCCCACAGACGCTCTTCATCTGGCAGATCGCCGTCGACGAGGCGCACCGCGGCCACGGCCTGGCCGCCGCCCTCCTGGACGGCCTGGTCGCCCGAACCGCCGGAGAGCTGGGCGTATGTCGCCTTGAGACCACCATCACCGAGGACAACGCGGCGTCCAACCGGCTCTTCGCCTCGTTCGCCGAACGCCACGGGGCGTCCGTGATACGCGAGGTGCTCCTCGACGCCGGGCTCTTCCCGGAGCAGGGGCACGAAGCAGAGGTGCTCCACCGCATCGGCCCGCTCGGTCCCCCTGCCGGGCACCGGCCCTGACCGCCCCCGCATCCCCCGCAGACTTCTCCCCGCTCACGCCACTCATCTCCCAGGAGCATGTTGTGACCATCACCCAGCCCGACCTGAGCGTCTTCGAGACCGTGGAGTCCGAGGTACGCAGCTACTGCCGCGGGTGGCCGACCGTCTTCGACCGCGCCCAGGGCAGCCACATGTACGACGAGGACGGCCACACCTACCTCGACTTCTTCGCCGGCGCCGGGTCGCTCAACTACGGGCACAACAACCCCGTACTCAAACGCGCCCTGATCGACTACATCGAGCGCGACGGCGTCACCCACGGCCTGGACATGTCCACCACGGCCAAGCGCGCGTTCCTGGAGACGTTCCAGAACACCATCCTGCGGCCCCGCGACCTGCCGTACAAGGTCATGTTCCCGGGCCCGACGGGCGCCAACGCCGTGGAGGCGGCGCTCAAGCTGGCCCGCAAGGTCAAGGGCCGCGAGTCGATCGTGTCCTTCACCAACGCCTTCCACGGCATGTCGCTGGGCGCCCTCGCGGTCACCGGCAACGCCTTCAAGCGCGCCGGTGCCGGCATCCCGCTGGTGCACGGCACCCCGATGCCGTTCGACAACTACCTCGACGGCACCTACCCGGACTTCCTCTGGTTCGAGCGCCTGCTGGAGGACAGCGGCTCGGGCCTGAACACGCCGGCCGCCGTGATCGTCGAGACGGTGCAGGGCGAGGGCGGCATCAACGTCGCCCGCGCCGAGTGGCTGCGCGCCCTGTCCGAGCTGTGCAAGCGCCGCGACATGCTGCTGATCGTCGACGACATCCAGATGGGCTGCGGCCGTACGGGTGCCTTCTTCTCCTTCGAGGAGGCGGGCATCGTGCCGGACATCGTCACCGTCTCGAAGTCCATCAGCGGCTACGGGCTGCCGCTCGCGCTCACCCTGTTCAAGCCGGAGCTGGACGTGTGGGAGCCGGGCGAGCACAACGGCACCTTCCGCGGCAACAACCCGGCCTTCGTCACCGCCGCCGCGGCCCTGGACACCTACTGGGCCGACGGCCAGATGGAGAAGCAGACGCTGGCCCGCGGCGAGATCATCGAGTCGCATCTGCGCGCCATCGTCGAGGAGCACCCCGACGCCATCGCCGAGTACCGCGGCCGCGGCATGGTCTGGGGCCTGGAGTGCTCCGACAAGCCGCTCGCCAACAAGATCGCCAAGCGCGCCTTCGAGCTGGGTCTGCTCATCGAGACCTCCGGCCCGGAGAGCGAGGTCGTCAAGCTGCTGCCGGCGCTGACGACCACCCCCGAGGAGCTGGACGAGGGTCTGCGCATCCTCGCCCGCGCGGTCCGCGACTGCGCCTGAGCGCGCCGCAGGACCGCACCCCTCCTTGTCCGCACCACAGAAAGGTACGAGAACACCGTGATCGTCCGATCCTTCAAGGACATCGAAGGCACCGACCGCCACGTCAAGGCGAAGTCGGGCACGTGGGAGAGCAAGCGCATCGTGCTCGCCAAGGAGCGCGTCGGCTTCTCGCTGCACGAGACCACCCTGTACGCGGGCACCGAGACGTCGATGTGGTACGCCAACCACATCGAGGCCGTGCTGTGCGTGGAGGGCGAGGCCGAGCTCACCAACGACGAGACCGGTGAGAAGCACACCATCACCCCGGGCACGATGTACCTGCTCGACGGGCACGAGAAGCACACCATGCGCATCAAGAAGGACTTCCGCTGCGTGTGTGTCTTCAACCCGCCGGTGACGGGCCGCGAGGACCACGACGAGAACGGCGTGTACCCGCTGCTCACCGAGCCCGAGCCCGAGACCGCCGGCCAGTCCGGCTGACGCGCTCGGCGCGAACCCCTGCCCCGTCCGGCAGCTGAGGAAGGCGCGAGAAGGAAAGCACGTACGAGAGGAGAGGAAGGCAACACCATGACCACCGCACCCGAGCGCACCGCCGACCTGTACCCGACCCGGGGAGCCACCGAGGTGATCACCCCGCGGCAGGACCCGGTGGTGTGGTCGCAGCCCGGCACGGAGGGACCCTTCCAGCCGGCCGAGCTGAGCGACTTCGAACGCGACGGTTTCTTCGCCATCGGGGAACTGCTGACGGCGGAAGAAGTCGCGGTGTACCGCGCCGAGCTGGACCGGCTCGTCAACGACCCGGCGATGCGGGCGGACGACCGCTCCATCGTCGAGCCGAAGTCCCAGGAGATCCGGTCCGTCTTCGAGGTGCACAAGATCAGCGAGGTGTTCGCCAAGCTGGTCTCCGACCCGCGCGTGGTGGGACGCGCCCGGCAGATCCTCGGCTCGGACGTCTACGTCCACCAGTCCAGGATCAACGTCAAGCCGGGCTTCGGCGCCTCCGGGTTCTACTGGCACTCCGACTTCGAGACCTGGCACGCCGAGGACGGTCTGGCCAACATGCGGACCGTGTCGGTCTCGATCGCGCTGACGGAGAACTTCGACACCAACGGCGGCCTGATGATCATGCCGGGTTCGCACCGGCACTTCCTCGGCTGCTCCGGTGAGACGCCGCGGGACAACTACAAGAAGTCGCTGCAGATGCAGGACGCGGGCACGCCGTCGGACGAGGCGCTGACCAAGCTGGCCGACGCGCACGGCATCAAGCTGTTCACCGGCAAGGCCGGCTCGGCCACCTGGTTCGACTGCAACTGCATGCACGGTTCCGGCGACAACATCACGCCGTACCCGCGCAGCAACGTCTTCGTCGTGTTCAACAGCGTGGCGAACACCGCGGTGGAACCCTTCGCGGCGCCGGTCCCGCGCCCGGAGTACATCGGCGCGCGTGACTTCACTCCCGTGAAGTAGCGCCCACGCCGTACGGTGCCGGCGGGGCACCACGGCACGGCGTCACAGCCAGGCCAGCGACGTGGCCGTCTCCAGCAGCCGCTGCGAGGCGGCCGCGTCGCCCGCCTGGCCCCGCGCGATCTCGTCCGGGTCCTGCCGCCCGCCGATGAGCAGCAGGAAGTCGGTGGCCTCCAGGACCAGTTCGGCGGCGATCGGCTCGGCGTCCGAGCCGAGTACCCAGTCGCCGCCGGCCTCGCCCTCCACCGACAGCAGCACCGGCCGGGCGTCCGGGCCCAGTGCCAGGTCCAGGATGCGCACCGCCAGCCCGAGGAACCTTTGCAGGTGCACCGGCAGTGGTGACGGTACGGTCCGGCCCAGCGCCCGCCCGATGTCCCGGGTGTGCACCCAGGTCTCGAACGCGCGGATCACGTAGTGGTCGGCGACCGGCAGCCGCAGGCCCATCAGGGTGGTGGCCAGGGCCGCCAGCTGCTCGTCGCCCGCCTCGGGCAGCGCCAGCAGCCCGTGTGCCTGGGTCCGCCACGCCTCCCGGGTCTCGGCGGGCGGCCGGGTGTGCTCGTAGGCCACCACCTCGTGCGTACGGGCCGCCCAGCGCAGCTCCCAGGGCGCGCCCGCACCGGCCGCCCGTCCCGCGGCCGGCCCGCCCGGCCCCGTACCGGCCGATGGCCCGAAGCCCTCCGGCCCCGCCCCGGACACCGGCCCCAGCCCCGTGCCCGCCTCGGTCACCGGTGCCAGGCCCAGCCGCTCGGCCAGCACTTCGTCGGCCGCGACCAAGTGCGCGACCGTGCCCTGGACGTCCCAGTCGTGCACGACTGGCGTACCCCAGCGGGCCGGGTCGCCGTCCAGCTCCCGCAGCAGCGCGTCCAGGCCGGCCACCGCGCCCGCGTACGGGGCGGCGTGCGCGGCCGGCAGGCCCTGGCCCGGTCGCGCGGCGCGGGCCGCGGCCATCAGCCGGCCGCGCGCCATGCCCGCGTTCGCCTTGCGCCCGGTGCCGCCGGGCGCGGGCTCGTCCAGCAGCCGTACGGTCTCCCGCAGCCGCCGTGCCTCGGCCGCGCACGGGGCGCAGTCGTGCAGGTGGCCACGGACCCGCGCGTCGTCGCCCGGCATGTCGGCGCCGAGCGCCCACGCCGCGAGCAGGGCGCTGACCTCCTCGTGCGCGGCGGACGGGCCGTCCGCCGCGCCGGGCCCGCCGAGGCTCTCGGGTCCGGCCGGGCCGCCGGGGTCCTCCGGCCCGCCGCCGCCCGGATCGCCCGTACCGCCCCCGCCGTTCATGCCGCCCGCAGCCATCGCACGCCCCTTCCCGCTGTCCCGCCGCCCGGCCGGGCCGCGCGCCCGCCGTGTCGCTTCCCTTGCTGCCCGCGGCCGCCGCCCGGCATTCAGCACTCGTCCCGTGCTTCGTCGGCCGGGCTGCCGGAACCGGTGGGCGGCCCGGCCAGCCGGTCGGCCAGCCCGTCGAGGGCGTTGCGCAGCCGGGCGGTGGCCGCCGCCTCCGGAATGCCCAGCTCCACCGCGACCTGACGGTACGTCCGCCCGGCGAAGCACGCCAGGTGCAGGGCCTCCCGCTCGGGCAGGGGCAGTTCGGTGAGCGCGGTGTGCAGCGCCGTCCGCGCCTCCTCGGCGGGGTCCGGCACCGCCGCCTGCGGGTCCGTACCGGCCGCCGCGGCCTCCCGCGCCCGGACCACCGCGCCGTGGTGCCCGCGGATGCTCAGCCAGGCGCGCAGCGAGCCGTGTCCGGGCTCGAAGGCGTACGGGCACGTCCACAGTTCGGTGAAGACGCGCTGCGTCACTTCGTCGGCGACCGCCGCGCTGCCGGTCACCCGCCGGGCCACCGCCCGTACCAACGCGCCGTAGGCGTCGTACGCCTCGCCCAGCGCGGATTCGTCTCCGTACACCAGCCGCCGGTGCAGCTCCCGGTCGCGCGGCGGGTACCTGGTTGTCCCGTCCACCGGCACCACCTCGTGAGTGTGTGGTGACATTCCTAGCCTTTCGCCCTCCTTCGCGGTAGCCGTCCGTCCGGCCGAATTGCGCGGCGCCCGGCGGGTGCCGCACGATCCGGAGGGCGTCCGAGGGGCGCGGGGTTCGAGAAGAGCGAGGAGCGTACATGAGCGTCGAGCGACTGCCCGGTGTCGTGCTGACCGATCACTTCCTGGACGTGCCGCTGGACCACGGCGCGCCGGACGGCGAACGGCTGACGGTGTACGGGCGCGAGGCCGTCGCCCCCGGCCGGGAGCACGAGGCGCTGCCCTGGCTGGTCTACCTCCAGGGCGGTCCCGGCAGCGCGTCGCCGCGCCCGCTGGGCCGGGACTCGTGGCTGGTGCGTGCGCTGGACCACTACCGGGTGCTGCTGCTGGACCAGCGCGGCACCGGCCGCTCCGCGCCGGCCAACCGGCAGACCCTCGCGCTGCGCGGCGGCCCCCGCGAACAGGCCGCCTACCTGGCGCATTTCCGCGCCGACGCGATCGTGCGGGACGCCGAGCTGTTCCGCCGCGAGCTGGCCGGCCCCGGTGAGCGGTGGAGCGTCCTGGGGCAGAGTTTCGGCGGTTTCTGCGCCACGACCTACCTCTCGTACGCGCCCGAGGGCCTGCGCGAAGTCATGATCACGGGTGGTCTGCCGGGGCTGCGGAGCAGCGCGGAGGACGTCTACCGGGCCGCGTACCCACGGGTGGCCCGCAAGAACGCCGCGCACTACGCGCGCTACCCGCAGGACATCGAGCGCGCCCGCCGGATCGCCGCGCACCTGCGCGAGCACCCGGCCCGGCTGCCCGGCGGCGGGCAGCTGACGGCGGAGGCGTTCCAGGCGCTGGGTCAGATGCTGGGCAGCGGCACCGGCTCGTACGTCCTGCACTACCTGCTGGAGGGCGCGTGGGTGACCGGCCCCGCCGGGCCCGAACTGGCGGATTCCTTCCTCCAGGCCGTGCAGGGCCATCTCTCCTACACCGCCAATCCGCTGTACGCCGTCCTCCACGAAGCGATCTACGCGCAGCGGTCGGTGTCCCCGAAGGGCACCGGCTGGGCAGCCCAGCAGGTGCGCGCCGAGTTCCCCGAGTTCGACGTGGACACGGCGCTGGACGGCGGGCGTCCGGTGTACTTCACGGGCGAGATGGTTTACCCGTGGCTGTTCGACACCGACCCGTCGCTGCGCCCCCTCGGGGAGACGGCACGGGAACTGGCCGAACACGCCGACTGGCCCGATCTGTACGACGCCGGCCGGCTGGCGGCCAACGAGGTCCCGGCGGCCGCCGCCGTCTACGCCGACGACATGTACGTCGACGTCACCCACTCCCTGGAGACCGCGCGGGAGATCCGCGGTCTGCGCACCTGGGTCACCAACGAGTGGGAGCACGACGGCCTGCGGGTCAGCGACGGCGCGGTGCTGGACCGGCTGACCCGGATGGTCCGCGGAGAGCTCTGACGCGCGGCCCCCTGACCGGCCCGACGAGCCGCACCTGCCCGGCCGGCCGCGCCGGCCCCACCGGCCGCACCCGCCCGGTCAGCCGCACCTGCCCGACGGGCCTCACCCGCCGATCACCTCCAGCAACCGGTCCACGTCGTCCGACGAGTTGTAGAGGTGGAAGGCGGCCCGCAGGTTGCCCGCGCGCACGGCGACCCGTACGCCCGCCGCCTCCAGCCGCTCCGCCGCGTCCGCGAGCCCCGGTACGGACACGATCGCCGAACCGGGCGCGGGCAGCGGGGTGCGGCCGAGCGCCGCGATGCCCGCGCGGTAGCGGTCGGCCAGCGCGGCGTTGTGGGCGTACACGGTCTCGACGCCGATCTCGTTCAGCAGGGCGAGGGAGTGCCGGGCGGCGGCGTACGCGTAGTTGGCGTGCGGCTCGTCGTAGCGGCGGGCGCCGGCCGCGAGGTCCCGGATCGGCCCGTAGTTGGCCTCCATCGGGTCGGCTCCGGCCACCCACCCCGCGTGCAGCGCTTCGAGCCCGCCGCCCGCCGTCCCGTCGTCCGCGCAGACCAGGAAGGAGGTACCGCGCGGGCTCAGCAGCCACTTGAACCCCCCGCACACCACGTAGTCGAAGTCACCGGCCCGCAGCGGCAGCCAGCCCGCGGCCTGGGTGACGTCCAGGAGGGTGCGCGCGCCGTGGGCCCCGGCGGCGGCCCGTACGGCGTCCATGTCGGCGATCCGCCCGTCCCTGGCCTGCACGGCGCTGAACGCGACGAGCGCCGTACCGGGCCGCACGGCGTCGGCCAGCTCCGCGAGCGGCGCGGTCCGCAGCCGCAGCCCGGACCGGGCGGCGAACGGGTTGACCAGCGAACTGAACTCCCCCTCGGGTACGAGCACTTCGGCCCCCGCCGGGAGCGACCCGGCGATCAGCGCGGTGTGCACCGCGACCGCGCCACCGATCGCGACCCGCTCCGGCGGTACCTGCACCAGTTGGGCGAAGGCCTCCCGGGAGGCGTCCGACGGCCCGAAGTAGTCCCGGCCCATGCTCCCGTAGGAGAGGGACTCCTCGACGGCCGCACGCAGGGCGGCGGCCGAACGGGCCGGGAGCAGGCCGCTGGACGCGGTGTTCAGGTACGTGGTCGAGGGGGCGAACTCGTCCCCGCCGAGTGGCTCGATTCGCTGCATGGCCCCACTCTGGCGGCCCGGCCGTCCGCCGTCCATGGCGAATCTCTTTGGAGCGCCGGCAAGCACTCCTTATTCACGCAGGTCAGCTGCGTGCCACGGCGGCGGGGCCGTCGGCCTCAGCTCCCGGGCCCGGGCACACAGACCCCGTCGCCGCACCCGTCCGCGTCCCCGGCCGCCACCGGGGCCTCCTCGGCCCGCTCCTCCCGCGCCCGCTCCAGCGCCTGCCGGAACACCTCGGCGGGCTGCCCGCCGGAGATCCCGTAGCGCCGGTCGATGACGAAGAACGGCACGCCCTGCGCCCCCAGCTCCGCCGCCTCCCGCTCGTCGGCCCGCACGGCCTCGGCGTACGCGGTGCCGTCCGCCAGCACCCGGCGCACGTCCTCTGCCGCCAGCCCCGCCGCGACCGCGACGCCGGTCAGCTCCGCCACGTCCCCGAGCGGCCGGGCCTCCGCGAAGTTCGCCCGGTACAGCGCGCCGAGCAGCGCGTCCTGCACGCCGCGCTCCTTGGCCAGGTGCAGCAGCCGGTGCAGGTCGAAGGTGTTCCCGTGAATCCGGTCGGACCGGTACCCCAGCCCCTCCCCCGCCGCCGCCTCGGCAACCCGGGCCTCCATCGCCTCGGCCTGCTCCCGCGACACCCCGTACTTGCCCGCGAGCATCTCCAGCACCGGCACACCCGCGGCCGGCGCGGCCTGCGGGTCGAGCTCGAACGACCGGTGCACCACCTCCACCTCGTCCCGGTGGGCGAACGCGGCCAGGCCCTTCTCGAAGCGTGCCTTTCCGATGTAGCACCAGGGGCAGGCGATATCGGCCCAGATCTCGACGCGCATGACAGGTGTTTCCTCTGAAGTTTCGGTGCGAAGGGGGACAGGAGCGGACAACCGTGCGCGGCCGGTGGCTATTCCCGGGCACGGTGACAGGTGCGGGTGTGCGGCATCACATGGCGGCACGGACGCTCCGCAGGACATGGAGAAGCCCCGCCGCCCCGTTACGGGGACGGCGGGGCCTTTGGGCCGGTCGGCCAAGGTCAGACAGCGGCCTGCCGGGCGAACCGGATCAGCCCACTGAATTCGTCACCAGTGAACTTCAGGCACGGCCCGTCCGGAAACGCGCTGTCCCGGACCAGATACTCACCAGTGGCCACGGCGTGCTCCGGCGCCCACTCGATGCACTGGCCGCCTTCGCCACCGCTGTGACTGCTCTTGACCCACTGCGTAGCGCGCATGGGGCGTGGGGTGCTGCTCATCTGGTGTATTCCTCCGCAACGCTGGGAACGGCGGGGTTTCTGGGCCGGTCGGCCGGGTCAGACTGCAGACTGCCGGGCGAACCGGATCAGCCCGGTGAAGGCCTCACCGGTAAGCGTCAGGTGAGGGCCACCCGGAACCTTGCTGTCCCGGACCAGAAACTCCCCGGTGGCCACCGCGTGCCCCGGCGCCCACTCGACGCATTGGCCTCCGTCCCCGCTGCTGTAGGTGCTCTTGACCCAACGGACGGACTTCGTTTGCTTCATCACGCGTACTCCTTGATCGCTTCGCGTAGTGCGCGGAGTGACTGCTCCGGGGACAGCGCGTCCGCGCGCAGCCGTTCGAACCTGCTCGTACCCGTGGCCACCACGGACGCCGAATCGATGACGCGCCCCAGTCCCTGAGCTTCCGAGTAGAGCACCGGTGGCGAGCCATCATCGAACGTCAGCAGCGTAAAGGTCTGCAGAACGCCTATGACCAGGAACGGCGAGAAGTCGAGAACTTGCGCCGCCTTCTCCTCCATCAGCAGGTACGGCACGAACCACTCGGGGTGCCCGTGCTGCGAGATCCGGGTACGCATACGAGCGAAGTACCCGGAGGTGTTGAAAAACCGGTCGCATCCTTCGGCGAAATGCGGGCTGGCAAGAGCCTTCCCCTGCTTCACCTTCGTCACGTACGGAGCCTTGTAGCCTGTCGCGTGGGCCAGTTGCCGCTGTGCGGCGCCGTGATGACGAAGGGCCTCCTCCAGCTCTCGCCCGAACCACTCAAGGCCGTTGCGCGGTTCGGGTCGTGGCGCGGAGGGGATTTCGCTCATGCGTACAACTCCCTGTTTTTCCAGCCGTCTTGGAAACTCTCCGGCCCTGTTGATCCTACGCCCGGCACGGCAGCCTGTGCGCAGACAGTCGCGCACCGGATGAAGGGCTCAGCAGCACATGCCGAACGGTCCACCGGAACACGTACCGCCGGTTCAACCCGATCACCACCGCCCACCCGGCATCGTCCACCGACGCGCTTCCAGAAACGGTGAACCCACGTGACCAGCCCCGGGCCGGGAGCACTTCTCCCGTCTCATGCGCTCACACGGACACGCAGGCGTGCTCCATCTGCGTACCAGTGATGGCAGTGCCGCTGCTCTCGACAACCCACAACCCGAAGGCCGGACCATGGCAACACCCGCCCCCACTCCGACGCGCATGGCAATCCAGATCACCGGCATTCGGAAACACGTCGCCGAATGCGTGACCGAAACCGGCGGTGAGACGTGCGGTATCCGCTCCAGCGCCTGGGACACCCCGGCACAGTTGAACACTTGGATTCGTGCGCACGCGGACGAGACCGGACACACGAAGTACAAGAAGCACACGGAAGAGCCCGTCAACACCTTCTCGAAGCGCGCCACAGCAGCAGATCGCTGATCAAGGCGGGGTCACTTCAAAAATCCAATGCGGAGCTTGAGCAAATAATTACTACGCGGGAACGCTATCTGCACCAGCGCCCAGCGCCCTTCATTGGTCCGTACACATAGACTTTCATCATGCTTGAGTGACGCTGCACGCAACAGACCCGCGAAAAACTCCGCCCGCGTCGAACAGTACGGTATGTCGGCGTCGTTGATGACGCCGATCTTCGATCCCGTGTCGCTCCCGCTCTTCAGCGGGTGCTTCGACACGAGGCCCGCGAGGTGGGTGATGTCGGTATCTTTGTTCGCGTAGGCCGTTACGGCCCTTCCGTCAACGTCCAGCGCCCCTTGGTGCGGCAGGGATACGTTGTAGATGTCCGTCATGAAGTCATCGTTCGCCCGAATGTCGGCAGTCGGACTCGGAGAGCCGGCCGACGACTCGCCGCTGCCCGGCGACCTGCCGGACGCAGAACCGGGTGATGTTCCTGCGGGGGACGGGCCGGAAGGTCCTGGTTCCGAGTCGTTACCCGTGATGAGCAGCGGAATGACTATCGCGACCACGGCCACTGCATTGGCCACCCAGCCGATGAACGTCGGCGAGCGGAACAGTCTCCTCCGCGGCGCCCCGCTTTCCCTCTGATCGCTGACCGCGGCGCCGTGATCGCTGGAATCGCCACCACCCACCTCCATTGACCACCCCCAGACCTTCCGCACATCAATGTGCCCATCGTGACGATGCGCCAACGCCGCCCACCGGACTTTGCGGGACTGTTACTTGGGGCGTGCCGCGATCAGTGCCCCCGGATGCGGCACGTCGCGGAAATGAGCGGCTGCCCGCCCCTTCCGGGGTAACTTCCGTTCATGGAGATGCGCCAGGAGGCACGGGAGTTCTGGGAGGGCGCGGGGGCCGCCAAGACGTTCACGCATCCGCTGGATGCGGGGCTGCTCGACACGTACGTGCCGCGTGATGTGCCGGTGCTGGACCACGGCTGCGGGTACGGGCGGCTGACCGCCGAGCTGGTGGCGGCCGGGTACGCGGACGTGCGTGGGGCGGACGTGTCGCGGGCGCTCGTCGAGCGGGGCCGGCGGGAGCATCCGCAGGCGCGGCTCGCGCACTGTCCGGCGCTGCCGCTGCCGTTCGCGGACGGGAGTTTCGGGGCGGCGCTGCTGTTCGCCGTGCTGACGTGTGTGCCCGGGTCCGGGGCGCAGCGGGAGATCGTCGCGGAGCTGGGGCGGCTGGTGCGGCCGGGCGGGGTGCTGTACCTGAGCGACATGCCGTTGCAGAGCGACCGGCGGCACGTGGCGCGGTACGAGGAGTTCGCGGGCCGGTACGGGACGTACGGGGTGTTCGAGACGCCGGACGGCGGGGTGTTCCGGCACCACGAGCCGGACCACCTGCACGGCCTGGTCCGGGCGCACGGTTTCGTGGTGGAGGCCGAGCGCAGGGACACGGTCGCGACGCTGGACGGGCACACCGCCGAGCGGCTTCAGCTCATCGGGCGGCGGCAGGGGTGAGCGGCAGCACGAGGTCGAGGTGGGTGGCGTCCGGTGCGGGGCGGCGGGCGGTGTCCGGCTGCCAGCCGTGCCGGGTGTAGAAGGCGCGGGCCGGCCGGTTGTGCCAGTAGACCTCCAGATGGGCGGTGGCGGCGCCGGCCGACCGCCAGCCGGCCTCGCAGGCGCGGTGCAGGGCGGTGCCGATGCCGGCGCGCCACCGGTCGGGGTCGACGTGGAGCTGGAGGAGCTCGACGGTGCCGGCGGGGGCGCCGCCCTCGCGGCGGTAGGAGGCGACGCCGACGACGGCGCCGTCCCGCTCCGCGCACAGCACGGTGGCGTCCGTACGGGCGAGCGTGTGTGCCCAGCCGTCGCGCCAGCGGGCGCGGCCTGCCGGGTCGTCGAGCTGCGCTTCGGGGACGCGGCCGCGGTAGTACCTCGCGCGGGCGCGTACGTGCAGGTCGGTGATGGCTTCGAGGTCGGCGGCCGTCGCGTTGCGGATGTCCGTGGCCGCCGGGGTCCCGGGAGCCACAGGGGTCCCGGGAGCCACAGGGGTCCCGGGTGCCGGGATCTGCGGGAGCGTTCGGGGTGCGGGGGCGTCCGGTGCGTGGGCCATGGGTGCGTACGTCATCCTTCGGGGCGGCCGTCGACGCGGCGGGGCAGGCGCAGCGGGTTGTCCTCGCGCAGTTCCGGCGGGAGCAGGGCGGGCGGGGTGTCCTGGTAGACGACCGGGCGCAGCCAGCGTTCGACGGCCGTGCCGCCGACGGAGGTGCTGGTGGAGGTCGTGGCCGGGTAGGGGCCGCCGTGGTGCTGGGCGGGGGCGACGGCGACGCCGGTCGGCCAGCCGTTGACGAGGACCCGGCCGGCCAGTGGGGTCAGCGCGGCCAGCAGCCGCGCGCCGCGCCCCGTGGCGTCATCGTCTCCGCCCGCGTCCGCGTTCCCGGCCCCGTTCCCGTCCCCGCCTGCGTTCCCGTCCGCGCCGGGCAGCGCGTCCCCGTCCGCCCCGGGCCCCGCGCACTCCGCCGCGCCGAGCTGGAGCGTGGCGGTGAGGTTGCCGGGCAGCCGGGCCAGTACGGCGCCGATCTCGGCGTCGTCGGTGTAGCGCACGAGGACGGTGACCGGCCCGAAGCACTCCTCCAGCAGCAGGTCGTGGGTGCCGCCGTCCTCGGCGAGCCGGGCCGCCGGGACGGTGAGGAAGCCCGCGCTGACGGTGTGCTCGCCGCCCGCGCCGGGTGTCACCGGCGCCTGCACGTCCGGCAGCGCGGCGCGCTCCCGTACGCCGTCGATGAAGGCGTCCCGCATCCGGTGGTCCAGGAGGACTCCGGCCTCGGTGTTGCCGACGGCGTCCGTCAGGGAGCGCACCAGGCGGTCGCCGGCCGGGCCGGCCGGCGCGAGGACCAGTCCGGGTTTGACGCAGAACTGACCGGTGCCGAGGGTCATCGACCCGGCGAGGCCGGTGCCGATCTGCTCGGCGCGCTCCTCGGCGGCGGCCTCGGTGACCACGACCGGGTTGAGGCTGCCGAGTTCGCCGTGGAAGGGGATCGGGCGGGGGCGGGCGGCGGCCTCGTCGTACAGGGCGCGTCCGCCGCGTACCGATCCGGTGAAGCCCGCGGCGGCGACGAGCGGGTGCCGGACCAGTTCGATGCCCGCCTCGAAGCCGTGCACCAGGCCGATCACGCCTTCCGGTACGCCTACTTCGGCGGCGGCGCGGCGCAGCAGGGCGGCGCTCAGTTCGGAGGTGGCCGGGTGGTCGGGGTGGGCCTTGACGACGACCGGGCAGCCCGCGGCGAGCGCGCTGGCGGTGTCGCCGCCGGGCACGGAGAAGGCGAGCGGGAAGTTGCCGGCCGCGTAGACGGCGACGACACCGAGCGGGATCTTGTGGCGGCGCAGGTCGGGGCGGGGCGGGGTGAGCGCGGGGTCGGCGTGGTCGATCCGTACGTCGAGGAAGGCGCCGTCCTCGACCACCTCGGCGAACGCGCGCAACTGGTACGTCGTGCGGGCGAGTTCGCCGGTGAGCCGCCCGGGTCCGAGCGCGGTCTCCGCGTCGGCGGCCTCGACGATCCGCTCCCCGGCGCCGTCCAGCAGATCGGCGGCGCGGCGCAGCAGGGCGGCCCGTACGCCGCGGTCGGCGAGCGCGCCGCGGGCGTCGTGCGCGGCCCGTACGGCGGCGTCGACCCCGGCGGCCGTGGCCTCCACCGCAACCTGCTCGCGCCGCTTCCCGGTTCGGGGGTCGGCACTCCAGACTGGTGCTGCTGCCACCGCGCATTCCTCCCAGCGAACTGTTGCCGCGCCCAGGATGCCGTTCGGTATGCTGAACGCTGTCCCAGGTGGTGAATGTGATGTCCGCTGGGACTCTATGGCTGTCCGAACTGAGGGGTCAAGGCCGATGTCCGCTGCCGAGACCACCGGAGCGCAGGTCAAGTCCGCTGTGCGCACGGTGGAGTTGCTGGAGTACTTCGCGGGCCGCCCCGGTATGCACAGCCTCGCCTCCGTACAGGAGGCCGTGGGCTACCCGAAGTCCAGCCTCTACATGCTGCTGCGCACCCTCGTCGAACTGGGCTGGGTGGAGACCGACGCCACCGGCACCCGGTACGGGATCGGTGTGCGCGCCCTGCTGGTCGGCACCTCGTACATCGACGGCGACGAGGTCGTGGCCGCCGCCCGCCCCACCCTGGACCGGCTCTCCGACGACACCACCGAGACCATCCACCTGGCCCGGCTGGACGGCACCAACGTCGTCTATCTCGCCACCCGCCAGTCCCAGCACTACCTGCGCCCGTTCACCCGCGTCGGCCGCCGGCTGCCCGCCCACTCCACGTCCCTGGGCAAGGCGCTGCTCGCGACCTACACCGACGAGCAGGTCCGGGCGCTCCTCCCGGAGAAGCTGGACGCCCTGACCGAGCACACCATCACCGACCGCGAGCAGCTCATCGGGGAACTGCGCCTGGTGCGCGAACAGGGCTACGCCGTGGACCGCGAGGAGAACACGCTGGGCCTGCGCTGCTTCGGCGTGGCGATCCCGTACCGCACCCCGGCGCGGGACGCGGTCAGCTGCTCGGTGCCGGTCGCCCGGCTGACCCCGGGGCACGAGCAGCTGATCAAGGACGCGCTGTTCGACGCCCGCGACCGGCTGACCCTGGCCACGCGACGCCTCTGAGGCCGGACGGGACGCGAAGCCGGGCCGCACGCCCGGGCCGTACGCCGTACACCCGGCGCCGTGCGCCCGGGGCTTCGCGCCCGGCAGACGGCGGCAACGGCGGCCCGCCTCCCCCGCGCGGCGGAGGCGGATCGTCGTCAGGGCCGAGGCCCCGGCGTACGGAGGCCGCGATCCTGGGGGCATGACCGACCACCGCCCGTCCCGCGCGGCACCCGCCCGGAAGCCGTCCGCGCCGCCGACGGGCCTGGCCTACGCTGTGCGGATGATCGTCGGGATGCTCCCCGCCCGCACCGGCGCCACCCCGCGGGCGGCGCGATGCGGGTGACCCTCCGCCGCTGGGTGCACCTCATCCTCGGCGGCGCCCTGCTGATGCCGTACTTCCTGCTGATGACGGTCCTCGTGCCGCTGCTCTTCGACGGCGTGGACCCGTTCTCCGACTTTCCGTGGCAGTTCATCGCGTTCGGCGCGGCGCTGCCGCTCGTCGCGCTCAGCGCGCTGCTCTTCCCGCTGCTGCGCACGCTGGAGTCGACCGCGACGCGGTCGCTGTGCGGCCTGCCGCCGGACGTGGCGGCCGAACTGGCCGAGGAGCCCGCCGACTCGTGGGCCGCCCGACGCCGTACGGCCCTGTGGTTCGTGGCGCACCTGACCGCCGGCGGCATCGTCAGCGGCATGACGCTGGCGGCGCCGCCCGCCGCCGTGATGCTGCTCCTCCTGCCGTTCGCGGACCCGCTGCGGCACGAGGAAATCGGCTGGCCGGCACTGGCGGGCGGCGTACTCGCCCCGCTCCTCGGCCTCGCGCTGCTCGCCCTGGTGGCGGGCACCTCCTGGGCGGCCGGGGCGCTGCTGGCCCGCCTGGCGCCCGTACTGCTGGGCCGTACGCCCGCCGACCGGCTGGCCGCCGCCGAACGCCGGGCCGCCGACCTCGCCTCCCGCAACCGGCTCGCCCGCGAACTGCACGACTCCGTGGGGCACGCGCTGAGCGCGGTGACCCTCCAGGCAGGCGCGGCCCGCCGGGTGCTGGACTTTGACCCGGAGTTCGCGCGGCAGGCGCTCGCCGCCATCGAGGAGACCACCCGCGGCGCGGTCGCCGAACTCGACACCGTTCTGGGCCTGTTGCGGGAGGACGGCGACGGCCGCCGCACCGCGCCCGCGCCGACGCTGGACGGCCTGGACGGGCTGCTGGACCGTTCCCGCGCCGCCGGGCTGCGGATCGGCGCGGACGTCGACAACGGGTGCGGGCGGCTGCCGCCGCTGGTCTCACGGGAGGCGTACCGAATGGTGCAGGAAGGTCTCAGCAACGCGCTGCGGCACGCCGGTGCCGTACCGGTCCGGCTGCGGATCGCCCTGGAAGCGGACGAGTTGAGGATCACGATGGAGAACCCGATGGGGGACGTAGTGGGCGATGCGATGGGGGACGCAGTGGATGATGTGGTGGAGAGCGCGCGGGTGGAGGCGCCAAGCGGTACGGGCGCGGGCGCGCCCCGCTCCGGCGGCGGTCGCGGCCTGCACGGCATCGCCGAACGCGCCCGTCTGCTGGGCGGCGAGGCGCGGGCCACGGGCCGGGACGGCGTATGGCGGCTGGCCGTACGGCTCCCGCTGGGGGCGGCCCGGTGAGCGGCCCGGACGAGGGGCGCCCGGCCGCCCGTACCGGCGACACCTCAGGGGCCCCCGCTCCCCCGCTGCGTATCGTCCTCGCCGACGACGAGCGGATGGTGCGTACGGCGCTGCGCGCGATCCTCGGCGCCGAGCCGGACATGGAGGTCGTCGGCGAGGCGGCCACCGGCGCCGAGGCCGTGCCGATGATCCGCGAACTGCGCCCGGACATCGTGCTGATGGACGTGCGGATGCCGGAGATCGACGGTATCCGCGCGACCGGGCAGGTACTGGCGGGCATGGCGGACCCGCCCCGCGTCATCGTGGTGACGACCTTCGAGAACGACGCGTACGTGTACGACGCGCTGCGCGCCGGCGCCAGCGGCTTCCTGCTGAAGCGGGCCGGAGTGGAGGACCTGGTGCAGGCGGTACGGATGGTGGCGCGCAGCGACTCGCTGCTGTTCCCGGCGGCGGTACGGGAGCTGGCCGCCCGGTACGCGGGGGCGCGGACCGCGCGGGAGACGGCGCGGGCCCTGCGGGCGCGCCTGTCCGACCGCGAGGCGGACGTGCTGCGGCTGATGACCAAGGGCCTGACGAACGCGGAGATCGCGGAGCGGCTGGGGGTCGGCCCGGCGACGGTCAAGACGCATGTCGCGGGGGTGCTGGCCAAGCTGGGGGTGCGGGACCGCACCCAGGCGGTGATCGCCGCGTACGAGAGCGGGTTCGTCCGGGCGGGCTGACGCGGCGGGGCGCGGGGCCGGGTTCCGGCTCCGGGCGCCGCCCGTGCCCCCGTACAGGCGTACCGAGCGCCGGACGTTCACCCGTCCGGACACCCTGCGTCACACCCGATCGCGCAGCGTCACCAGCACATTCCGCGGGAAAAATCCGTCACCCGTTCAACCCAATGCGCCACGTCACCGAACGTCACCACCACCTCCCGCCTGACCTGCTGAAACGTAACCGATCATGCGCGACACGCCGAAGAGGTACGGGAGTTCTGACATCGCGTCAACAGGCTCCCGGCGCGCCCGGCCGCTTACCTCGGAATCAGGAAGCGCGGAACTCCCCCAACTTCCTTGCGGCGCACTGGTGTGCCGCGGCCGCGCTTCGTGGAGGTTCGTGACATGCGTTCCACTCGCGTTCTCACCGGTGCCGCCCTGTCCGTCGCCGCCCTCGGCCTGACCGCGTGCCCGGTGTTCGCCGGTGACTTCGGCAAGATCGAGATATCGCCCAACCCGGTCCAGGCCGGCAAGTCGGTCAACCTCAACAGCAGCGACTGCGGCAAGAACGGCTCGGCCAGCGTCGACGCCAGCACGCTGGGCGCCGGCACGGTCACGCTGACCTCGAAGGGCCAGACCCACACCGAAAACGTGCAGGGCTCCCTGCGGGTGCCCGCCAGTACCAAGCCGGGCAACTACGGCATCGGCGGCAAGTGCGCCAACGGCCGGGAGATCACCGGTACGGTGCAGGTCACCGCGGGCACCACCCCGCACGGCAAGACCAAGACGGGCCTGGGTGCCACCAGCGAGGACGCCAACACCACGGAGATCCTCGCGGGTGCGGGCGTGCTGCTGGCAGCCGCTGCCGGTGGCGTGTGGATGGTGCGCCGCCGGCGCGCGGACGGGTCGGCCTGATCCGGTACGCCCCACGGCCCCGGCCGGCACCGGCACAGCCCGGTCCGCCGGCCGGCGGCCCCGGCCTCCCGGACGCGCCTGCCGTACCCGGGACGCCGGGGGGCCGGGAGCAAGCGCCCGGCCGCGGCCCCGGCCCGCGTGCCGTGCGCCGCGTCCCGCCCCCGCAGCCCGCACCCGCGGTCCGCAGCCCACGGCACGCGGTCCGCAGAAGACCCGGAGGCACGACAGCCATGGGACACACCTCCCGCTCCCGCGGCGACCAAGGCGTCATAGCCCTGCTCACCGCGGGCGCGATGGGCACCGGCATCTGGCTGATCGGCCACGGCGCCCAGGCCCAGGCGCCGCCGCCGCAGCCCTCCGCCGACCAGGGGTTCGCCGCCGGCCCGCCGGGCTCCCGGCCGTCCGCGACGCCCGCCCCGCCGCCCCCGCCGATGCCGGCCTCGCGGCCCCTGCGCGTACGCATCCCCTCGATCGGGGTGGACGCGCCGCTGACGGGCCTCGGCCTCGACGAAAGCGGCGGCCTGGCGACCCCGCCGGAGGAGGACAAGAACCTCGCCGGCTGGTACAAGGGCGGCAACACCCCGGGCACGACCGGCACTTCGCTGATCGCCGGGCATGTCGACAACCACGCGGGGCCCGCGGCCTTCTACAATCTCGGCTCCCTGAAGAAGAACCACAGGGTGGAGGTCGTCCGCGCGGACGGCCGGACCGCGGTCTTCTCCGTCGATGCCGTCGAGGTCTACGACGGCGACGACTTCCCGGACAAGAAGGTCTACGATCCGGCCTCCCGCCCCGAACTACGGCTGATCACCTGCGGCGGCGGCTTCAACAAGTCCCGTCAGGAGTACCTGGGCAACGTGGTGGTCTTCGCCCACCTCACCGCCACGAAGCGGGAGCCGGCCCCGCGCCGCGGCGGCTGAACCGCCCGGCGAAAGGCCCCGGCCCCGGCACCTCAGCCCGGAATGCGGTTGCCGCGCCCGTTGAGCGCCATCCGGTTCCAGGTGTGCCGCCGGCCCCGGACCGCCACGGAGTAGGCGTAGAGCAGTTCCGGATCGCACATGCCCGGCAGGAATGCGTCCCCGAAGTGGTGCGCGTCCACACCGATCTCCTTCGCGGTCAGCGCCAGTCGGGGCACGATGTCGGTGTGCGCGCCCTCCTGGCTCGTACCGATCGCGCCCATCACCACCGCGCCCGCGTCCTGGACGGCGGCGACCGCCTCGGCGGCCCGCTCCTTGGTGAGGCCGGGCATGGTGCCGGGCAGCGGCAGCACGACGCCGTCGGCGCCCGCGTCCACCAGCGCCGTCAGCCGCCCGGTGGTGATCCGCTCGGGGTGTCCGGCGTGGTGCATCTTGCCGGACCACAGCGCCACGTCGTCGCCGAGGCCCCGGCGCAGCTCGTCGGTGACGCGGGCCAGGCCCTCGAAACTGCCGCCGGTGCCGGGGTTGGCGGTCAGACAGAGCAGGGCGGCGCCCATGTCGACCAGGCGGCGGGCCTGCTCGGGACCGGCCCGGCGGATCTCCGGTACGTCGCCCGGTTCGAGGTTGACGCCGATCGGGCGGCCCACGTACGAGGCGAGGTCGGCGAAACTGGTGAACGTGCCCAGACCGGGCAGCCGCAGCCGCTCCCCGTCCCAGGCCCGCTCGATGAGGTTGAGGATCACGATGTCCGCGCCGAAGGCGGAGACCAGCTCGATGTTGTGCACGCCCGCGTCGCCGTCGGGGTGGGGGGAGAGCGCCGCGCGCTCGGCGAAGACCTCGGCGATCATCGTGCGGCCCTCGGCGGCCGCGACCGCCTCGGTCAGCTCCCGGCCCCGCAGCGAGGCCAGTTCCTCCCGGTCGAGGTCGAGAATGCGCTGTGTCATGACGTTCCTTCCAGGGTCTTCTCGGGTCGTGCTCGCAGGTGTGCGCGCGGTGCCCGCACGGGTGCACGCGGCGGCGAGCACGTGGACGTTTCCGGTACGCGGCCCCGGATGTACCGTGAGAACCGCGGCCGCGAAACGGAATGCGTTGTAGTAGATCACCGCGCGGCGCGGGCGCATCGGAATGGGCCGGACGGATTTCGCCCCAGCACCTGAACCCCCGCACCTGAATTCGAAACACCGTGGGGTCCGGACGGTCCGCCGAGAGGCCCGGACGGCCCGCCGAGCAGCCGCCCAGAGGGCCGTACGCTGCCGAAACCGGCGCGGTTCGGGTGGTGGAGCCGGGGCCCGCCAACGCCCGGCCGCGGAAAGGGAATCGATATCCGGAGCCGATACGGGTGATTGCGGCGGCGGGTTTTCACGCTTTCGCCGCCGTTCGGCGGGAATTTCAGACCGCGGAATTCCGGGCTCCGCCGTGTTCCCGGCGCGCGGTCGCCGACTCGCGCCGTACGGCCGCTGTCCCGCTCCGTACGGACGCCAGCCCGCTCCGTACGGCTGCCAGGTCGCCGTCGCCCGCCAGGCCCGCGTGATAGAGCCGCAGTTCGTCGGCGCCGAGAGCCGCGGCGTGCGCGGCGTCGACGGCGAGAGTGCCGGGGCTGCCGCCCAGGGCGGTGACGACGGTGAGGTTGGCGGCGACGACGGGGGCGGCGAGTGGGCGCGGGCGCGCCCCGGCTGCCGTCCGCACGTCCGCGAACGGCGCCAGCGCATCCGTACGGGCCGCGTCGTCACCCGTGCACGGCACCACCACCCCGTCGGTGTGCGCAAGGACGTCCGCCGGGTCGACGCCCGCGTTGGCGCCGCAGCGGTGCGCGGCCGGGTCGGCGTGCAGCAGCACGCGGAACCCGTCGTCGGCGGCAGCCCGTACGGCGGCCACAACCTCCCGCCGGAGCGTGCGCGCGGCGTCGTCGCGCCAGCTCCGTACGAGCTCCGCCAGCTCGCCGCCGAGCAGCTTCCCGACGCCGCGCCACTCCCCCGCCCGGCCCCCGCCCGATTCTGCGCCTCCGCCGTCCGCGCCTCTCCACACCGGCTCCAGCGCCCGTACGACCGCGCGCCGCACCTCCTCCCCCGGCACACCCAGCTCCGCGTACCCCGCCCCGCACACCTCGCAGAAGCACAGCGACATCAGGTACTGGGCGGCGCCGGAGAGCGGCACGCCGCCGGTCTTGTCGTGCGCGTGCAGATGCGCCAGCCCGTACCAGCCGCAGGATTCCAGCTCGGTGCCGCGCGCGCCGGGACGCGCCGCCGCCTCCGCCGCCAGGTCGCGGAGGTAGGCGCGGACCTCGGGGCGGGCAATGCAGGGCGCCCACGGGTACCGGTCGCCGTAGGCGTTGCGTACGGCGATGGCGGGGTGCTCGGCGCCCAGGAGGCCGTTGTGTGCCAGCACGACCCAGCTGTGCACCTCAAGGCCCGCGTCCGCCAGCGCGCGCGCCGCCTCGCCGAAGGGGTCCGGGCCCGCCACCCAGTCCTGCGGGTACGGGCGCAGGGCACGGCCTGCCCAGCGTGCGGTGTCCGGCGGGTACAGGACGGCCGAGTGCCGGGCGGTGACGACGCGGTGGTGGGGGTGGCGCGGGGTCAGTGCACGGGTGGAGTGGTAGGCGGCGGCCAGGGTGACCTGCTGGACGCCGAGGTCCGCGACACGGCGGGCGGCGTACGGGTCGCCGGCCACGTCCCACGGGTAGAGGAACGCGGCGGCGCGCATCACCGGCCGCCCGCCGCCGCCTGCGCGCCGACCAGTGCCAGGCCCTGCTGGATCAGCGCGGCCAGCGCCTCGACGTGCTCCGGGGCCGGTTCGCTGAGCGGCGGCCGGACCGGGCCGACGTCCGTCCCGCGCAGCCGTACACCGGCCTTGACCAGCGAGACCGCGTAGCCCCTGCCCTGGTTGCGCAGCTCGACCAGCGGCCGGTAGAAGCCGTCCAGCAGCCGGGCGACCAGCTTGTCGTCGCCGTCGGCGAGGGCGCGGTGGAAGGCGGTGGCGATCTCCGGCGCGAAGGCGAAGACGGCGGAGGAGTACCGGCGCACGCCGAGGCCGCGGTAGGCGAGGCCGGTGAGTTCGGCGGTCGGCAGCCCGTTGAAGTACAGGAACTCCTTCCCCTCCGCCTCCGTCCGTACGGCGCTGATGATCCGCTGGAGGAGATCCAGATCGCCGAGGCCGTCCTTGAGGCCGATGACGCCGGGGGTGCGGGCGAGGGCGGCGACGGTGGCCGGGGTGAAGACGGCGTTGTCGCGCTGGTAGACGATGACGGGCAGCGCGGTGGCGGCGGCGAGTTCCGTGTAGTGGCGCAGCAGGCCCGCCTGGTCGGCGACGACGAGGTACGGCGGCATGGCCAGCAGTCCGTCGGCGCCCGCCTCCTCGGCGAGCCGGGCGTACCGCGCGGCGAGCGCCGTGCCGTACCCGGCGCCGGCCAGCACCGGGACCCGCCCCGCGGCCTCCTGGACGGCCGCCGCCACACAGTCCCGGAACTCCTCGGGGGTCAGCGCGTGGAACTCGCCCGTACCGCAGCAGGCGAAGACGGCGGCCGCGCCCGCGTCGATGCCGCCGCGTACGTGGGCACGGAAGGCGGCGAGGTCGGGGGCGCCGTCGGGCCCGTACGCGGTCACGGGGAAGAACAGCAGTCCGTCGAGGCGCTCGGCGAGCGGCGGGGCTGAGGTCACGGGCTCTCCCTGACATGCTCGTACAGGACGCACACGACACGTCGCGCGCACTTCGCACCGCCGCGCAGTACGCACCATCGCGCGCACTGCGCACCCATGTCACCGCGAAGCCACTACGCGTACACGTCCCTGACTGGTGTCCATACTCATGAACGCGCTCACGCTAGGGCAGCGCTCCCGGGCCGGTCAAGGGCGCGAAACCGCCGTCGGCGGCCCGAAAATCGCACCGCGCAAACGGATTTGACCGGTCCGCCCAGCGTCTTGACCCCGTCCGGCGCGCCTTCCTACGGTGACTCCGTTCGTCCATCCACCTGAACGCCATCCGCGGATGAAGCCGTACGCCACCGGGCCCGGCCGGCCCCACCCCGGTCGCCCCCGCCCCGGCCGGGCGCACCTGCGGCCACACCGCCGATGGCCCGGCCGGAGGAGTCCCGCGCCATGCCCGCACCCCGCACCGTCCTGCTCACCGGCGCCGCCGGCGGCCTCGGCACCCTGATGCGCGAACTGCTGCCCCCGTACGGCTACCGCCTGCGCCTCCTCGACCAGCGGGCGATCGAGGACGCGCCGGACGCCATCACCGCCGACCTGGCCGACAAGGAAGCCCTCCGCCAGGCCGTACGCGGCGTGGACGCGATCATCCACCTCGCCGGAATCTCCCTCGAAGCCCCCTTCGAGAAGATCCTGCGCGCCAACATCGAAGGCACGTACAACCTCTACGAGGCGGCGCGCGAAGCGGGCGTACGCCGCGTCGTCTTCGCCTCCTCCAACCACGCCGTCGGCTTCACCCCGCGCCCCGCCGACGGCTCCGGCGCGATCCCGGTGGACGCCCCGCACCGCCCCGACACGTACTACGGACTGTCCAAGGGCTTCGGCGAGGACCTCGCCTCCCTCTACTGGGACCTGCACGGCATCGAGACGGTCTCCGTCCGCATCGGCTCCTGCTTCCCGCGGCCCACCACCGTCCGGATGCTCTCGATCTGGCTGAGCCCGCCCGACTGCGCGCGCCTGCTGCACGCGGCGCTCACCGCCGAGGGCGTCGGCCACACCGTCGTCCACGGCTCCTCCGCCAACACCCGCCTGTGGTGGGACCTGACCACGGCCCGCTCGCTCGGCTACGCGCCGCAGGACGACTCCGAGCGGTACGCCGCCGAACTCGTCGCCGCGCACGGCGAACTCGACCCCGCCAACCCGGAACACGCACACCTGGGCGGCGCCTTCTGCGTCGATCCGCCCATCTGGCCGTACTGAGCGGCCGTGGCCCCGGCCACGCCGGGCCGGCCGACGCAACCCTCGGCCGCCGCACGGCGTCCTTGTGTGCGTATCAATCATTTGCGCAACTGCGCAGGAACGAGGAACGCATTCATGGGCATCGTCAGCTGGCTCGTACTGGGACTGATCGCGGGCGTCATCGCCAAGGTCCTGCTGCCCGGACGGGACCCGGGCGGACTCGTCGGCACCACCCTCATCGGCATCGTCGGCTCCTTCATCGGCGGCTGGCTCTCCACGAGGATCCTGGACAAGCCGATCCCGAAGGACTTCTACGACCCGTCGATGTGGATCGCCGCCATCGCCGGTTCCCTGGTCCTGCTCATCGCCTACCGCCTGCTGTTCGGCAACAGCCGCGAACGGCGCTGACCGCTGCCGGACCGTCAGGCCGCGAGGCCGCGAGGCCGCGAGGCCGCGAGGCCGCGAGGCCGCGAGGCCGCGAACGGAAACCGCGGCCCCGTCCGGCCCTCGGTAATGGAACCGCAAAGGAAGGCCACTCGTTATCCCCGGCATGACCGCTATGACTCCTGGCTCGAACCTCCCGCTCACCGCCTCGCGGGTGGCGGTGGACGTCACCGCGCCCGTGCGGCTCGATGTGTCGGGCCTGCTGCTCACCGCCGACGGCAAGGTGCGCTCCGACGACGACTTCGTCTTCTACAACCAGCCGGCCGGCCCGGGCGTGACCCACACGTCCGGCGCGGGCGGCGCGGGCGACACGATCACGGTGGACACCGCGGCGGTGCCCGCCGACATCGAGAAGATCGTCGTGACCGCCAGCCTGGACGCGCCCGGCGCCACCTTCGCCGGCACCGAACCGACCGGCACGGTCCGCGACGCCGCCGGCGGCAGCGTCATCGCCTCCTTCACCCCGCCGCAGCTCGGCGCGGAGACCGCCCTCGTGGTCGTCGAGATCTACCGGCGCAACGGCGCCTGGAAGGTCCGCGCCGTCGGCCAGGGCTACGCGAACGGCCTGGCCGGCATCGCCACGGACTTCGGCGTCAGCGTCGAGGAGCCCGCCGCACCGGCCCCGCAGGCACCCCCGGCCGCACCCGCCGCGGCCCCGCAGGCACCCCCGGCCCCGCCGGCCGCGGCCCCTGCCGCTCCGCCCGCCGCCCAGTGGGGCCCGCCCACCGGCGCCCCGGCGCCCATGGCCCCGCCGCCCGCCGCACCGGCCCCCGCGCCCGGCACCGGCAAGATCAACCTCGACAAGGGCCGCGTCAGCCTCCAGAAGAACCAGACCGTCTCCCTGGTCAAGGGCGGCCGCCCGCTCCTGTCCTCGGTCCGCATGGGCCTCGGCTGGGAGCCCGCCTACCGCGGCAAGGACATCGACCTCGACGCCTCCGTGATCGCCTACGGCCCGGACCGCAAGAAGGTCGACAACTGCTTCTTCGGCAAACTCCAGATCCTGAACGGCGCGATCCAGCACTCCGGCGACAACCTCACCGGCGAGGGCGCGGGCGACGACGAGTCCATCACCGTCCACCTCGGCGGCATCCCCCCGCAGGTCACCGGCCTGGTCTTCACGGTGAACTCCTTCTCCGGCCAGAAGTTCTCCGACGTCGCCAAGGCCTACTGCCGCCTGCTCGACGCCCAGACCGGCGAAGAGCTGGTCCGCTTCGACCTCACCCAGTCCGAGCCGCGCACGGGCGTCATGATGGCCAAACTCATCCGCCAGTTCTCCGGCGAATGGGAAATGACCGCCATGGGCGAATTCGTCGACTCCCGCACCGTCCGCGGCATGGTCAAACCGGGCGGCGCGGCACTCTGACCCACCAGGGGCGGCATCCGGTCCACCGGCCAAAGATCGTGGGCGACGACCGGATCTCCATGCCGAAGTCGGCATGGAGCACCCCCTCGGCCAGGAAAATGATTGTGGTGGGGGGCCCCCAAAGGCGCCCCCCCCACCCCAGGCCCCGCCCATTAACACCCCCCGCAGCCCCCCACCGCGCAGCGCGCCGGCCGCCCCCGGCCGGGC
>NZ_JBHWHY010000045.1:0-45421 GCF_042732265.1 Streptomyces sp. NPDC059788 | reverse complement strand
ATGCGCCCTCCGCGCCGTCACGATCTTGTGGGCCCGCGCCACACTGCCACCGCCCCCCACCACTCCCTTGGCCCAGCCATTTCACACCGGCAGCAGCCGCACTCGGCTCAGCGCTCCGGCATCCCGGGAACTGGCAGCCCGGCAGGACGGCATCCGCAGCTCAACAACCGCAGAAGCCGTCTTGCGGAGAGGCATCAGGCAAGGCCGGCGTATATCACCGTCCGCCCCGGTTGCAGTGAACGGGCGACCCGATGAGCCAACTCCTCGCCCCTGCTTTCCAACTCGATGCGCTGAGCGGCATGACCTTCTTCGTCGCGCTCCGCCACGTACCAATTCAACTCGGCATCGAAGTCGATGGCCCAGGCATACAGGTCGTCCACCAGATCGTCGGGCAGACCGAGGGCAGCCGCGGGGTCGTCCGGCATGAAGTCACCGAACCCCTCCGCGCGGAAAGGCCCCCAGTGGAACTCGGCCATCATGGTTATGTGAAGGGGATGCGGTGGCGTGCCGTGCGACTCCAGGGTCCAGTGCAGGCGTGAGCACCCCCAGCACACGAACTTCGCCGTGCCGTGCCGCGCGTCCCAGTAGCGCACGACCCACTTCGGCCCCAGGTGCCGCGCCACGGACTGGGCAAGTCCGAGGCCGGTCTTGACGTGTTTGCGCAGTGCGGCTTTGGCGGTGGAACCTTCCGGCAGACGGACGGCATTCCAAGAGGCGAGGTCGCGTGCCAGGCCCTCCGAGAAGCCCAGGGCCGGATCACCCATCGGCACACCGATCGTGAAGTCATCCGGAGCATCCGCGTAGAAGTCCGCGGTCGAAGTGAACAGGGGTGAGTCATCTCCCCGTGCCTGCACCAGAAGATGACGAGGTTCCTCTTGCTCACTCATGCCGGATTCGCCCCAATTATGAAACCGTTGTCGCCCACCGAGATGGCGACTCGATGGACCCTGCCATTGAATACGGTCTCATAGATCGGCCGGCCTCCACCCTGCGTACCGACAACCTTTCCTTAGCTCAGCGCTTTCGCGAGCAGCTTCGGAATGCCTTCCGATGCCACCCCCTTCCCGATGAATTTACCTGGGCGCCGGAAAATCATGTGAATGAGTTCGTCGCGGCGCCCCTGGTTACGGTTCCGGCTACCAGACCTACCGCGCGCTGTTCTCCTGACGGCCGGACTGATGGGGCGCTTTGCTATGAATTTCGTCGGTGCAGGAGCGCGACTCTTCGGCATAACCGCCCCTGCTCGACGTCCGGACCGGCGAAGAACCGGTCCGCTCCGACCCCACCCACTCCGAGCCGCCCACGGGCATCATGATGGCCAGATTCATCCGCCACTCCGCCGGCGAACGGGAAATCACCGCCACGGCCGAACTCGTCGACTCCCGCACCGTCCGCGGCACGGTCAAACCGGGCGGCGCGGCACTCTGACAACCTGACCTCCACCTGGGGTGACCCCGCGCAGGCGGGTACCGCCCCCGGCCCGTCTCCTCCGCCTCTCGTCGCACCCCCCGCACAGCCCGACATCGGCCCCGCCGCCACTGGCCGTATGCACGGTGCCGATGACAGTCACGTTCCGTACGGAACCGCAGTCCGCGCACCCGATCACAAGGCGCCCTCCACCGCGATGACAGCCGCCCGCAGGGTCACCGGGCTCGTGACCAACGCCCCAGCGTCCGGCCGTACCCGCCACCACAACCGCTCATTACGCATCTCCAACCCCGGCACATACAGGGCAGTGCCCACCCCCGCATCCCCCCACAACGGCAACCACACCCCACCAGCCGTCCCGGCGGGCACCAACCAGCACATCCCGACCGTGCACCGGTGGTCCTCGATGACCGCCCCGGACCTTCCACCCAGTCGCCTCAACACCTGCTCCCCCACCGGCCGCCCCAGCCACACCACGTCCACCCCGAGCGCGGCCACATCACGCACCACACGCAGTCCCGCTCCACGGGGAATCCAGTCGGGGAGGGAAGCAGAGGCACTGCTCTTCGTGGGAATCGTCATGCTGCCAAGAACACCGCAGCCACCGCTCCAGTACGAGGCAACGCAGGAGGCAATGCCTGAGGACATTTGCCAGGACATCCGCGTCCTGGCGGCCCCTCCGCGCCCTTACTCTGAGCCGAGACGCAACACGCGGAGGTACGCCATGCCAGGCCCGCCGGGAAACCCGCTTCTTGTCAGGGCCCGTATCAGGGCGGGCCTGCACACCCAGGACGAGTTCGTCATTGCTTTCCAGGACAAGGCGTTCGAGCTGGGCCTCGATGCGACAGTGACGGTGCGCCAAGTACGGCGGTGGGAGTCCCACACCCCAGGATGGCCCCACCCCACGACACGGACCGTACTCACAGCTCTCTTCGGAAGCCCGCCTGAAGCTCTCGGCTTCCGGCGCCGCGTACGGCCTCTGCCTATGGAGGCGAACGGCATTTTCGCGCCTCCCCAGGACGAAGGGGAGATGCGGCGGCGGACTTTCGTGTCCCGCTCTCTTGCCGTGGTCGGCTCGGCAGCGATCCCCACCGGCCCCGACGATGTGCTTTACGTCCTCGGCTCCGACCCGCTGGACGGCATCCGGGACGTCCTCACCGGCACGGTGAACGCGCAGGAGCCGGGCAACGTCGAGTCGCTGCGCCGGGACATCGCAGAAGCCAAGCGGCTCGTTCAGGCATGTGGCTACGCGCGGCTCACGCGGCAGTTGCCCGCTCTGCTGGCCCGGTTCGAGTGTTCCGGAACCGCGCTGCCCGAGCAGCAGGCCATGGACCTGCTCGCGGTCCATGTTTACCACGTGGCAGCAACCCTGCTCCTCAAGTACGACGACGCGGCATCGGCCTGGATCGCGGCCGAAAAGGCGGCGACAGCCGCCCGGCGGACCGAGGCCCCGGCGGCGATCGCTTCGGCATACCGGATTTTGACCCACGCCGTCGCCGCCGTCGGCCACCGAAGGCAGGCGGTGCGCGTGGCGGTAACAGGTGTCGACCGTCTCAGCGGGCGGGTGTCCAGGTCGGAACCCGACAACGTCGCGGTTTTCGGCGCGCTGCTGCTGCGCGGAGCGTGGGCTGCCGCGCTGGGCGAGGACCGGGATGCGGCAGCGGAGTTGCTCGACGAAGCCGCACGTACCTCCGCGTTGCTGCAAGAGGCGACAAACCGTCAGTGGACCGCGTTCGGAGCGAACAACGTAGCGCTGCACCGGCTGTCCATCGCCCTCGCGCTCGGCGACGCCGGGCACGCCCTGCAAGCGGCACGGACCGTGATCCCCGCACAGCTCGCGGTGGCCGAGAGACGAGCAACGTACTGGTCGGACGTAGCGCGCGCTTTGCACGTCTGCGGCCGTACGGAATCGGCGGCTCGCGCGCTGCTGGCCGCAGAGCATGCCGCGCCGGAGGAGGTACGGTCTCGTTCTGTGACGCGGGAACTGATCGGAGAACTGCTGCAACGTGACCGCGCCGGACGCGCTCCCTGGCTCCGCGCGCTGGCGAACCGGGCGCAGGTACCCGTATGAGCACGCCACGGGTGCTCTACATCATCGTCTGCGCCGCCGGCCCCGCCTCCCAGGTCATCCGGCTGATCGAAGCCGCCGTCACCGAAGGCTGGGACGTGTGCGTCATCGCCACGCCCGCGGCCGAGGCCGGCGCGTTCATCGACGTGCCCGGGGTGGAGGCCGCTTCCGGGCGGGCTGTGCGGAGTGACTGGCGCCGGTCCGGTGAGGAGAAGCGCAATCCACCGGCGGATGCGGTGATCGTGGCGCCCATGACGATGAACTCCGTGAACAAGTGGGCGGCGGGCATCGCCGACACGTACGCGCTCGGTCTGCTCACCGAGGCGGTGGGGCTCGGGCTGCCGGTGGTCGCGCTGCCGTTCTGGTCGACGGCGCTGGACGCGCACCCGGCCACCCGGCGGTCGGTGCGGGTACTGCGCGAGCTGGGGGTGCGGGTGCTGTACGGGCCGGGCGCCTGGGAGCCGCATGCGCCCGGCACCGGTGGTGAGCAGTTGGACGGCTATCCGTGGCGGCTGGCGCTGGAGACGGTGGGCGCGTTGGCCGGCCCGCATCCGTGAGCAGCTTCCCGCCGGTCGGCTCACGCCCCGACGAGGGCCGACAGCTCGGCCAAGCCGTCGATGTGCCAGTCGGCCAGGGCGGCTTCCGGGGTGCCGGCCCACAGGTGTCCGTACGCGCCACGGCGTATGTGTGCCGTCCGCAGGCCCGCGGCGTGTGCGGGCTCGATGTCGTCGGCCGGGTGATCGCCTACGTACAGGATGCGCTCGGGGGCGGTGCCGGCGAGGGCGATGACCTTCCCGAAGAACTCGGGCCGGGGCTTGGCAACCCCCCAGTCGCCCGATGTCGCGACGGCGTCGGCGGGCAGCTCCAGGCCACGCAGCAGCGCACCGGCCCGGACGGTCTGGTTCCCCGCGACGAGGACCCGGACCCCGGCCTCACGCAGTGCGGACAACGCGGGCCGCACATCCGGATACAGGTCGGCCTCGTCGATGCGCTCGCCCCGCCCGGCCGCTTCCCGCGCCCGGTACTCGGCACCGATGCCGATGCCGGGCCGCAGCAGGCGGATGGCGTCCGCGTTGTCTCGGCCCTGGGCGACCACCGCCCCGACGAGGGCGGACAGGGTGTGCCGCGGTACGTCGAGCCAGTCCGCCCAGTCGCGCCAGTACCGCTCGTCGCTGACGAGGGTCTCTCCTATGTCGAACACGACTGCTTCGATCACGGCCATTCCCCAAGAGTTCGCGACTGCCTACGCCGCTCCCCGACCCGATCGGGCCACCCCCACCACCCGAGCCAGCCGCTCATACGACTCCAGCAACCCCGTCCGGTCGTACGTGCTGGTCGTCACCAGGAATTCGTCGGCGGCGGTGGAGGTGAGCAGGGCGTCGAGTTCGGCGGCGACCTCTGTTTCTGTGCCGTGGATGTGGCCGGTGAGGGCGGAATCGTAGTAGGCGCGGGCCTTCGGAGGCATGGACGGTTCGCGGGCGGTGATCGTTTCGGCTGGTTCCAGGGGCGGGAAGACGCCGTGGGTGCGGGAGTAGGCCATCGACCAGGCTTCGGGGAGCAGCAGGTCGCGGGCCGCCTCGCGGGTTTCGGCCACGGCGACCGTGCCGGAGACGATGACGTACGGGTGGGGCCAGAGCGGGGAGGGCTCGAAGGCGGCGCGGTAGCGGTCGATGGCGGCCCGCATCGCTTCGCGGCCGCGCAGGTCGCCGATGACCAGGGCCAGGCCCGCGCGGGCGGCGATGTCCGCGCCCGCGCCGGTGGCCAGGACGAACGCGGGGACGCGCAGGCCTTCCGCCGGGCGGGCGTGCACCTGTGGGTGGGGGCGCGGGCCGTCGGTGAAGTAGGCGGTCAGTTCGGCGAGCTGGGAGGCGAAGGACTCGGCGGCGTCCTTGTCGGTGCCGAGGGCGCGGCGGATGCCGTCGGTGAAGCCGACGGACCGGCCGAGGCCCATGTCGATACGGCCGGGGAAGAGGGATTCCAGCACCCCGAACTGTTCGGCGACGACCAGCGGGCGGTGGTTGGGCAGCATGACGCCGCCCGTGCCGACCCGGATGCGGGAGGTCGCGGCGGCGACCGCGGCGGCGAGCACGGTCGGTGCCGAACCGGCGACGCCCGGCACGCTGTGGTGCTCGGAGACCCAGAAGCGGTGGTAGCCGAGCGCTTCGGCGTGCTGCGCCAGGGCCACCGTGTCGCGGAGCGCCTCGGCTTCCGGGTGGCCCTGGCGGGTGCGGGAGCGGTCGAGGAGGGAGAAGGGGGTGGTCCGGAGGCGGCCGGTCGGGTCGCCGGAGTCGCGGGACGAGCCCCCGGCCCCGGCCGCCCGCTCCTCGGCTGTTTGTGTCGTCGTACTGCGCCGCGTGCTCACACCTGGTGCAACGTGCGCGCTCCGGTGGGGATTCCTGGCGGGGCGCGCCGGCCACGTACGTACCCGGCGAGTACGCCCGGCCGTACCCGCCGAGCACGCCCCGCCCCATACGTCCTACGACCGCGCGGCGGTCACCGCTGCCGCCGCCACGGCCCCCTGATCGCCAGCATGATCCCCGGTTCCTGGATGTTGGCGAACAGGGTGTGGCCGTCGGGCGAGAAGACCGGGCCGGTGAACTCGCTGTACGCGGGGGCGCCGGCGGTGCCGATGTTGAGATCGTTGCGGGCGATGGGGTACGTACGGCCGTCGTCCGTGGCGCCGAAGAGGTGCTGGACGCCCTCCCCGTCCTCGGCGATGATCAGCCCGCCGTACGGGGAGACGGTGATGTTGTCGGGGCCGTCGAAGGCGCCGTCCTCGCCGGGGGCGGGGTTGACGCCGAGCAGCACCTTGAGGGTCAGGGTGCGGCGGCGCGGGTCGTAGAACCAGACCTGGCCGTCGTGGCGGACCGGGCTCTCCTCGCGGGCGAAGGAGGAGACGAGGTAGGCGCCGCCATCGGCCCACCACATGCCTTCGAGCTTGCGGGCGCGGGTGATCTCCCCGTCGGGGAACTGTTTGCGTACGGGGGTGGTGCGGGCGTCGCGGTCGGGGACCTCCGCCCAGTCGACGCCGTAGACCGTGCCGGTCCTCGTCGCGCGGGAGAGGTCGTCGACGAACCGGCCGCCGGAGTCGTAGCAGCGGGGCGCGGCCAGCACGCCCGCGTCGTCGGCGAGGCCGCGCAGCCGTCCGCGGCCGTGCTCGAAGCCGTGCGGCGGGGTCCAGCGGTAGAAGAGGCCGTTGGGGCGGTCGGCGTCCTCGGTGAGGTAGAGGTGGCCGCGCTTGGGGTCGACGACGACGGCTTCGTGGGCGTAGCGGCCCAGCGCCTTGATGGGGCGGGGGGCGCGGGCGGCGCGGGGGCCGTGCGGGTCGTGCGGGGCCTGGGGGTCGACTTCGAAGACGTAGCCGTGGTCCTTGGTCATGCCGTTCTGGCCGGCCTTGTCCTCGGTCTCCTCGCAGGTCAGCCAGGTGCCCCAGGGGGTGCGCCCGCCCGCGCAGTTGGTGGAGGTGCCGGCGATGCCGACGCGTTCGCCGACGGGCGTGCCGTCCCGGGAGACCTCGACGACGGTGCAGCCGCCGGCCGCCGCCGGGTCGTAGACCAGGCCCTCGGCGAGCGGTACGGGGTGCGGCCACTTGGCGCGCGGCCCCTTCAGCTCGTGGTTGTTGACGAGCAGGGTGGTGCCGCGCGGGCCCTCGAAGGCGGCGGTGCCGTCGTGGTTGGAGGGGGTGGATTCGCCGCTCTCCAGCTTGGTGACGCCGGTCCGGGTGATGATCCGGTACGTGAATCCGGCGGGCAGGGCGAGGATGCCCGCCGGGTCCGGGAGGAGCGGCCCGTATCCGGGGGCGCGCCGTCGTGTGCCGGCGGCCGGGGCGGCCACGTCCGTTTCCGGGACCTCCTGTCCGATGGCGCCGGGCGCGGTGGCCAGGACGCCTACGCTGCCGGTCAGTGCGACGCCTGCACCGGCGGCGGAGCGCTTGGCGAAGTCTCTGCGGGTGAGCGGCATGTCATCTCCTGGACGGCGGGTTCGGTGTGCCCTGTCCCAGAGCGGGTCCGCGAAGTCCCGCCTGCCCTGCGGGCGGACGACGGGACTTCGTGGACACGCCCCTGCGCCGCACACCTTCGCGCGCCGCGGCGAACACCGGTTGAACCCCGCACAACGCCGCGATGTCGGGAAGCGTTTCCCTACGGCCCGGAAAACCATGGCAAACAAGGTCATCTGTGGCATTTGCTCAGTAAGCGCAAGATTTATCGCGTACCTCCTTGACCGCCGACCGGCACGGCAATAGACAGTCCCTACCTGCATCACCCGTAGGGAGAGCGGAGCGCCCGCAGCCGCACGGAGCCGCCCGGGGAGCGGTCCGTGCCGGGTTCCCGCCCTCCCCTGAGAGCCCGCCGCCGTGCCGGCCCGGGCTCGTGAAGCGAACGCGGTCCCGCCCAGGGCCGTGTCCGCCCGTGCGCAGGAGCACTCCCGCTCGTACGGCACGGGCGCTCGGCCGAGAGCCGCGCGGGACGCCCACCGGGGAAGAGGTGGTCTGGTGTGAACCAGCCCGAGATGATGCGCGGACCCACCGGCGGTCAGGTCAGCGACACCTCCCGCCAACAGGCACTTTCCGACTTCATGCACCCGCAGAACCCGACCGCGAACGTCGTCGGCTTCGGTCACGGTGTGAAGTGGGTCAACGGCGAGCCCACGGGCGAGGAAGCCGTCCTGGTCTTCGTCACGCAGAAGGTCCCGGAGTCGATGCTCCCCGAACGGGACGTGATTCCGCGGGAGATGGACGACGGTACCCCGACCGACGTCCTGGCCGTGGGCCACATCTCCGCGCAGGCCCAGCAGCGCGTACCGGGCGGTCAGGGCCGGTCCATGGCGCAGGAACAGGGCCTGGGGACCAACGGCGGCCGGATGAGCGCGCTCGCCCAGCCGCTGCTCGAAGAGCTGAGCCAGCTCGGCAGCGCCCTGGAGCCGCAGCTCCTCAAGCGCCGGATGCGCCCCTGCCCGGCCGGCTTCTCGGTCGGCAACGTGCAGGTCACCGCCGGCACGCTGGGCAGCGTGGTGTACGACTTCCTGCCCGGCGCCCAGACCAACCCGCCGGCGCCCGGCCTCGGCGTACCGGGCAAGTTCTACATCCTGAGCAACAACCACGTCCTGGCGGACTCCAACCGGGCGCCGCTGGGCAGCTCCGTCCTGCAGCCGGGCAAGTTCGACGGCGGTACGGACCCCGCGGACCGGATCGGCACGCTGGACCGTTTCATCTCGATCCAGTTCGCCCCGCAGATCCCCCTGACGCAGCACAACAACGTGGTGGACGCGGCGCTGGCGAAGGTCGAGTTCGAGGACGCCACCCGGCAGCAGTACTTCAGCGGCGCGCCGCGCGCGTGGCGCCGCAAGTCGTCGGTCGCGGTGGGCGACCTGGTCAAGAAGACCGGCCGGACCACCAACATCAGCTTCGGGCGGATCGTCTCCACCGACGCCACGGTCGACGTCAACTACGGCTCGGCCGGCACGGCGCGCTTCAAGGACCAGATCATGACCACGAACATCTCGGCGGGCGGCGACTCCGGTTCGCTGGTGACCTCGCTGGACAACGTCGCGGTCGGTCTGCTCTTCGCGGGCTCTTCGACGGTGACCATCGTCAACCACATCGAGACCGTCCGCGCGCTGCTGCGCGTCGAGGTCGCCGAGCAGCTGGCCTGACCCACCGAGCCCTAGGGAGAGCCATGACAAGCGCAGCGCAGAAGAAGAAGGGGCCGGGCCACGAGCACCAGTTCGTCAACGCCCAGGGTTCCGAGGTCAAGACCCGGGACGAGGCGTTCGCCGTACAGCGCGACGTCTCCGCCGAGGCCCTCCAGGTCACCCAGAAGATGGCGCTCCACAACCAGGCGCTCACCTTCGACATGGAGGTCAACTACAACCCGAACACCAACGTCATCACGGGCGGCCGGATCACCACCGGCATCTGCGGCGCGCCGTGGGACATCACCGGCGGCTCGATCGGCACCTCGCTGCGGATCGACGCCAAGCGTCCGGGCAGCGGCGGCAACTGCGCCGCGACGGTCACGATCATCGGCCAGTTCCAGGTCCCGCTGTCCTACCGCGGCACCTACGGCTTCAACGGCCAGTCCACCTCGTTCAACCACACGACACAGCTGGTGTGCTGACCCGGCCGGTGTGCTGACGGCGCACCGCCGCGGAAGACGCCGGCGGGCGGCGGGAGCACCGTGCTGCTCCGGCCGCCCGCCGGTCGTGAGGGTCCCGGTTTCCCGGAGGCGCGTGCGCTCCCGGGGGACCGGGGCAGGCACGCACCTCAGGTCAACAGGGGCGCGTGCGCTCCTCGGGAAGCCGGGGAGCCTGCGCGTGCGCGGGCGCGTCCGCCGCTCAGTCGCCCTGCCGGGACCGTGCCTTGAAGGCGGCCTTACGGGCCTCCTTGGCGGCCTTCTTGTCCGGGTGGAGGCGGCCCATGGCCTCCAGTACGTCGGCGGTCGCCGGGTGGTCCACCCGCCAGGCGGCGTCGAAGAAGCCGTTGTGCTGGCCGACCACGCCCTCGACGAGGCCGCGCAGCTCGGCCGCGCTCTCCTCGTCGGCCTCGGCCGCGCCGAGCTGCGCCGCGATGGTGTCCACGGTCAGCCAGAAGATCATGTCCTGGGTCGGCTCGGGGATGTCGGTGGCGCCGTGCTCGGCCAGCCACACCCGGGCCAGGCCGCCCAGCTGCCCGTCGTCGAGCACCTCGCGCAGCGCGGGCTCGGCCTCCGGTCCGGCCAGCGACAGCGTCTGCTGGCAGGCCAGCCGGCGCAGCGGGCCGTCCTCGTCGTTGCCGCGGGCGGCGGCGAGCAGGTCGCGGGCGGCGTCGACGGGCGTACGGGCCGCGAGCCACTGCTCGGACTCGGCCTGCGCCAGGGGCTCCGGGTAGCCGGGCAGGGCGTCCAGGAGGACGTCGGCGCCCTTGTCGGTGAGGTCGCCGACGGCCGGGGCGTCGACGCCCGCGTCCAGCATCCGGGCGCGTACGGCGTAGACGCCGAGCGGGGTGAGGCGGACCATGCCGTAGCGGGAGACGTCCTCGTCCTCCAGAGGCTCGGCGGTGGGGGTCCCCCCTGGACCGGAGCCTGTCGAAGGCCCTTGGGGGAGGACCGTGGCGCCGTCCTCGTCCAGCTCCTCGATGAGCGCCTCGTCCACCGGCTGGTAGGCGACCAGCCCGATCGGCTCCAGCACCCGGAACTGGTCGTCGAGCCGCATCATCGCCTCGGACACCTCTTCGAGGATGTCGTCGGTCGGCTCGTCCATGTCGTCCGGCACGATCATGGAGGCGGCGAGGGCGGGCAGCGGCACGGCCTGCCCGGGGTCCTCGTTCAGGGCGGTGAGCAGGTAGAGGTTGCCGAGGATGCCGTCCAGCAGCTCGGCCTCCTCCTCCGGGTTCCAGTCGATCGCGTCGAGGTCCAGCTCGCCGCCCTCGGCGATCTGGTCGGCGATGTCGGAGAGGTCGGGGGCCACGGCGTCGGCCAGTACGGTCTCCATGCCGCCGAGCCAGATGTCCAGGATGTCCTGCGGGCTGCCGGAGGTCAGCAGCGCCAGTTCCTCGCCGGGGGTGGCGGTGCCGGCCGCGGCGCCGCCGGGCAGCTCGTCGCCGTCCCCGGAGGTCTCGGCGTCCTCCTCCGCGCTCTCCTCGATCTCCACCAGGCCGGTGTCCACCGCGAGCTGCCAGGCCTCGGCGGTGTATCCGGCGCCGTCCTCGTCGGCGGCCAGGCCGAGGTGCTCGACGGCGGTGGCCAGCTGCTCCTGGAGGAGCTCGCCGCCGACTCCGACGGGAACGCCGGGCTCGGCCCAGCGGGCCAGCTGCGCGGCCCGGGCGAACAGCGGTGCGCTCAGCGCGTCCCGCGCCAGCTCCGCGTCGGAGTGCAGCCGCACCGGCGGCAGGGTGGGGCGGTCTGCGGACATCTCGGGCTCAGCTCCTCGTGCGGACTACGGCTCGTGCGAGGCCCCAGCGTAGACGGAATTCCGTGCATCTCGGGCGGTTCACCTGGGTTTCCGTACCCGTACACCTGGCGAGCCTTGACAACTGCCGTGGCCACACAAGAGATTGACGCGCGTAGAGGCTGCCGGACCGTTTCCGCTCCGCTGCGTTTGTGCCTACTCCGCCGCTTTCCCGTCCTCTCCGCTGGTTCCCGCTCCCTTCTCGTCCCCCCTCGCCCGCCTTCCGGAGGCCCTCCGTGTCCGCGCAGATACCGCCGCACACACCGCCGCACGTCCCGATCCGCACGCCCCGCCGCCGCGCGCCGCGCAGGTCCGCCGCGCTGACCGCGGTGGCCGCCGCCGCGCTGGCCGGCGGGCTGCTCGCCGTGCCGCAGACCGCCTCGGCCGCGGTCACCCGTATCCACGACATCCAGGGCACGACCCGCGTCTCGCCGTTCGCGGGCAAGCAGGTCGCCGACGTCCCCGGCACGGTCACGGCGGTACGCGCCTTCGGCTCGGCCCGCGGCTTCTGGGTGCAGGACCCGCGGCCGGACCGCGACCCGGCCACCAGCGAGGCCGTCTTCGTCTTCACCGGCAAGCAGACGCCGAAGGCCGCCGTCGGCGACTCGGTGCGGGTCTCCGGGACGGTCACCGAGTACTACCCGGGCGGCGAGCGGGCCGGGCTGCAGTCCGTCACCGAGATCACCGACGCCTCCTGGACGGTGGTGTCCTCCGGCAACCCGCTCCCGGCCGCCTTCGAGCTCGACGCCGCGAGCGTGCCGGACCGCTACGCGCCGTCCGCGGGCGGCAAGAGCATCGAGGCGCTGCCGCTGCGCCCGCGCTCGTACGCCCTGGACCGCTTCGAGTCCCTGGAGGGGATGCGGGTCTCGCTCAGCGACGCGTCCGTCGTCGGGCCCACGAACACGCACAACGAGCTGTGGGCGACCGCCGAGCCCCGCCACAACCGCACCGTGCGCGGCGGCGCGCTCTACGGCTCGTACCAGGACCCGAACCCGGGCCGCGTCAAGATCACTTCGCTGCTCCCGTTCGCGCAGCGGCCCTTCCCGGCGGCCGACACCGGCGACCGGCTGACCGGCACCACCGCGGGCCCGCTGGACTACGACAACTTCGGCGGGTACGGGATCGCCGCCACCGAGCTGGGCACGCTCGACGACCGCGGTCCGGCCCGCGAGACCACCCGCAAGCAGTCCGCGGACGAGCTGGCCGTGGCCACGTACAACGTCGAGAACCTCTCCCCCAGGACGCCGCCCGCCAAGTTCGCGCGGCTGGCCGAGGCGCTGGTGAAGAACCTGGCCTCGCCGGACATCGTGGCGCTGGAGGAGGTACAGGACGACAACGGCCCCACGGACGACGGAACCGTCTCCGCGGGCGCGACGCTCAAGCAGCTCACCGAGGCCGTCAAGGCGGCCGGCGGCCCGTCCTACGAGTGGCGGCAGATCGACCCGGCGAACAACCAGGACGGCGGCCAGCCCGGCGGCAACATCCGGACCGCGTTCCTCTACAACCCGGCCCGGGTGACCTTCACGGACGTCTCCGGCGGTGACGCCACCACCCCGGTCAAGGTCACCGGCTCCCAGGGCAGGCCCCGCCTCTCCGCCTCGCCCGGCCGCATCGACCCCGGCAACGCGGCCTGGTCGAACAGCCGCAAGCCGCTGGCCGGCCAGTTCGGCTTCCGGGGCCGCCCGGTCTTCGTCGTCGCCAACCACTTCAACTCCAAGGGCGGCGACCAGGGCCTCGACAGCCGCTTCCAGCCCCCGGCCCGTACGTCGGAGACCCAGCGCGTCCAGCAGGCGAAGGCCGTGCACACCTTCGTCGAGGACGTCCTGGCCGTGGACCCGAAGGCCGACGTGGTGGTGGCGGGCGACCTCAACGACTACCAGTTCTCGCCCGCGCTCAAGACCCTCACCGCCGGCGGCGTCCTCACGGACCTGGTCGACCGGCTGCCGCGCGGCGAGCGCTACGGCTACGTCTACCAGGGCAACTCGCAGGTACTGGACCACATGCTCACCAGCCGCCACCTGCGCCGCGTGGACTACGACATCGTCCACATCAACGCCGAGTACGCGGACCAGTCCAGCGACCACGACCCGCAGGTCCTGCGCCTGAAGCCGTAGCCCTGCCGGCCCGGCACCTTGCCGGCCCGACGCCCTGCTCGGCCCGGCTTGCCAACCGTAGCAATGCTTAAAGGTCGCACCAGCACATCTAAGTAGACCTGAAGACTGCGGCGGGGACAGACTCCGCTCCATGACCTCGACGAGCACCGTCCCGTCCCCGCCGCCCTTCGGCCGCACCGCCGCCGCCATGATCACGCCGTTCCGCGCCGACGGCAGCCCGGACCCCGACGGCGCTCAGCGCCTCGCCGCCCACCTCGTCGACGAGGGCTGTGACGGCCTCGTCCTGAGCGGCACCACCGGCGAGTCCCCGACGACCACCGACGCCGAGAAGGAGGCCCTGATCCGAGCCGTCGTCGAGGCGGTCGGCGACCGGGCGCGGATCACCGCCGGGGTCGGCACCAGCGACACCCGGCACAGCGTCGCACTGGCCCGCGCCGCCGAACGCGCCGGCGCCCACGGCCTGCTCGTCGCCGCCCCCGCCTACTCCTGCCCCGGCCAGGAGGCCGTCGCCCACCACCTGCGTACGGTCGCCGACGCCACCGGCCTGCCGGTCCTGCTCTACGACATCCCCGGCCGCACCGGAACCGGCACCGCGCTGGCCGCCGACACCCTCCTTCGCCTCGCGGAACACCCTCGCGTCCAGGGCGTCAAGGACTGCGCGTACGACCTCATGAAGACCGCGAAGGCGCTGGCCACGACCGGCCTCGCCTACTACGCGGGGTGCGACGAGCAGACCCTCCCCCTGCGCGCCATGGGCGCCGTCGGCTGCGTCAGCACGGTCGCCAACGCCGCGCCCCGGGAGGTACGGGCCGTCCTCGACGCGTACGACGCGGGCGACCCGGCCGGGGCCCGGCGCCGCTACCTCCGCCTCGTCCCGCTCATCGCGGCGATGATGGGAACGGAACACCCCGGCGCGGTCACCGCCAAGGCGCTCCTCAACACGCTCGGGCTGCCCGCCGGGCCGGTCCGCGCGCCGCTGCTGGCAGCGGGCCCCGAGGTCACCAGCGAGCTGGCGACGGCCCTGAAGGCTGCCCAGCGGTAGCTCCGTCCTCCTCCGCCGCTTCCTCGTCCTCCTCTGTGAGATCACGGACGAGCAGCGTCGCGCCGGCCACCGCGCCCGGCATCAGGAACACCGCCACGAACGGCACCAGGAACAGCAGCACCAGCGGGGTGCCGAAGCCGACGGCGAGCCCCTTGCGGCCGCGCAGCATCCGCAGCCGCTCCCGCACGGGGATGCCGCGCCGCTGCATCGCCACCGAGGTCAGCTCCACCGTGAGGAAGAAGCCCGAGACGCAGAAGCCGATCGCGGGCACCACGGTCTGCCCGACCACCGGGAGGAACCCCAGCGCGAAGAAGAGCAGCCCGAAACCGGCGGCACGCACCAGTACATGCACACTGTCCCTGAGCGAGATCCACAGCTCCCGCCACAGCGACAGGCCGAGGTCCGGCGGGCAGCCGCCTTCGCTCTCCTCGACCCGCTCCGACAGCGACTCGTAGAACGGGTCGCCGATCAGCAGCGTGACGGCGGTGAAGGTCAGTACGGACAGCAGCAGCCCGCCCGCGAACAGCAGCGCGACGAACAGCCCGCGCAGCACCCCCTGCCAGGGCGAACCCCAGCCGTCGGCGAAGGGCGTCGCCCAGGCGGCGAGGTCGCCCGCGTAGAAAGCCAGCGCGACCAGCGCCCCCGCGTACAGCACGAGGGCGATGAGCGCGGGAATCATCCCGAACCCCCACCACCGGCCGTGCCCGGCAACCCAGCGCTGCCCCTTCCCCAAGTACCCCGTTCCCGCCACAAGATCGCGCATGGTGGTCACCCTAGCCGCCGCATGGCCGGCGTCCGTCTCCGTGGCGTACGGATACGGTTACGGAGCCTGGCCCCCGCCCGTGAACCGGGCCAGCTGGCGCTGGAGCCAGTCGAGGCGGGCCTGCATCAGCGACGCCTCGGCGGCCAGCTCGGGAACGGTACGGGCCCCGGACGCCGCCCGCTCCGCGACGTCGTCCTCCCCGGCCTCCGGCTCGCCGCCCGCCACGATCCGCAGCGGCCCGCCCCCGCACCGTACGAACTCCGCGAAGCTCACCGCCGTCCAGGGCGCGAACGCCGTACGCCCGCGCCGGGCCGCGCACCCCGCGCAGATGGCCGTCAGCACCCGCCAGCCCGTACGGCCCCACCCCGCGTCCGCGAACGCGCTCGGCATCCGGCCGCACACACACGCGCCGACCCGCGCCACCCGTACCCGCTGCCGCGCGTACCGCATCCCGCGCTCGAAGCGGATGTACGCCCCGAGGACGGTGACCTCCAGCAGCACGGCCCTGCGGTACTGACTGGCACACGCCAGGGCCAGAGCCTGGTCGAAGGTGTGCACGCAGTAGAAACCGCAGTCGCAGCGCAGGGCCGGGCTGCGGTGCCGCCTCCCGTACACACAGCGCGCCTCGTCCACGAACCCGTACGGGAGCGCGCCCCCGAGCGAGACTCCGGCGAACCCGGTCCGGGTGCCGTCGTGGGAGATCACGGGATGCGCGAGCTTGAAGCCCTCGGGCGGCGTCGCGGGCCGCTCCTCGGGCAGCCGCAGCCTCATCGCCCGGCGGGCACCGGGACCTGCTCCGGCTCCGGCACGCCGTCGACCGCCGCCTCCTCCTCGGGAAGCGCGGTCCGCACGGCCGTCTCCGGCACGGCCGCCCTCTCCGGACGCTCCACATCCTCCGCGACACCGACAGCGAGCGCTTTACCCAGCCTCATGACGCCTCCCGGTACGGATCGGTCCGCCGGACTCCTCGGACTCCTCGGGTTTTGTTGAACACCGTCCCGCCATGGTGGCCCAGAAACGCCCCGGTTGGCACCGTCCGATACCGGCCACAGCGCCCGCCGCGCACGACGGCGGCCCGGCGGAAAGGTTCCCGCCGGGCCGCCGTGCGTACCGGGTGCGCCGCTGGTGCCGGGTGCGGCGCCACGGCTCAGTTGTGACTGTGCAGGACCTCGTTCAGGCCGCCCCAGTTGGCCTTGTTGGGGCGGGCCTCGACGGTGCCGGTGGTGGAGTTGCGGCGGAAGAGGATGTTGTCGGCGCCGGACAGCTCGGCGGCCTTGACGATCTGGCCGTCGGGCATGGTGACGCGGGTGCCCGCGGTCACGTACAGGCCCGCCTCGACCACGCACTCGTCGCCCAGCGCGATGCCGATGCCGGACTCCGCGCCGAGCAGGCAGCGCTCGCCGATCGAGATGATCTGCTTGCCGCCGCCGGACAGGGTGCCCATGGTGGAGGCGCCGCCGCCGATGTCCGAACCGTCGCCGATGACGACGCCCGCGGAGATCCGGCCCTCGACCATCGAGGTGCCGAGGGTGCCCGCGTTGAAGTTGACGAAGCCCTCGTGCATGACGGTGGTGCCGGCGGCGAGGTGCGCGCCGAGCCGCACCCGGTCCGCGTCGGCGATCCGTACGCCCGCCGGGGTGACGTAGTCGGTCATCCGCGGGAACTTGTCGACGCTGGTGACCGCCAGGTGCAGGCCCTCGGCGCGGGCGTTCAGGCGCGCGGTCTCCACCTGGTCGACGGGCACCGGGCCCAGCGAGGTCCAGGCGACGTTCGCCAGCAGCCCGAACATGCCCTCCAGGCTCTGCCCGTGCGGCTTGACCAGCCGGTGGCTGAGCAGGTGCAGGCGCAGGTACACGTCGTGCGCGTCCAGCGGCTTGTCGTCCAGCGAGGAGACGACCGTACGGACGGCCACGACCTCGACGCCACGGCGCGGGTCGGGGCCGGTCGCCTTCGGCGCGGCCTCCCCGATCAGCTCGACGGCCCGCTCGTCGGTCAGCCGCTCGGTCCCGGCCGGGCCGGGGTCGGCCACCAGCTCGGGCGCGGGGAACCAGGTGTCGAGGACGGTGCCGTCGGTGGTGACGGTGGCGAGACCGGCGGCAACGGCGCCGGTAGTACGTGAGGTGGCAGCTTCGGTCATGCCGAAAACCTAACCGGAGGGGGGCCGCCGAGGCGAACCGGTCCCGGGGGCCGGGACGGGGAATCAGGCCAGGCCCCCGAGCCCGCCCCCGGACCGGCAGTCGACCGGAAGCGCCGCGGGCCGTCGGCCGCGAAGTCCACCACCCGGCGGACCACCGTACGGGTCACCGGAAGCCACCGGCCCGCCTCAGCCGATCACCCTCGCCACCGCGTCCCGCACCTCCACCCGGTCGAACTCCCGCCCCGTCAGCAGATGTTGCAGCATCAGCCCGTCGATCAGCCCGACCAGCGCCCGCGCGGTCCCCTCGTCACCGGTCCGCCGCGCCAACAGCCCGACCATCGCGTCGAGGCACTCGGCGGCGAGCGGCCGCACCACCTCGTGACGCAGCGCGGCGAGATACAGCTCGTACTCCAGCTCCACCCGCGCCCGGCCCCGCTCTCCGCCCAGCCACTCCTCGACCAGCCGCGTCACCTCGTCCGCGAGCGGGACCGCCGGGTCCACGCCCCGCGCCCACACCTCGATCCCGGCCAGCCACTCCCCGTTGACCTGCCGCAACGCCGCCATCAACAGGTCGTCCAGGGAGGCGAAGTGATACGTGGTGGACCCCAGCGGCACGTCCGCCTCGGCCGCCACCGCCCGGTGGCTGAGCCCGGCGATGCCCCGTTCGCCCACCACGGTGATCGCCGCGTCGATGATCCGCTGCGGCCGGTCCGGGTCGTAACGCCGCGGCATCAGTGCGTCCCGCCCAGATTCAGTACGACGACCCCCGCGATCACCAGCACCACCCCGATGATCCGTACGGCGGTCGCCGCCTCCCCGAGAAAGACCATCCCGATCGCCGCCACCACGGCCGTCCCGGCCCCGGACCAGATCGCGTACGCCGTCCCGACGTCCATCGTCTTCAGCGTCTTCGCGAGCAGCACGAACGCCACGACATACCCCAGCACCGTGCCCAGCGAGGGCCACAGCCTGCTGAAGCCGTCACTGAACTTCATCGAGGTCGTCGCGAGAATCTCGGAGATGATCGCCGCGGCAAGCGTCACGTACACCATACGTACGAGCGTACACAACGTTACGTACGACCGTACGCAACGGCTCCTCGCGCCCGGTCGTACAGGTCGCGGGCGGCCGCGTTCTTCAGATAGGGGCGCAGCAGCGGCAGCACCCGCTTCATTCGCTCGTCGGCGCGTCCGGACTTCACCATGGGATATTCGTCCAGTGCCAGACTCCATGTCCGGCAGGCCGCCTCCAGATGGCCGACATGCAATTGGCGTTCGGCGAGCAAACCACGGCGGTGGACTCGGTCACGCCGGTAAACGCTGAGGCGCTCCCGGTCCGACTGCTTCAGCGCTTCCACCGCTCCGCGGTCGTCGCCCAGCTCGAAGCGGACTTGGCTGACGTGGTAGTGGAGTGACGCGGGGTCGTACGAGCCGAACGCCTTGCCTCGTGATTCGGCGCGGTCCATCGCCACTTCCGCTTCGCTCATGAAGCGAAGAGCGTTTGTCCGATCTCCCGTCTGTGCGGCGGCGTGGGCCTGCTGCCCGGCGAGAAACGCACGCATCCGTGGGCCCGCTTGGGGCGAGGCGGCGGCAGCCGCATCCGCGAGCCTCATTGCCTCGTTTCCATGACCCAAGTCGACCGCCTGCACACTCATACCCCGGAGCGTCGTGCAGTAGGTGAGATGGTCCTTCGCCGCGCCCGCCAGCTCAAGGGCTTTGATGTAGTAACGCTGCGCCAGGCCGTGCGATCCCTCGTCCACGGCCATGTACCCCGTCAGGTAGCAGAGATCGGACGCTGCCGATCGCATGGCATTTCTCACCGCCTCTGTGCCGTCCGCGTCGAGCGCCGGCACGACGATGCTCGTGAGGAACGATGCCGCCATAGGGCGTGCGTACCGGCCGCCGAATTCGTCATCGAGTTCGGACAGACGGTCAGTCATAGCAGTGACCATCTGCACGTCGTTCATACCGACATGTGCGGTCTTCCCGGACCGTACGTCTTCGGCCCTGGCGACAACCTCAGGCCAGCCGGGGATGGTCAGAGCGACAGAGAACAGACCGGCCCCGAGCACGCCACGCCGCGTCGGGTCGGTGTCCATCCTCCCCAGCTCGATCAGGCCTTCCACCGTACCCACCGGCTCGGACGCATGAGCGATGGGAGTGGGAAAACCCGCCTCGCCATGGGTGATCGGGCGGTTCAGATGACGGGAGAACGCCTCGATGATCAGCCGAGGCACCGGCTCGCGCGGCATGGTCCCGCCCAGCCAGTGATGAACGGCGCTGCCGTTGTAACGCAAGGGCGTGCCGTGCTCGGTGCCGACCCGGTTCACGGCGCGCGCACACTGGTCCAAAGTCCAACGGCTCTCCTTGACCAAACGCCGCAACGCGCTGTTCGGTGTTCGCTCAGCCATGCCAACTCCCGGGTTTAAAGGCTTTAAACGCGCACCTGCTTGCCAACGGTACCGCCGTCGGCCGCAGGGGAGTTGACTGGTTGAGCAATCACTGCGGAGAGGAATGAACCTTGCCCCGGAAGCGCGTTCGCCCCGCCCCGATGACAGGTGACACCCCGCGCGGGAGCGGGAAACGGTGACAGCCACCGGTTGCCGCCCGCCAGGCCGGCTCCGCTCACGACGCCGCGCGTGACCTGCCCTTTCTCACCGTCTACCTACTGGCGAGCGCACTCGCGCGACTCCAGTCCGCAAGCAGTTCCCCCACGGAGGTACAGCGCATGACCCATCGCTTCGAGAACCTCTCCCCCGCCGAAACCGCCCGCGAAATCATGTGCGACCTCGGCGAGGCCGCGCGGGCCGTCGGTGTCCAGTTCCCCAGCATGCGGCTGGACCCGCATCCGGTTGCCGGGCTCGGGGCGCCTACGCACCTCATCGAGACCGGCCGTATCAACCTCACCACCGCCATGCAGATGACCGAGGTGTTCCGCGCGGCGCGCACATAGCCACCCGGACATGGAAATGGCTGTGCCCGCCGGAATTTCCCGGCGGGCACAGCCATACCCGTAAAGCGATCCCTGCGGAATCAGACGTTGAACCCCAGTGCCCGGAGCTGCTCACGTCCGTCGTCGGTGATCTTGTCGGGGCCCCACGGCGGCATCCAGACCCAATTGATCTTCAGTTCGTTGACGATGCCGTCCGTGGCGGACTTCGCCTGGTCCTCGATGACGTCGGTCAGCGGGCAGGCCGCCGAGGTGAGCGTCATGTCGATGGTGGCGATGTTGGCGTCGTCCACGTGGATGCCGTAGATCAGGCCCAGGTTGACGACGTCGATGCCCAGCTCGGGGTCGACGACGTCGTACAGGGCCTCGCGGACCTCTTCCTCCGAGGCCGGCTTCGTGGTCACTGCGTCGGTCATGCGGTCTTCGCCTCCTCGGACAAAGCCTTGGCCGTGGCGTCCTTCCAGGCCATCCAGCTCAGCAACGCGCACTTCACGCGTGCCGGGTACTTCGAGACGCCGGCGAACGCGACCGCGTCCTCCAGCACCTCCTCCATCGCGTCGTCCGGCTCCAGCTGGCCGCGCGACTGCATCAGCTCCAGGAAGGTCTCCTGGATCTTCTGCGCCTCGCCCAGCTCCTTGCCGACCAGCAGGTCGTTGAGCACGGACGCGCTGGCCTGGCTGATGGAGCAGCCCTGGCCCTCGTACGACACATCTTCCACGGTCGCACCGTTGAGCCGCACGCGCAGGGTGATCTCGTCACCGCAGGTCGGGTTGACGTGGTGCACCTCGGCGTCGCCGTCCCGAAGACCGCGCCCGTGCGGGTGCTTGTAGTGGTCCAGGATGACGTCCTGGTACATGGAATCCAGCTTCACGGCTCAGTCAGTCCTCGTCCTCATCCGAAGAAGTTGCGGACGTGCTCCAGCCCCTCGACGAGGGCGTCGACCTCGGCCGGAGTGGAGTACAGGTAGAAAGACGCTCGCGTGGTCGCGGGAATTCCGTACCGCAGGCAGACCGGCCGCGCGCAGTGGTGGCCGACCCGGACGGCGATGCCCTGCTCGTCGAGCACCTGGCCCACGTCGTGCGGGTGGATGTCGCCGAGCGTGAAGGAGATCGTCGCGCCGCGGTCCTCGGCCGTGGAGGGGCCGATGATGCGCAGGTCCGGGACCTCCAGCAGCCGCCGTACGGCGTACTCGGTGATCGCGTGCTCGTGCGCGGCGATGTTCTCCATGCCGATCGAGGTCAGATAGTCCACGGCCGCGCCGAGGCCGACGGCCTGGGCGATCGGGGGCGTACCGGCCTCGAACTTGTGGGGGGCGGGGGCGTAGGTCGAGGAGTGCATGGACACCGTCTCGATCATTTCGCCGCCGCCGAGGAACGGCGGGAGGTCCTCCAGCAGCTCCTGGCGGCCCCACAGGACGCCGATGCCGGTCGGGCCGCACATCTTGTGGCCGGTGAAGGCCACGAAGTCGGCCTGCAGCGCCTGCACGTCCAGCACCATGTGCGGGGCGGCCTGCGAGGCGTCGATGCAGACCAGCGCGCCGACCTCCTGGGCGCGGCGGATGATCGCCTCGACCGGGTTGACGGTGCCCATCAGGTTGGAGACCAGCGTGAAGGAGACGATCTTCGTACGGTCGGTGATGACCTCGTCGATCGTGTCCAGGTCGAGGCGGCCGTCGTCGGTCAGCCCGAACCACTTCAGCTTCGCGCCGGTGCGCTGCGAGAGCAGCTGCCACGGCACGATGTTGGAGTGGTGCTCCATCTCCGTGATGACGATCTCGGTGTCGTGGTCGACGCGGTACGGCTCGTCCGCCCAGCCGAGCATGTTCGCCACGAGGTTGAGCGACTCGGAGGCGTTCTTGGTGAAGATCACCTCGTCGCGGCTCGGCGCGTTGACGAAGGCGGCGACCTTGTCGCGCGCGCCCTCGTACAGCGCCGTGGCCTCCTCGGCGAGCACGTGCACGCCGCGGTGGACGTTGGCGTTGTAGCGCTCGTAGTACCCGTTCAGCGCGTCGAGCACCTGGCGGGGCTTCTGGGAGGTGGCCGCGTTGTCCAGGTACACGACCTTCTTCCCGTCATGGATCTGTCGGTCCAGGATGGGGAAGTCCTTGCGGATCGCCTCTGTGTCGAGGAGGCCCGGCAGCTTTGTCACGCGGTTGCGCCACCCTTCACGTACTCCTCGTAGCCCTCGGCCTCCAGCTTGTCCGCCAGCTCCGGGCCGCCGGACTCGGCGATCCGGCCGTTGGCGAAGACATGCACGTGGTCGGGCTTGATGTACCGCAGGATGCGGGTGTAGTGGGTGATCAGCAGGGTGCCCACGTCACCGGACTCGCGGACGCGGTTGACGCCCTCGGAGACGACGCGCAGCGCGTCGACGTCCAGGCCGGAGTCGGTCTCGTCGAGGATCGCGATCTTCGGCTTGAGCAGCTCCAGCTGGAGGATCTCGTGGCGCTTCTTCTCACCGCCGGAGAAGCCCTCGTTGACGTTGCGCTCGGCGAAGGCCGGGTCCATGGACAGGCGCTCCATGGCCTCCTTGACCTCCTTGACCCACGTACGCAGCTTGGGGGCCTCGCCGCGGATGGCGGTGGCCGAGGTACGCAGGAAGTTGGAGACCGAGACGCCGGGAACCTCGACCGGGTACTGCATGGCGAGGAAGACGCCGGCGCGGGCGCGCTCGTCGACGGACATCTCCAGGACGTCCTCGCCGTCGAGGGTGACGGTGCCGCCGGTGATCGTGTACTTGGGGTGACCCGCCAGCGAGTAGGCGAGGGTGGACTTGCCGGAGCCGTTGGGGCCCATGATGGCGTGCGTCTCGCCCTGCTTCACGGTCAGGTCGACGCCCTTCAGGATCTCGCGCGAGCCGTTCTCGGCTTCGACGGAGACGTGCAGGTCGTGGATCTCAAGCGTTGCCATGGGGACTCAGGACTCCTGGGTGACGGAGACGAGCACGGAAGCGTCCGGGCCCTCTCCTTCGATCTTTACGGGGTATACGGGGACGGGCTGCACGGCCGGGGGGCCGGACGGCTTGCCGGTGCGCAGGTCGAAGCTGGAGCCGTGCAGCCAGCACTCGATCGCGCAGCCGTCCACCTCGCCCTCGGACAGGGAGACGTTCGCGTGCGAGCAGATGTCGTTGATCGCGAACACCTCCCCTTCGGCACGGACGAGGGAGATCGGCACACCGTCGATCTCGACGCGTTTGGGGGTGTCCGCCTCCAGCTCGCTCAGCCCGCAGACGCGTACGTAGGCCGGGCTCATGCCACGGACGCTTCCAGCTCGGCCTCGATCTTGGCGATCAGGCGCTCCTCCACGTCCGGCAGACCGATCTGCTGGACGAGTTCGGTGAAGAAACCGCGGACGACCAGGCGGCGGGCCTCGTCGGCCGGGATGCCGCGGGCCATCAGGTAGAACAGCTGCTCGTCGTCGAAGCGGCCGGTGGCGCTCGCGTGCCCGGCGCCGACGATCTCGCCGGTCTCGATCTCCAGGTTGGGCACCGAGTCGACCCGCGCGCCGTCGGTCAGCACCAGGTTGCGGTTGAGCTCGTAGGTGTCCGTGCCGGTGGCGGCGGCGCGGATGAGCACGTCGCCGATCCAGACGGCGTGCGCGTCCTGGCCCTGGAGGGCGCCCTTGTAGACGACGTTGGAGCGGCAGTTGGCCGCCTCGTGGTCGACGAAGAGGCGGTGCTCCTGGTGCTGGCCGTTGTCGGTGAAGTACAGGCCGTAGAACTCGGCCTCGCCGCCGGGGGCCGCGTACGTCACGCGCGGGTGCAGCCGGACCAGGTCGCCGCCGAAGGTGACGACCACGGACTTGAAGCCGGCGTCCCGGCCGACCAGCGCGTTGTGCTGGGCGACGTGGACGGCGTCGTCGTCCCAGTCCTGCACCGAGACGACGGTCAGCTTGGCGCCGTCGCCGATCAGGTAGTCGACGTTGGCGGCGAGCGTGGCGTCGCCGGTGTGGTCGATCACGACGACGGCCTCGGCGAACGCGCCCAGCTCGATGACCTGGTGGCCGAAGGCGGTGCCGCCCTCGCCGCGCACGGTGATGCGGATCGGCTCGTCGAGCACCGTCTCCTTGGGCACCGTCACGACGGACGCCTTCTCGAAGGAGCTGTACGCCTGGGCGGCGATCCGGTCGACGGGCTTGCCGGCCTTGCCGACACGGGGGTCGGCGCGGTCGACGAGCTCGTGGGTGACGCCCTCGGGCGCCGTGATGTCGATCTTCAGGTCCGCGCCGGACGCGACGGCGGTGCCGTCGTGCAGGCCCTTGAGGCGCGCGAGGGGCGTGAAGCGCCACTCCTCCTCGCGGCCGTGCGGCACCGGGAAGTCCGCCACGTCGTAGGACGGCGGCGCGCTCATCCGGGTGGCGACGGTGGACTCGGCGGCCACCGCGATCGAGCCGGTGGTTGTCGAACCCGCCGGGATTGTCTGAGCCTCAGCCATGGCTGTCGTCGTGCTCTCTTCCTCGTGAGAATTCAGTCGCTGCGTGCGGTGGCGTCAGCCGACCGCGCCTTCCATCTGCAGCTCGATCAGCCGGTTCAGCTCCAGCGCGTACTCCATGGGCAGCTCGCGGGCGATCGGCTCGACGAAGCCGCGCACGATCATCGCCATCGCCTCGTCCTCGGACAGGCCGCGCGCCATCAGGTAGAAGAGCTGATCGTCGCTGACCTTGGAGACGGTCGCCTCGTGGCCCATGGTGACGTCGTCCTCGCGGACGTCCACGTACGGGTAGGTGTCCGAGCGGGAGATCGTGTCGACGAGCAGGGCGTCACAGAGCACGTTGGACTTGGAGCCCTCGGCGCCCTCGCCGATCTCGATCAGACCGCGGTAGGACGTACGGCCACCGGCCCGCGCCACCGACTTGGAGACGATGTTGGAGGACGTACGGGGGGCCATGTGGACCATCTTGGCGCCCGCGTCCTGGTGCTGGCCCTCGCCCGCGAAGGCGATGGACAGGGTCTCGCCCTTGGCGTGCTCGCCCATCAGGTAGACGGCCGGGTACTTCATCGTCACCTTGGAGCCGATGTTGCCGTCGACCCACTCCATGGTCGCGCCCTCGTAGGCGACGGCGCGCTTGGTGACCAGGTTGTAGACGTTGTTCGACCAGTTCTGGATCGTCGTGTAGCGGCAGCGGCCGCCCTTCTTCACGATGATCTCGACGACCGCGGAGTGCAGCGAGTCGGACTTGTAGATCGGCGCCGTGCAGCCCTCGACGTAGTGGACGTAGGCGTCCTCGTCGACGATGATCAGCGTCCGCTCGAACTGGCCCATGTTCTCGGTGTTGATCCGGAAGTAGGCCTGCAGCGGGATGTCGACGTGCACGCCCGGGGGCACGTAGATGAACGAGCCGCCCGACCAGACCGCGGTGTTCAGCGAGGCGAACTTGTTGTCGCCCGCGGGGATCACCGTGCCGAAGTACTCCTTGAAGAGCTCCGGGTGCTCCTTGAGCGCGGTGTCGGTGTCCAGGAACAGGACGCCCTGCTGCTCCAGGTCCTCGCGGATCTGGTGGTAGACGACCTCGGACTCGTACTGCGCGGCGACGCCCGCGACCAGCCGCTGCTTCTCCGCCTCGGGGATGCCCAGCTTGTCGTAGGTGTTCTTGATGTCCTCGGGCAGGTCCTCCCAGGAGGCGGCCTGCTGCTCCGTGGAACGCACGAAGTACTTGATGTTGTCGAAGTCGATGCCCGACAGGTCCGAGCCCCAGTTCGGCATGGGCTTCTTGCCGAAGAGCTTCAGGCCCTTGAGGCGGAGCTTGAGCATCCACTCGGGCTCGTTCTTCTTGCCGGAGATGTCGCGGACGACCTCTTCGGACAGGCCGCGCTTGGCGGAAGCGCCGGCCACGTCGGAGTCGGCCCAGCCGTATTCGTACGTGCCCAGGCCCTCAAGCTCAGGGTGAGCAGTCTCCGTGGGGAGAGTCATGCGGGGTTCCTCCCGGCCGTGCTTGCAGAAGCGTTGGTGGTCTTGGTGGTGCTGTGGGTGGTCTTGCCGGCGGCCTCGCGGCCCTTCGGGACGAAGGTCGTGCAGACACCGTCGCCGTGGGCGATGGTGGCAAGACGTTGCACGTGGGTCCCCAGCAGGCGGGAGAAGACCTCGGTCTCCGCCTCGCACAGCTGCGGGAACTGCTCGGCGACGTGGGCGACCGGGCAGTGGTGCTGGCAGAGCTGCTCACCTTGCTGATGACTGGGCGCGCTGCGTGCCGTAGCAGCGTACCCGTCCGCGGTCAACGCCTCGGCAAGCGCCTGTGTACGGTCCTCGGGCGACGCGGCCTCGACCGCTTCCCGATAGCCCTCGGCCAGCGCCGCGAACCGGGCGCGGGCGAACGCCGCGACCGCGGCTCCGCCCAGCTCGCCGCCGCCGGCGCTCTCCGCGATCCAGCGCAGCGCGTCGGCCGCGAGCTGGTCGTAGGACTGGTCGAAGGCGTCCCGGCCGCAGTCGGTGAGGGCGAAGACCTTGGCCGGGCGGCCGCGGGTGCGCGCGCCGTAGACGCGCTTCTCGCGGGGCTCGACCACGTTCTCCGCGACGAGGGTGTCGAGGTGGCGGCGGACGGCCGCCTGGGTCAGCTCCAGCCTGAGGGCCAGCTCGGCCGCGGTGGACGGACCGTGGTCGAGGATGGAGCGCGCGACGCGGTTGCGCGTGCCCTGCTGCTCGTCGTGGGACGGCGCGGCACCGGATGCGGACCGCGGCGCCCGTGCGGGCGTGGGGCGGTCCGGCCCGCCGGCCGGGCGGGCCGCGGTGCCTTCCTGGTCCTCGCTCGCGTATTTCACAACGCCATTGTTGCGTAATTCCTCAAGCCGAGACAACCCTCGACCGGATCACCGACAGGTGGCCTCGATCACTTAGGGTCACCTAATCGCCCTGCCCGGAGCGCCTCCGTGCGGAGCTGTCGACACCGGCTCTGACCTGCGCATTCCTGCCCGGCGGAAGGCTCCGCCAGAACCGCCGCTCCACGTACCGACGATCTACGCGCAGCATCCGCCCGCCGACTCCCCCAAAAGAGAGGTCCACACCTTTTCGCCCCCGCTCCTGCGCACACCCCCACACTTCGTAGACTGCCGGACATGCGCAGCGCCTCCTCCGGGGACACCCCCCGGACCTCCGGCCGTCCGCCTGCCGTCGAGATCACCGGCCTGGTCAAGCGGTACGGGTCCAAGACCGCGGTGGACGGCCTCGGCCTCCGGGTCGAGGCGGGTTCGGTGACCGCCGTCCTCGGGCCGAACGGCGCCGGGAAGACCACCACCGTCGAGATCTGCGAGGGCTACCGCCGCCCCGACGCGGGCACCGTCCGCGTCCTGGGCCTGGACCCGGTCGCCGACGCCGCGGCGCTCCGCCCCCGTATCGGCGTGATGCTCCAGTCCGGCGGCGTCTACGCGGGCGCCCGCGCGGAGGAGATGCTGCGGCACACCGCGAGCCTGCACGCCCACCCCGTCGACGTGGACCTGCTCATCGACCGGCTGGGGCTGGGCAGCTGCGGCCGTACGAACTACCGGCGGCTGTCCGGCGGGCAGCAGCAGCGGCTCGCGCTGGCCATGGCCGTCGTGGGCCGCCCCGAGCTGGTCTTCCTCGACGAGCCGACGGCCGGGCTGGACCCGCAGGCCCGGCACGCCACCTGGGACCTCGTACGGGAACTGCGCGCCGACGGCGTCAGCACCGTACTGACCACCCATTTCATGGACGAGGCCGAGCAGCTCGCCGACGACGTGGCGATCATCGACGGCGGCCGGGTCGTCGCCCAGGGCAGCCCCGAGGAACTGTGCAGGGGCGGCGCCGAGAACACCCTGCGCTTCACCGGCCGGCCCGGCCTCGACCTGGGAGCGCTGCTCAAGGCGCTGCCCACGGACAGCGCCGCCGCCGAGCTGACGCCCGGCACGTACCGGGTGACCGGGAAGATCGACCCGCAGCTGCTGGCGACCGTCGCCTCCTGGTGCGCGCAGCACGGTGTGCTGCCGGACGCCATAGCCGTCGAACGGCACACCCTGGAGGACGTCTTCCTCGAACTGACCGGCAAGGAGCTGCGTTCATGACCGCCACCGGCACGACGGACCGGGGCGCGGCGGGCGCCACCGGCATCTTCGCCCCCCGGCCCGGCGCGGCGCCGCTGCCGCGGATGATCCGCGCCCAGGCCCTCCTCGAAACGAAGATGCTGCTGCGCAACGGCGAGCAGCTGCTGCTGACCGTCGTCATCCCGACGCTGCTGCTGGTGCTGTTCTCCGCCGTGGACATCGTCGACACGGGCGCGGGCAGGGCGGTCGACTTCCTCGCGCCGGGCATCCTGGCCCTGGCCGTGCTGTCCACCGCCTTTACCGGGCAGGCCATCGCCACCGGCTTCGAGCGCCGGTACGGGGTCCTCAAGCGGCTGGCCGCCTCGCCCCTGCCCCGCTGGGCGCTGATGACGGCCAAGACGTGCGCCGTGCTGGTGACCGAGATCCTGCAGGTCGTGCTGCTGACGGTGATCGCCTTCGCGCTGGGCTGGTCCCCGCACGGCAACCCGCTGGCGGTGGTGCTGCTGCTCGTCCTCGGTACGGCGGCGTTCTCGGGCCTCGGCCTGCTGATGGCGGGCACCCTCAAGGCAGAGGCGACCCTCGCGGCGGCCAACCTCGTCTTCCTGCTGCTGCTGGTGGGCGGCGGCGTGATCGTGCCGCTGGACAAGTTCCCGGACGCGGCGCAGTCGGTGCTCGGACTGCTGCCGATCTCCGCGCTCTCGGACGGCCTGCGGGACGTCCTCCAGCACGGCGCGGGCGTCCCCTGGGGCGATCTCGGCATCCTCGCCGTGTGGGCGGTGCTCGGGCTGGGCGCGGCGGCGAAGTTCTTCCGCTGGGAGTAGGCCGCAGCCCGCGGGAGTAGGCGCGGCCTGCTCCGGGAGCGGCCGCGACCTGCGGGTACGCCCGCGTCGGCAGCAGCCACCGGCCTGCGGATACGCAACCGCCCCGCGCGTTGCGCACCCCCCTCGTGAAACTTTGCACAAGCCGCGGCCTACGATGGCTGCGTGCCGAACACGTGGAACCCCTTTGAGCTGATCGCGCGCCGCTGGCAGCCGAGCGCCGCCTTCGTACGGCGGGCCGCGCTGGCCACCGTCGTGATGTCCGTCGTCATCGTCGTGACGGGCGGCGCCGTCCGGCTCACCCAGTCCGGCCTGGGCTGCTCGACCTGGCCCAAGTGCACCCCGGACAGCCTGACGCCGACCGCCGCGATGGGCATCAACGGCCTCATCGAATTCGGCAACCGCCTGCTGACGTACGTGCTGTGCGCGTTCATCGGCGTGTTCATCATCGCGGCCCGCGCCCGCGCGCCCCGCCGCCGTTCGCTCACCCGCCTCGGCTGGGCGATGTTCTGGATCGTCATGGGCAACGCGGTCTGGGGCGGCATCGTCGTCCTGACCGGCCTGAACCCGTACCTGGTCGCCGCGCACTTCCTCCTGACCACCGCCCTGCTCACGGTCTCCGTGCTGGCCTGGCGGCGGGCCGCGGAGGGCGACGAGGCGCCGCGGGACCTGGTCGCCCGGCCGGTGCGCCAGCTCGCCGGACTGCTGGTCCTGGCGACCGGCGCGCTCACCGTCATCGGCACGCTCGTCACCGGCGCCGGACCGCACGCGGGCGACGCCAAGGAGGTCCACCGCATCCCGGTGGACTGGCGCGAGATCACGCAGCTGCACGTCGACTTCGTCTACATCGTCGTCGGCCTGTCCGTGGCCCTGTGGTTCACGCTGCGCGCCGTCAAGGCACCGGCCGCGCCGCGCCGTATCGTGCTGGAGCTGTTCGGCTGCATCGCCCTGCAGGGCGTCGTCGGGTACATCCAGTACTTCGCGGGCCTGCCCGAGTTCGTCGTCGGGCTGCACATGCTGGTCTCGACGCTGGTGTGGATCTGCGTGCTGCGCGTCTACCTGGCGCTGCGCGACCGCGGCCCCGTACCGACCGACGAGGGCGAGTCCCCCGCCGCCTCCGCCTCCTCCGCTGCCGACGGCGGGTCCGCACCGGCCGCGGGCCGCGAGGTACCCGCCCCCGCCGCCGAGACGGGTGCCGCCGCACCTCAGCCGGCCGCCGGCACCTCCGCCTCCAGCCGGTAGACGCGGCGCGCGGTCCCGGACGCGATCATGGCGGTGATCCGCCGCGCGTCCGCCCGCGCGCACATGCCCTCCTCCGTCCACTCCCGTACGACCCGCTCCACGGCCCGCACGAAGAAGCGCGCACCCGTCACGTACAGCTCGGGCAGCGCCCGCGCCCCCGTGGAGAACATCAGCTTGCCGAACGGGGCCTGAGCGAGCGTCTCCTCGGGGCGCGGCCCGGCGTCCGCGTAGACGTGCGGGTGGACCGCGGCCAGCTGCGCCGCCCGCCGGTGGTGCGGCGGCCGGGGCAGCAGCACCAGGTCCGTGCCGATACCGGCGGTGGCCCGCAGGAAGCCCGCCAGCGGGCGCGGGTCGGGGCAGTGCAGCTGTACGGGTACGCCGGTGGCGACCGCGCTCCACAGCAGATACCGCAGGAGCGCGGGATCGGTCGGCCGCTCCCCCGCTCTGCGGTCGCGCAGCCACCGGTCGGCCGCGCGCCGCACCTCGCCCGCCTCGGGGGCGCGGCCCTCGCAGCAGGCGGCGCCGGAGGCGAAGGCGGTGGCGTCCTGGGCTGCCGCGTAGACCGCTTCCGCCGTGTAGCCGATGAAGGAGTCGGCGCTGCCGGAGGTGTCGGCGATCTGTCCGGCGAGCGGTTCGAGCCGTATGACCTCGTGGGCGCGGGCCTGGGCGGCGGCGGCCAGCTCTCCGGCCGAGGTCAGCTCGCTGGGCGCGCCGGCCTCCAGCAGGAACGTGCCGATACCGGCGCCGCGCAGCAGCAGGCGGCTCGCGCGAAAGGCGCCCAGCTCCCGTCTGCGGGCGAGGTAGCGGGCGGGCGGGCAGTGCGCCTCCAGACCCAGCAGCGGCGGGCACCAGCGGCGTACGCCGAGGCCGGTCCAGCTGTCGAAGAAGCTGGTGCCGGCGGGCGCCGGGCCGTGTCCGCCGACGGCCGCGGCCAGGTGCGTCTCGAAGGCGCCGAGCCCCAGGTCCCCGTGGAGCGCGCCGTGGCTGTACTGGTCCACGAGCGGTGGCAGTCGGTCCATCCGCCCCTCCTCGCCGAAGCCGAAGGCGCCCGCCGACGCCGAGAGCCCACCCGGCGCGGCACGGACGCCGCCCTGGTGGGCTCAACGGGCGACGCGGCCGTCAGGTAGCGGGCCCGGCCGGGCCGCGGCGCCGTTCGACGCGGTCCGCACAAGCGGAACCGGCGGCTCGGCGCCCGGCGTCCGCGGGCTCTGGTGCCGCCCGGGCTCAGCTGTTCGCCGGGCCGCCCACCTGGATACCCGCCATCCGCGACCACTCGTACGGCCCGGTGCGCACCTTGGCCGCCAGTTCGCCGTCGAAGTCCTCGTGCACCTCGGCGCCCGCCCGCTCGGCCGCGGCCCGTGCGATGTCCTGGGAGTCGGCGACCAGGTTGCCCCACTGGCCGTCGGCGCCGACCAGCGCGATCCGGACGCGGCCGCGGCCGATGTGGGCGAGCTGGGCCTCGGCGCTGCCGCCGTGCGAGGCGGCGAAGGCGCGGACGGCCTTGGCCAGGGCTGCCGTGCGCCGCTCGTCGCGCTTGCCGGGCCGGGCCTGCGCCGCCTGGTCGTCGAGCTGCTCGTCCGGCGTGTCCGCCTGCTTGGTGTCTGCCATGGACAGGATGCTACCCGCCGGTAATCAGCGGGGGAAGAGCCGCCCGGCGCGCCCCGCGGCGGCCGGGGACCGGCGCTTCGGAGGCCGCCCGTACAACGCCGGGGGCCCGCCACGAACGCATCGTGGCGGGCCCCCGGGAAGCCTCTGAGGAGCGTCCCCCTACCGCAGGAACGGGTCCACGGCGATGGCGACGAACAGCAGCGACACATAGGTGATCGACCAGTGGAACAGCCGCATCTCCTTGAGCTTGGGCCCGGTGATCCCGGCCTTGGCGCGGGCCTGGAGGGCGTGCGCCTCCTTCAGCCAGAAGCCGCCGCAGAGCACCGCCACCACCGTGTAGAACCAGCCGGTGTAGCCCAGCGGCTGGAGCAGCAGCGACACCAGGACCATCACCCAGCTGTACGCCACGATCTGCCGCGCCACGGCCTTGTTCCCGGCGACCACCGGCAGCATCGGCACGCCGACCCGCTCGTAGTCGTCCTTGGCCTTCATCGACAGCGGCCAGTAGTGCGGCGGCGTCCAGAAGAAGATGACGAGGAAGAGGACGAGCGAGGCCCAGGAGACGGTGTTGGTGACCGCGGACCAGCCGATGAAGACCGGCATGCAGCCCGCGATGCCGCCCCAGACGATGTTCTGCGCGGTACGCCGCTTGAGGATCATCGTGTAGACGACGACGTAGAACAGCAGGGCACCGAGCGACAGCGCCGCCGACAGCGGATTGACCAGGAACCAGAACCAGGCCGTGGAGACGACCGCCAGCGCGGTCGCGAAGACCAGGCACTCGCGGGGCGAGACCATGCCGGTGACCAGGGGCCGCTGGGAGGTGCGGTCCATCAGGGCGTCGATGTCGCGGTCGATGTACATGTTGTACGCGGCGGCGCCGCCGGCGGAGAGGTAACCGCCGACGCAGGTGGCCAGCACGAGCCCCAGGTCGGGGACGCCGCCGGCCGCCAGGAACATCACCGGAACCGTCGTCATGAGCAGCAGCTCGATCACGCGCGGCTTGGTCAGCGCCACGAAAGCCTTGACACGGGCCCCGAACGGACGGTGACCTGAACCCTGCGGGCCCTGGGCCAGGACACCCGCAGGACGGGATTCGACGGCCGTCACGCACACCCCTGGAAGTAACATCAGCGGCTTGCGCCGCGAAGATAAGGCCAGCAAGCATTTCCGGTTGTGAAGACCCGGTTAAGGCTTGCGCGTACCACGCCACTTTAGACGTTGGCCATACAACGGCCTTCGCGGGGGTGGGGTCGTGTTGAGGCGGGCGCCGGGGCCGCCGGAGCCGCACCGTCCAACGGTTCCCCCGCGCGCCGCCCCGGTTCCGGCGCCGCGTGAAGCGTGTCGCTCCCGCTCCCTCCCCGGTGACGCCCCACGCGGCTTCGCGCGCGCTTCGCCCGCCGTTCACGCCGTTCGAGAGGCGAAGGCGGGCGCCGCCCGGCAGTCTGGAGTGGTGGCCGTCTCGTCCGGGACGGGAATGTCAGCAGTCCGGATTTAGTTGCCCAAGGCGTCGGGTTTCATCATGACGAGCCGTCGACGCTCCGTCGAAAAGATGGCCGTAGCTGCGGGGGTAGGCTCGACAACGCCCGGCGGACATACCGTCCCCGGCATTCGACATGTGGAGAGGAGCCCTGACTCAGGGTGAGCACCAAGCCGACCACCACAGATTTCGAGTGGACCGATCTGGACCAGCGGGCCGTCGATACCGTCCGCGTCCTGGCCATGGATTCCGTGCAGAAGGTCGGTAACGGCCATCCGGGTACCGCCATGAGCCTCGCGCCGGCCGCCTACGTCCTCTTCCAGAAGCTGATGCGGCACGACCCCGCCGACGCGAAGTGGACCGGCCGCGACCGGTTCGTCCTTTCCGCGGGCCACTCCAGCCTGACCCTCTACATCCAGCTCTACCTGGCCGGCTACGGCCTGGAGCTGGACGACCTGAAGTCCTTCCGCACCTGGGGCTCCAAGACCCCGGGCCACCCGGAGTACGGCCACACGGTCGGCGTGGAGACCACCACCGGGCCGCTCGGCCAGGGTGTCGCCAACGCCGTGGGCATGGCCATGGCCGCCCGCTACGAGCGCGGCCTGTTCGACCCCGAGGCCGCCCCCGGCACCTCGCCGTTCGACCACACCGTCTGGGTCATCGCCGGCGACGGCTGCCTCCAGGAGGGCGTCTCGGCCGAGGCCTCCTCGCTCGCGGGCCACCAGAAGCTCGGCAACCTCGTACTGCTGTGGGACGACAACCACATCTCCATCGAGGGCGACACCGAGACCGCGGTCTCCGAGGACACCCTCAAGCGCTACGAGTCCTACGGCTGGCACGTCCAGCGCGTCGAGCAGCTGCCCAGCGGCGACCTCGACCCGGTGGGCCTGGCCGAGGCCCTGAAGGCGGCGCAGGCCGAGACCGAGCGCCCCTCCTTCATCGCGGCCCGCTCGATCATCGCCTGGCCCGCCCCGAACGCCCAGAACACCGAGGCCGCGCACGGCTCCGCGCTGGGCGGCGAAGAGGTCGCGGCCACCAAGAAGGTGCTGGGCTTCGACCCGGAGAAGTCCTTCGAGGTCTCCGACGAGGTCATCGAGCACACCCGCGCCGCCTGGAAGCGCGGCGCCCAGGCCCACGCCGAGTGGGACAAGGCCCTCGACGCCTGGCGCGAGGCCAACCCGGAGCGCGCCGCCCAGTTCGACCGCATCCAGGCCGGCGAGCTGCCGGACGGCTGGGAGAAGGCGCTGCCCGCCTTCGAGACCGGCAAGGGCGTCGCCACCCGCGCGGCCTCCGGCAAGGTCCTCCAGGCGCTGGGCGCGGTCGTGCCCGAGCTGTGGGGCGGCTCCGCCGACCTCGCCGGCTCCAACAACACCACGATCGACAAGAACTCGTCGTTCCTGCCGGAGGGCAACCCGCTCCCGGAGGCGAGCCCCTACGGCCGCACGGTGCACTACGGCATCCGCGAGCACGCCATGGGCTCGACGATGAACGGCATCGCGCTGCACGGCAACACCCGCATCTACGGCGGCACCTTCCTGGTGTTCTCCGACTACATGCGCCCCGCCGTCCGGCTCGCCGCCCTCATGCAGCTGCCGGTGACGTACGTGTGGACGCACGACTCCATCGGCCTCGGCGAGGACGGCCCGACCCACCAGCCGGTCGAGCACCTGTCCGCGCTGCGCGCCATCCCGGGCCTGAACATCGTGCGCCCGGCCGACGCCAACGAGACCGCCACCGCCTGGGCCGAGATCCTGCGCCGCCACCAGAGCAAGCCCGCGCCGCACGGCCTCGCGCTCACCCGTCAGGGCGTACCGACGTACGAGGCGAACCCCGCCGCGGCCAAGGGCGGCTACGTGCTGTTCGAGGCCGAGGGCGGCGAGCCGCAGGTCATCCTCATCGGCACCGGCTCCGAGGTGCAGCTCGCCGTCGAGGCGCGAGAGGCGCTGCAGGCCGAGGGCATCCCGACGCGCGTCGTCTCGATGCCGTCCGTCGAGTGGTTCGAGGAGCAGGACCAGGGGTACCGCGACAGCGTGCTGCTGCCGACGGTCAAGGCCCGGGTCGCGGTCGAGGCCGGCATCGGTCTGACCTGGCACCGCTACGTGGGCCCGCAGGGCCGGATCGTCTCGCTGGAGCACTTCGGTGCCTCGGCGGACGCCAAGGTCCTCTTCCACGAGTTCGGCTTCACCGCCGACGCGGTCGCCACGGCGGCCCGGGAATCCCTCGCAGCGGCCACGCGCTGACGCCCGTACACGAACAAGTAGGAGATGCAAACCCCATGACAGACGCACTCAAGCGCCTCTCCGACGAAGGCGTCGCGATCTGGCTGGACGACCTGTCCCGCAAGCGGATCACGTCCGGCAACCTGGCCGAGCTGATCGACCAGCAGCACGTCGTCGGTGTCACCACCAACCCGTCGATCTTCCAGAAGGCCATCTCGCAGGGCGACGGGTACGACACGCAGCTCACCGACCTCGCGGCCCGCAAGGTCACCGTCGAGGAAGCCATCCGGATGATCACGACGTCGGACGTGCGGGACGCCGCCGACATCCTGCGTCCGGTCTTCGACGCCACCGACGGCCAGGACGGCCGGGTCTCCATCGAGGTCGACCCGCGCCTGGCCCACAACACCCGCGCCACCGTCGCCGAGGCCAAGCAGCTGGCCTGGCTGGTGGACCGCCCCAACGCGCTCATCAAGATCCCGGCCACCAAGGCGGGCCTGCCGGCGATCACCGAGACGATCGCCCGGGGCATCAGCGTCAACGTCACGCTGATCTTCTCGCTGGAGCGCTACCGCGAGGTGATGGCGGCCTACCTGGAGGGTCTGGAGAAGGCCAAGGCCGCCGGCCTGGACCTGTCCAAGATCCAGTCGGTGGCGTCCTTCTTCGTGTCCCGCGTGGACACCGAGACCGACAAGCGCCTGGACGCGATCGGCACCGACGAGGCCAAGGCCCTCAAGAGCAAGGCCGCCGTCGCCAACGCCCGGCTGGCCTACCAGGCGTACGAGGAGGTCTTCTCCTCGGACCGCTGGAACGCGCTGGACAAGGCGCACGCCAACAAGCAGCGTCCGCTGTGGGCCTCGACCGGCGTCAAGGACCCGTCGCTCAAGGACACCATGTACGTCGAGGAACTGGTCGCGCCGAACACGGTCAACACCATGCCCGAGGCCACCCTGGAGGCCACCGCCGACCACGGCGAGATCTCCGGTGACAAGGTGCGCGGCACCTACGAGCAGGCGCGGGCCGACCTCGACGCGCTGGAGAAGCTCGGCATCTCGTACGACGACGTCGTGCAGGTGCTGGAGGACGAGGGCGTCGAGAAGTTCGAGGCGTCCTGGAACGACCTGCTCAAGTCCACTGAGGCGGAGCTCAAGCGCCTCGCTCCTTCGGAGGGCTGACCCACCTTGTCCAGCAGCAATCCGCTGCGTGACGCCGCGGACCGACGGCTCCCGCGTATCGCGGGGCCGTCGGGCCTGGTCATCTTCGGCGTCACGGGCGATTTGTCCCGTAAAAAGCTGATGCCTGCCGTCTACGACCTGGCCAACCGCGGGCTGCTGCCGCCGGGCTTCTCCCTCATCGGCTTCGCCCGCCGCGAGTGGGAGCACCAGGACTTCGCGCAGGAGGTGTACGAGGCCGTCAAACAGCACTCCCGTACGCCGTTCCGCGAAGAGGTCTGGCAGCAGCTCGTCCAGGGCTGCCGCTTCGTGCAGGGCAACTTCGACGACGACGCCGCCTTCGAGACCCTCAAGGACACGATCGAGGAACTCGACAAGGCCCAGGGCACCGGCGGCAACTTCGCCTTCTACCTGTCCGTGCCGCCCAAGTTCTTCCCCACCGTCGTCCAGCAGCTCAAGAAGCACGGCCTGGCCGACCAGAAGAACGACTCCTGGCGCCGCGCGGTCATCGAGAAGCCCTTCGGCCACGACCTGGCCAGCGCCAAGGAGCTCAACCGGATCGTCCACGAGGTCTTCCCGCCCGAGTCGGTCTTCCGGATCGACCACTACCTGGGCAAGGAGACCGTCCAGAACATCCTGGCGCTGCGCTTCGCCAACACCCTCTTCGAGCCGCTGTGGAACCGGTCCTACGTCGACCACATCCAGATCACGATGGCCGAGGACATCGGCATCGGCGGCCGCGCCGGCTACTACGACGGCATCGGCGCCGCCCGTGACGTCATCCAGAACCACCTCCTCCAACTGCTCGCGCTGACCGCCATGGAGGAGCCCGCCTCCTTCGACGCGGACGCGCTGGTCGCCGAGAAGACCAAGGTCCTGGGCGCCGTACGGCTCCCCGCCGACCTGGGCAAGGAGACGGTGCGCGCCCAGTACGCGGCCGGCTGGCAGGGCGGCGAGAAGGTCGTCGGCTACCTGGAGGAAGAGGGCATCGACCCCCACTCCCGCACCGACACCTACGCCGCGATCAAGCTGAAGGTGGACAACCGCCGCTGGGCGGGCGTCCCCTTCTACCTGCGCACCGGCAAGCGCCTGGGCCGCCGCGTCACGGAGATCGCGGTCGTCTTCCAGCGCGCGCCGCACTCCCCCTTCGACCACACCGCCACCGAAGAGCTGGGGCAGAACGCCCTGGTCATCCGCGTCCAGCCGGACGAGGGTGTCACCATGCGGTTCGGCTCGAAGGTGCCCGGCACCTCCATGGAGGTCCGGGACGTCTCGATGGACTTCGCGTACGGCGAGTCCTTCACCGAGTCCAGCCCGGAGGCGTACGAGCGCCTGATCCTGGACGTACTGCTCGGTGACGCCAACCTCTTCCCGCGCGTCGAGGAGGTCGAGCAGTCCTGGCGGATTCTCGACCCGATCGAGGAGTACTGGGACCGGCACGGCAAGCCCGCGCAGTACCCGGCCGGGACGTGGGGGCCGAACGAGGCGGACGAAATGCTCGCACGAGACGGACGGAGCTGGCGTCGGCCATGAAGATCGATCTGACGGAAACCACGGCCAGCAAGGTCAACAAGGCGCTGGTCCAGGGCCGTCGTACCATCGGCACCCCCGCCATCGGCATGGTGCTCACCCTCGTCATCGTCACCGACGAGGAGAACGCCTACGACGCCCTGAAGGCCGCCAACGAGGCGTCCCGCGAGCACCCCTCGCGCACCCTCGTCGTCATCAAGCGCGTCAGCCGGTCGCCCCGCGACCGCGCCAAGGCGCGCCTGGACGCCGAGGTCCGCGTCGGCGCGGACGCCGGCACGGGCGAGACGGTCGTGCTGCGGCTGTACGGCGAGGCCATCAACCACGCCCAGTCCGTCGTGCTGCCGCTGCTCCTGCCGGACGCGCCGGTCGTCGTGTGGTGGCCGGTCAACGCCCCGGTGGACGCGGCGCGCGACCCGCTCGGCGCACTCGCCCAGCGGCGCGTCACCGACATGTACGCCGTGGAGAACCCCATCCGGGAGCTGGCCGAGCGCGCCGAGGCGTACTCGCCCGGCGACACGGACCTGTCCTGGACCCGCATCACGCCCTGGCGCTCGATGCTGGCCGCGGCGCTCGACCAGCTGCCGTGCAAGGTCGCCGAGGTCGAGGTCGAGGGCGAGGAGTTCAACCCCAGCGTCGAACTGCTCGCCATGTGGATCGCCGACCGGCTCGACGTACCGGTCCGGCGGCTGCTGTCGGCCGGGCCCGGCCTGACGGCGGTACGCATGGAGACGGACTGCGGCCCGGTCGCGCTGGACCGCGCGGACGGCTCGCTGGCCACGCTCTCGATGCAGGGCCAGCCGGACCGCAACGTGGCGCTCAAGCGGCGCGACACCGCGGAACTCCTGGCGGAGGAGCTGCGACGGCTCGACCCGGACGACACGTACGAGTCCGCGCTGAAGTACGGCGTGGACCGGCTCGGCGAGCCGGAGCGGGCACAGACGGCGCTGGCGGCGAGGGCGGCCGAGTCGTCCGACGAACCGGCCGACGCGCCTGCCGCCGACGCGGCGCAGGCGGCGGAATCGGCGGACGCCGAGTCCGAGGCGTCCCAGGACTCCGCGCCCAAGGCCAAGGCTCCCGCCAAGAAGTCCGCCTCCAAGAAGGCGGCTTCGAAGGCGGCCTCCGAGTGAGCGCGCCGCAGGTCGTCGTCCACCGCGACAAGGAGCTGATGGCCAAGGCCGCGGCGGCCCGGCTGATCACGAAGATCGTGGACGCCCAGGCCGCCCGCGGCTCCGCGTCCGTCGTCCTGACCGGCGGCCGCAACGGCAACGGGCTGCTCGCGGCCCTCGCGGAGGCGCCCGCCCGGGACGCGGTGGACTGGGGCCGTCTCGACCTGTGGTGGGGCGACGAGCGGTTCCTGCCGGACGGCGACCCGGAGCGCAACTACACGCAGGCCCGCGAGGCCCTGCTGGACAGCGTTCCGGTGGACCCGGCGCGGGTGCATGTCATGGCCCCGTCCAACGGCCCGTACGGCAACGACGCGGACGCCGCGGCGGAGGCGTACGCGGTCGAGCTGGGCGCCGCGGCGGGCCCCGAGGACCACGGTCCCGTCCCGTCCTTCGACGTCCTCCTGCTGGGCGTCGGCCCGGACACCCACGTCGCGTCGCTCTTCCCCGAGCTGCCCGCCGTACGGGAGACGGACCGCCCGGTCGTCGCCGTGCACGGCGCGCCCAAGCCCCCGCCCACCCGCATCTCCCTCACCCTGCCCGCGATCCGCGCGGCACGGGAGGTCTGGCTGCTCGCGGCGGGCGAGGACAAGGCGAAGGCCGCGGCGATGGCGCTCTCCGGCGCCGGGGAGATCCAGGCCCCGGCCGCGGGCGCGTACGGCCGCAGCCGCACCCTGTGGCTCCTCGACGAAGCGGCCGCTTCACAGTTGCCGCGGGGGTTGTATCCGCCGGCTTCGGCCTGACGTCACCGTACGAAGAACGCCGGACGGCCCCGTTCCCGGGTGGGAGCGGGGCCGTTCGGCGTGGTGTCCAACCGGCCAAAGCGGTTTCGGCGCCTGGTGACGGGCTGGCACCGTAGCCGACTCGCTGCCCGTACCGGGCGGCGCCTCCCATACGCGGGTACGGGACCGGACCTCCAGACTCCGTCCTACGGTCCGCCCCCTCCCGCCGTACAGCGACCGACGGCCGGTGGGGGCAGGCGTCCCCCCACCCCGTACGTGTCAGCCTGACACGTACGGGAGGGCTCGGGACCGTAGGACGAAGTCCGTAGGGGCCGGGCCCGCACCACCCGGCCTCAGCTGATCACGACCGTCGTTCCCGCTCCTGCCGGACCATCGCGTTGGCGAGGTGCCCAGGGTCCTGGAGGTCCCCGACGGCGACGCCCTCCACCTGCGTGTCGTGGGTGTCGTACCGGCCCAGTCCGTGTTCCTTGTCGCCCTGTACGGCTTCGAGGTGACGGACCGCCACATCGCGCTGCCCGGCTTCCGGGAGACTCTGGAGCCATGCCCGGTTCTCCGGCGTGAGGAGGTCCAGGAAGCTCGCCAGGGCCTCCTCTTCCGCCCCCATCAACGGCCCCGCATCTCGCGGTACGTCCCGACCAGGGACCGCGTCGAGGCGTCCAGGCCCTCGACCTCCGCGCCCTCGGTCAGCGCGGGCTCGACCCGCTTCGCCAGGACCTTGCCGAGTTCGACGCCCCACTGGTCGAAGGAGTCGATGTTCCAGATGGCGCCCTGGACGAACACCTTGTGCTCGTACAGCGCGATCAGCTGGCCCAGGACGGACGGGGTCAGTTCCTTGGCGAGGATGGTGGTCGTGGGGCGGTTGCCCTTGAAGGTCTTGTGCGGGACCAGGTCCTCGGACACGCCCTCGGCGCGGACCTCGTCGGGGGTCTTGCCGAAGGCCAGCGCCTGGCCCTGCGCGAAGAGGTTGGCCATCAGCAGGTCGTGCTGGGCCACCAGGCCGGAGTGGAGGTCCTCGACCGGGTTGGCGAAGCCGATGAGGTCCGCCGGGATGAGCTTCGTGCCCTGGTGGAGGAGCTGGTAGTAGGCGTGCTGGCCGTTCGTGCCGGGCGTGCCCCACACGACGGGGCCGGTCTGCCAGTGCACGGGGTTGCCCTCGCGGTCCACGGACTTGCCGTTGGACTCCATGTCCAGCTGCTGGAGGTACGCGGTGAACTTGGAGAGGTAGTGGCTGTACGGCAGCACCGCGTGCGACTGGGCGTCCCAGAAGTTGCCGTACCAGACGCCGAGCAGACCCAGCAGGAGCGGGACGTTCTCCTCGGCGGGGGCGCAGCGGAAGTGCTCGTCGACGAGGTGGAAACCGGCCAGCATCTCGCGGAACCGCTCCGGCCCGATCGCGATCATGAGCGAGAGGCCGATCGCGGAGTCGTAGGAGTAACGGCCGCCGACCCAGTCCCAGAACTCGAACATGTTGTCGGTGTCGATGCCGAAGTCCGCGACCTTCTCGGCGTTGGTCGACAGCGCGACGAAGTGCTTGGCCACCGCGTCCTCGCCGGCCCGCAGGCCGGTGAGCAGCCAGTTGCGGGCGGAGGTGGCGTTGGTGATCGTCTCGATGGTGGTGAAGGTCTTCGAGGCGACGATGAAGAGCGTCTCCGCGGGGTCGAGGTCGCGGACGGCCTCGTGCAGGTCGGCGCCGTCCACGTTGGAGACGAAGCGGAACTGCATATCGCGGTGGGAGTAGGCGCGCAGCGCCTCGTACGCCATGGCCGGGCCCAGGTCGGAGCCGCCGATGCCGATGTTGACGACCGTCTTGATGCGCTTGCCGGTGTGGCCCTTCCACTCGCCCGAGCGCACCCGGTCGGTGAAGACCTGCATCTTGCGCAGTACGGAGTGCACGGCGGGGACGACGTTCTCGCCGTCGACCTCGACGGTGGCGGACTCGGGAGCGCGCAGCGCGGTGTGCAGCACGGCGCGGTTCTCGGTGACGTTGATCTTCTCGCCGCGGAACATCGCGTCCCGCAGCTCCGCCACGCCCCGGGCCGCGGCCAGCTCGCGCAGCAGGCGCAGCGTCTCGTCGGTGACCAGGTGCTTGGAGTAGTCCAGGTGCAGGTCGCCGACCTGGAGGGTGTAGCGTCCGGCGCGGTCCGGGTCCTGGTCGAACAGCTCGCGCAGGTGCACCTCCCCCAGCTGCTCCCGGTGCTTGTTCAGCGCGGTCCACTCAGGCGCCTGATCGAGCCTGCTGCGGCCTTCTGCGTTCATCTCGGACATCAGCCTTCTTCTTCTCGTACCGGCCCCGCCGCTCTCCAACCTAATTGATCAGACGGCGGGATGAGGTGTCCCCCCGCTGCCGACTGCCCCGGGAAACGCATTCGGCACCTCGCGCCGGTCCCCGGCCGCGGACCGGACACACCGGCCCCCGGTCGCGGGCGCGGATACGCGAAGGGCCCGGCCGGAAGGGCGTCCACCCTCCGGCCGGGCCGGTCGTCATGTGTGCTGTTCCGTCAGATCTCCCCGCGGAGCTTGGCGAGCGCCTCCGCGAGGATCGCCTCGCCGTCGGCGTCGCTGCGGCGCTCCCGGACGTACGCGAGGTGCGTCTTGTACGGTTCGGTGCGCGGCGGGTCCGGCGGGTTGTCCCGGTCCTTGCCTGCCGGAAAGCCGCAGCGCGGGCAGTCCCAGGTGTCCGGAATCTGCGCGTCGCCGGCGAAGCTGGGCTGAGTCTCGTGCCCGTTCGAGCACCAGAAGGAGATGCGGATGCGCGGCGCGGACTCGCCCCGCTCCGCCTCCCCCATCGGCCCCGCCCCGACCCGACTTCCTCGGATCGCGTTGCCACTTGCCACGGTTGTTACTCCCTGCGTAATGGTGCTGCGAAGCATCGAACAGCAGTCGCGCTGCGAGCGCCCCAGTCTACGTAAGGCCCAACGCGCGTCCAGTGACAGGAGTTACACCCCCACCGAGGACGCCGCCCTCATGATAGGCCGCGTCCTCGACGCTGTCTCAGCTGTCGAGCTTCATCAGGACGCCGAGTACGACGATGCAGGCGAACCAGAGCAGGGCGATGACGATGGTGATGCGGTCCAGGTTCCGCTCCGCGACGGAGGAACCGCCGACCGAGGACTGCATACCGCCGCCGAACATGTCGGACAGGCCGCCGCCCTTCCCCTTGTGCATGAGCACCAGCATCATCAGCAGCAGGCTGAAGACGATGAGGGCTACCGAGAACCCGATGACCACGGCTGGACCAACTCTCTAGGACTGACGGACGGGACGTACCGAAGAAGATCGAATGGTACGGGGCCGGGCGGCGCACACGGCACCGTCCCGGCCCCGACAGGGTACGACGGGCCGGGCCCGTCGTCATAGCTGCTACTGGTCGCGGAAGCGGACGATCTTGACGAACTCGTCCACGTCCAGCGCCGCACCGCCGATCAGGGCGCCGTCCACGTCCGGCTGCGCCATGATCGCGGCGACGTTGCCGGACTTGACCGAGCCGCCGTACTGGATGCGGATCTTGTCGGCCACCTCCTGGCCGTACAGCTCGGCGAGACGGCCGCGGATCGCGCCGCAGACCTCCTGCGCGTCCTCGGGCGTGGCGACCTCGCCGGTGCCGATGGCCCACACCGGCTCGTAGGCGATGACGATGGTCTCGGCCTGCTCGGCCGGGATGTCCTTGAGGCCGCCGTCGACCTGGGCGAGGGTGTGCGCGACCTGGTTCCCGGCCTTGCGGACGTCCAGGCCCTCGCCGACGCACAGGATCGGGGTGATGCCGTGCTGGAAGGCGGCCTTGACCTTGGCGTTGCAGATCTCTTCGTTCTCGCCGTGGTACTGGCGGCGCTCGCTGTGGCCGATGGCCACGTAGCTGCACTTGAGCTTGGCCAGCATGGCGCCCGAGATCTCGCCGGTGTACGCGCCGGACTCGTGCGCCGACAGGTCCTGGGCGCCGTACTTGATCTTCAGCTTGTCGCCGTCGACCAGCGTCTGCACCGAGCGCAGGTCGGTGAAGGGCGGCAGGACCGCGACCTCGGTGGCCTCGTAGTCCTTGTCGGCGAGTGCGAAGGCGAGCTTCTGGACGTGCGCGATGGCCTCAAGGTGGTTGAGGTTCATCTTCCAGTTGCCCGCCATCAGCGGGGTACGGTCAGTCACGGTTCTTCAGTCCTCCAGAGCGGCGAGACCGGGCAGCGTCTTGCCTTCGAGGTATTCGAGGCTGGCGCCGCCGCCGGTCGAGATGTGGCCGAAAGCATTCTCGTCGAAGCCGAGCGAGCGCACCGCGGCGGCCGAGTCGCCGCCGCCGACGACGGTGAAGCCGTCGCAGTTCAGCAGGGCCCGCGCGATGGCGGTGGTGCCACCGGCGTAGTCCGGGTGCTCGGCGACGCCGACGGGGCCGTTCCAGAAGACGGTCTCGGCGTCGGCGATCTTCGAGGCGAACAGCTCACGGGTCTTCGGGCCGATGTCCAGGCCCTCCTTGTCGGAGGGGATCTTGTCGGCGTCGACCGTGACGAAATCGGCCGGGGCCTTCGTCTTCAGGTCGGGGAAGTCGGCCGAGGCCAGGATGTCGACCGGCAGGACCAGCTCGACGCCGTTCTTCTCGGCCCGCTCCATGTACTCGGTGACGGTCGGGATCTGGTCCTCCTGCAGGAGGGAGATGCCGACCTCGTAGCCCTTGGCCTTGAGGAAGGTGTACGCCATGCCGCCGCCGATCAGCAGCCGGTCGGCCTTGCCGAGCAGCTCGTCGATGACGGCCAGCTTGTCGGAGACCTTGGCGCCGCCGAGCACGACCACGTACGGGCGCTTGACGTCCTCGGTGAGCTTCTTCAGGACGGTGACCTCGGCGGCGATCAGGTCGCCGGCGGCGTGCGGGAGGCGGGCCGGGAGGTCGTAGACGGAGGCGTGCTTGCGGTGCACGGCGCCGAAGCCGTCGCCCACGTACACGTCCGCCAGCTCCGCGAGCTGGTCCGCGAAGGCGCCGCGCTCGGCGTCGTCCTTGCTGGTCTCGCCCGCGTTGAAGCGCAGGTTCTCCAGGACGGCGACCTCGCCCTCGC
>NZ_JBHWHY010000044.1:0-90513 GCF_042732265.1 Streptomyces sp. NPDC059788 | reverse complement strand
GCGACGCAGGCGGCGGCGATCTCGCCCTGGCTGTGCCCCACGACCGCGTCCGGCGTGACTCCGGCCGCCTGCCATACGGCGGCGAGCGACACCATCACCGCCCACAGAGCGGGCTGCACCACGTCGGCTGTTTCCAGCTCCGGCGCGCCCTCGGCTCCGGACAGCACATCGTCCAGCGACCAGTCCACGTACGGAGACAGCGCCTCGCCGCACTCGGCCAGACGGGCCGCGAACACCGGGGAGCAGACGCGCAGTTCGCGCCCCATGCCCAGCCACTGACTCCCCTGACCCGGGAAGACGAATACCGTACGGCCCACGCCCTCCGAGGTGCTGACGCCCGAGACAGCGGCGGCAGTCGGTTGGCGGGTGGCCACCGCGGCCAGCCCCGCCGCAAGCCCCTCTCGGTCCGCGCCGGTCACGACGGCGCGGTGTTCGAACGTGGCACGAGTGGTCGCCAACGACCAGGCCACATCCGCCGGCTCCAGCTCCGTACGGGACAGCGCGAACTCGCGCAGCCGCCCCGCCTGCCCCGCCAAACCGTCCGCGCTGCGTCCGGACACCAGCCACGCCGACACACCAGCACCCGCGGCCAGCACCGGTAGCTCACCGGCGTCCGGCGAAACCTCCGTACCGGCAGCTGCTTCGTCGTCCGCGGCCTCCGGAGCAGGCGCCTCCTCGACGATCACGTGCACATTCGTGCCACTGACACCGAACGCCGACACCCCGGCCCGGCGCGGCTGCTCGCGCTCCGGCCACGCCACCGCCTCGTTCAGCAGCCGTACCTCGCCCGCCGACCAGTCCACGTGCGGCGACGGCTGGTCCACGTACAGCGTCCTCGGCAGTTCACCGTGCTGAAGGGCCAGCACCATCTTCATCACGCCCGCCACGCCCGCCGCCTGCTGCGTGTGACCGATGTTGGACTTCACCGAGCCCAGCCACAGCGGCCGGTTCTCCGCACGGCCCTGTCCGTACGTCGCCAGCAGCGCCTGGGCCTCGATCGGGTCGCCCAGCTTGGTGCCGGTGCCGTGCGCTTCGACCACGTCCACGTCCGACGTCGACAGCTGCGCGCTCGCCAGCGCGGCGCGGATGACGCGCTGCTGGGACGGACCGTTCGGCGCCGTCAGGCCATTGCTGGCGCCGTCCTGGTTGACCGCGCTGCCCCGCACCACCGCCAGGACCTGATGCCCCTGACGGCGCGCGTCCGACAACCGCTCCACCACCAGGACACCCGCGCCCTCGGCCCACCCGGTGCCGTCCGCGTCCGCGGAGAACGCTTTGCACCGGCCGTCCGCCGCCAGCCCCTGCTGCCGCGAAAACTCTTCGAACCCCTCCGGGGAGGCCATCACCATCACACCGCCGGCCAGCGCCATCGTGCACTCACCGGCGCGCAGCGCCTGGCATGCGAGGTGCAGCGAGACCAACGAGGACGAGCACGCCGTGTCCACGGTCATCGACGGGCCTTCCAGCCCCAGCGTGTACGAGACCCGGCCCGCCAGCACGCTGATGGCGCTGCCCGTCAGCAGATGTCCGGCCAGCTGGGCCTTCTGGTCCGGTCCCACCTCGTATCCGGACGGCGACGCGCCGACGAACACCCCGGTCTGCGAGCCGCGCAGGGACGACGGATCGACCCCGGCCCGCTCCAGCGCCTCCCAGGAGACCTCCAGCAACACCCGCTGCTGCGGGTCCATCGCCAGCGCCTCACGCGGACTGATCCCGAAGAAGCCCGCGTCGAACTCCGGCGCGTCGTGGACGAATCCGCCGACGCGTGCGTACGTGCCCTCGGCCTCGGCGGCCCGGCCCCAGCCGCGGTCCTGCGGGAACCCGGTCATCGCGTCCGTGCCCGCGGCCAGCAGCTCCCACAGCTGTTCTGGCGTGTCCACGCCGCCGGGGAAGCGGCAGCCCATGCCGACGATCGCCAGCGGTTCGCCGTCGGCTGCCGCCGCCGCTGCCGGAACGTTTGCTTCGGCGGCGGTTCCGGCCCGGTCCCCCAGCAGCTGCGACCGCAGGTATCCGGCGAGCACGGTGGGGGTGGGGTGGTCGAAGACCAGGGTCGCGGGCGCTTGCAGCCCCGTCGCCGCGCTCAGCCGGTTCCGCAGTTCCATCGAGGTCAGCGAGTCGAAACCCAGGTCCTTGAAGGCGCGGCCCGGCTCGACCTGGGCGAGGGAGGGGAAGCCGAGCACCGCGGCGCACTCGGTACGTACGAGGTCGGTCAGCAGCCGGTCCTGTTCGGTGCGGGGCAGGTCGGCCAGTCGTTGCCCCAGCAAGGAGTTCGCGGCGGCCGGAGCCGACGTGCCGTGACCGGCCTCGGTGCCACCGGCGGGCGCGAGGGCCTGCCGGACCTCGGGCAGGGAGGCGAGCAGCGGGCTCGGGCGGCGCAGGGTGAAGGTCGGCGCGAAACTCTCCCAGTCCACGTCCGCGACCGTGCGGGTCGTGGCCCCGTCGTCGAGGGCCTGGGCGAGCGCCTGGACCGCCAGGGCCGGCCGCATCTCCCGGAGCCCGTGCCGCATCGCGGGTGTACCGGCGTCCCCGGCACCCAGGCCCGCACCGCCCCACAGTCCCCAGGCCACGGAGGTCGCCGCCTGGCCGCGGGCCCGCCGCCGCTGGGCCAGCGCGTCGAGGAAGGCGTTCGCCGCCGCGTAGGCCGGCTGACGGCCGCTGCCCCAGGTCGCGGCGATCGACGAGAAGAGGACGAAGACGTCCAGGTCGAGGTCGGCGGTCAGCTCGTCCAGCCACACCGCGCCCGCGGTCTTGGCCTCCACCACCGCGGCGTGCTCCGCCACCGTGGTGTCCATCAGCGGGGTGGCCTGCCCCACGCCGGCCGCGTGTACCACGCCGGTCAGCGCCGGGCCGGTGGTGGCGATACGTTTGAGCAGTCCCGCGGCCTCGGAAGACCGGGCGATGTCACAGGCCACGACCTCGACCCGGGCCCCGTGGCCCGCGAGTTCGGCGGCCAGCGCCGCCACGCCCGCGGCGGCCGGGCCGGAACGGCTGGTCAGTACGACGCGCTCCGCGCCACGCCCGGCCAGCCAACGGGCCACATGCCCGCCGAGCGCACCGGTACCGCCGGTGAGCAGCACCGTACCCCGCGGCACCCACTGCTCCGGGCGGCCCGGCGTACGCGGCACACGGACGAGCCGACGTGCCGTGATCCCGGCACCGCGCAGGGCGGCCTGGTCCTCCGTGCCGTCGGTGAGGAGGGCGCAGAGACGGGTGGCGGTGCGGTCGTCCCAGGTCGGCGGCAGATCGATCAGACCGCCCCAGCGCTCGGGGTGTTCGAGACCGACGACCCGGCCCAGGCCCCAGACCTGCGCCTGCACGGGGCTGGCCGGCGCCTCGGTCGACCCTGTCGCCACCGCGCCCTGCGTCAGGGCCCACAGGGGGGCGGTGATTTCCGCGTCCCCCAGCGCCTGGACCAGGGCCAGCGTCCCGGCCACGCCCCGGTTGACCGTGGGGAACTCCGGCAGGGACACCTCGTCCAGCGCCAGCAGCGACACCACGCCGGCGAGGAGGGCGTCCTCTTCCAAAGCGCTGGTCAGTCGCTGGGCGAGCACGGTGCGATCCAGCTCGTCCGGTTGGGGATTGACGATCACGACCCTGGCGCCGTGCTGGGCCAGCGCCCGCGCGCAGCCCTGCACCAGCCCGGCGTCCGCCTGCCCCGACGGCGCCACGACGAGCCAGGTGCCGGACAGCACCGCCGACGACGGCTCGCCCACCGGCGACCACGAAATCCCGTAACGCCAGTCCGCCACCGCAGAATCGTCACGCTCCCGACGCCGCCACGACGCCAACGCCGGCAACACCTCGTGGAAGGGACGCTGCTCATCAATCGCCAGCGTGTCAGCGAGGCCTCGGAGGTTGCCGCCTTCTACAGCGGCCCAGAACTCGGCCTCCGCCGCACTGCCGACCGCCTCCACGGAAGACACACTCCGCGCCGCAGGCTGCGGCCAGTACCGCTGCCGCTGGAAGGCATACGTCGGAAGCTCAACGCGCTGCCCCTGGCCGAGCACCGCCGCCCAATCCACCACCACACCCCGCACATACACCTGCGCCAACGCCGTCAGCACCGACTCACCCGCCGCCACATCCCTACGCAGCACCGGCACAAACACCGGAGAACCACCGGACTCGGCCACGTAGTCGGCCAAGGCAGCCGGACCCATCGCCGACAACGTCCCGTCCGGACCGACCTCCACGAACACCGTCACGCCCTGCCGCGCCAACGCACCCACCGCATCCGCAAAACGCACCGCCTCCCGCGCCTGCACCGGCCAATAATCCGGACGAACCTCCTCAACCACCTCACCCGTCACACCACACGCCCACAACACCTCAGGCCTGCCATGCGCCACCTCCGACGCCGCCCGGCCCAGCTCCTCCAACACCGGCTCCATCCGCGCCGAATGGAACGCATGACTGACCCGCAACCGCCGCACCCGACGCCCACGCTCACCCCACACCTCAACAACCTTCTCCACCGCCCCGACCTCACCCGACACCACCACCGAAGCCGGACCGTTGACCGCCGCCACCTCCACCCCCGCCACACCCGCAAGCGCCTCCCGCATCTCCCCCTCCGACACCGCCACCGCAGCCATCGCCCCACCCTCCGGCAACGCCTCCATCAACCGCGCCCGCACCGCCACCAGACGACACGCATCCCCCAACGACAACACCCCCGCCACATACGCCGCCGCAAACTCCCCCACCGAATGCCCCACCACCGCATCCGCCACCACCCCACACGACCGCAACAACGCCACCAGACCCACCTCCACCGCAAACAACCCCGCCTGCGCAAACACCGTCCGCACCGCCAACTCCTCCACACCCACACCACGCCCCAACACCACATCCCGCACCGGCAACCCCAACTCCCCCTCCAACAACCCACACGCCTCATCAAACGCCCCAGCAAAGACCTCACTCACCCCATACAACTCAGCACCCATCCCCACCCGCTGCGACCCCTGCCCCGCAAACACAAACCCCACCCGCACCGAACCCGCCTCCACACCACTGACCACACCGGAAGCCGAACGCCCCTCAACCACCGCACCCAAACCCGCAACAAGAGCGTCCAGTTCACCTCCCAGCACCACAGCCCGATGCTCAAACGCCGACCGCGACCCCACCAACGACCACGCCACATCCCCCACCCCAACCTCAGGACGAGCCAACACCGACTCCCTCAACCGCCCCGCCTGCCCCACCAACCCCGCACCATCACGCCCCGACACCAACCACGGCACCACCCCCACACCCGACAACACCGACCGACCACCACCAGCAACCCCCAACTCCCCAACCTCAACCCCAACCTCCGAAGGAGCCTCCTCCAACACCACATGCGCGTTAGTCCCACTGGCCCCGAAGCCCGACACCCCGGCCCGCCGGGTCCGCTCGCCCGCCGGCCACGGCATCGCCTCGTTCAGCAGCCGTACGGCGCCCGTCGTCCAGTCGATGTGCGACGACGGGTCCTCCGCGTGCAACGTCCGCGGCAGCACGCCGTGCTGGAGGGCCAGCACCATCTTCATCACACCGGCGACACCCGCGGCCGTCTGCGTATGACCGATGTTCGACTTCACCGACCCCAGCCACAACGGCCGCTCTTCCGGCTCCTCGCCCGGCCGCTCCTGTCCGTACGTGGCCAGCAGCGCCTGTGCCTCGATCGGGTCGCCGAGCACGGTGCCCGTGCCGTGCGCCTCGACCGCGTCCACGTCGGCGGCCGACAGGCGGGCGTTGGCCAGTGCGGCGCGGATGACGCGCTGCTGGGACGGGCCGTTCGGCGCCGTCAGGCCGTTCGACGCACCGTCCTGGTTGACCGCGCTGCCCCGGATGACCGCCAGTATGTCGTGCCCGTTGCGCTGCGCGTCCGACAGCCGCTCCACCACCAGAACGCCCGCGCCCTCGGCCCATCCCGTACCGTCCGCGTCCGCCGAGAAGGCCTTGCACCGGCCGTCCGCGGCCATGCCCTGCTGCCTCGCGAACTCGGGGAACATCTCGGGGGTGGCCATCACCATCACCCCGCCGACCAGGGCCATCGTGGACTCGCCCGCCCGCAGCGACTGGCACGCCTGGTGCAGCGCCACCAGCGAGGACGAGCACGCGGTGTCCACCGTCACCGCCGGGCCCTCCAGGCCCAGCGTGTACGCGACCCGGCCGGACAGCACACTGATCGCGCTGCCGGCGACCAGATGCCCTTCCACGCCTCCCTGCCGGCGCGAGAACGCGTCGTACCCGGAATGCGTCGCCCCGGCGAACACCCCGGTACGGGAGCCGCGCAGTGTCTCCGGGTCGATGCCCGCCCGCTCCAGCGCCTCCCAGGAGATCTCCAGGAGCAGTCGCTGCTGCGGGTCCATCGACAGTGCCTCGCGCGGGCTGATGCCGAAGAACCCGGCGTCGAACTCCGTCGCGTCGTAGACGAATCCGCCCACCCGCGCATACGACGACGTCTCTGCGCCGCCCGTCGCCGTCTCCCAGCCGCGGTCCTGCGGGAATTCCGCTATCGCGTCCGTGCCGGCGGCCAGCAGCTCCCACAGGTCTTCCGGGCCGCGCACGCCGCCCGGGAACCGGCAGCCCATGCCGACGACCGCCACCGGCTCGGCCGCCGCCGACTCCATTTCCTGCAGGCGTCGGCGCGTCTCGTGCAGATTTGCCGTTACCTGCTTGAGAAAGTAGCGGAGCTTGTCTTCGCTCACTTACGTCACCTCATCGGAAGGGCCGCCGGCGGCCGGCTGGGACCGCGCATCGCGAACAGCATCGAATCGCTGGATCGTCGAATTCTCGAAGCGTCAAAACGCCGACATGTCGGTTCAGTAGATACCGAACTCTTTTCCGATGAAGTCGAAGACCTCGTCATCGGACGACGATTCGAGCTGATCGGTGACGGCGAACTCGTCCGTACGTTCCCGGATCTCTTTCCATTTCGCCACAACTGCCTCCAGCTTAGCCGTGATTCGGGCCGGATCGGTACCCTCGACGGCCGCTCCGGAGAGCAGGGATTCCACCTTGTCGAGTTCTGCGAGTACGGGCAGGGATTCCTCGGCGCCGCCTCCGGTGAGGACCGTCAGGAGATGACCGGCCAGGGCGACGGGGGTCGGGTAGTCGAACACCAGGGTTGCGGGCAGTTTCGCGCCGGTGGCGCTGTTGAGCCGGTTGCGCAGTTCCACCGATGTCAGCGAATCGAATCCGAGGTTGCCGAAAGCCGTGTCGCGCCCGATGTCCTTCGCGGACGCGTGGCCCAGGACCGCGGCGGCCTCGGCGCGGACGAGTTCGGCCAGCAGCCGGTCCTGCTCGGTGCGGGAGAGGCCGGTCAGCCGCTGCGCCAGCTCGTGCCGCGACTCCGTACCGCCGCCGTGTGCCCCGGTGTCGGCGGCCTCGGCGAGCGCCTGCCGCACTTCGGCCAGGGACCCGATCAGCGGGCTCGGGCGGCGCAGGGTGAAGGTCGGTGCGAAACGCTCCCAGTCGACATCCGCGACCGTGACCGCCTCTTCCTTTCCGTCGAGGATCTGGGCCAGGGCCTGGAGTGCCAGGTCCGGCGCCATCGCACGCAGCCCGTGCCGCCGGGACTGTGCCCCGGCCTGACCCGCCCCGGAGCCGGCGCCCTCCCAGACGCCCCAGGCCACCGACTGCGCCACGCGTCCGCGGGCGCGGCGGCTCTCGGCCAGCGCGTCCAGGTAGGCGTTGCCCGCGGCGTATCCGGGCTGGAGACCGCTGCCCCACGTCGCGGCGATGGAGGAGAAGAGGACGAACGCGTCCAGGTCCAGGTCCGCGGTCAGTTCGTCGAGCCCGCGGGCGCCCAGGGTCTTGGCCTCCATCACCGCGGCCTGCTCGGCCAGGGTGGTGTCGGCCACGGCGGTGGCCTGCCCCACGCCGGCCGTGTGCAGCACCGCGGTCAGCGCCGGGCCGTCCGCCGCGATGCCCGCCAGCACCCCGGCGAGTTCCGTACGTCGTGCGATGTCGCACGCCGTCACCTCGACCCGGCTGCCGCTCGCCGCCAGCTTCGCGGCCAGTGCCGCCGTGCCGGGCGCGGCCGGGCCGTCCTGGCCGGTCAGCACCACGCGCTCGGCGCCCCGCCCGGCCGCCCACCGGGCCACGTGTCCGCCGATCACGCCCGTGCCACCGGTGATCAGTACGGTGCCGCGCGGCGTCCAGCGCTCCCGGCCGTTCGTGGGGCGCGGAGCCCGTACGAGGCGGCGGGCCATGGCGCCTGCCGGGCGCAGCGCGGTCTGGTCCTCCGTGCCGTCGGCGAGGAGGGCGCAGAAGCGGGTGGCGGTGCGGTCGTCCCAGGCCGGCGGCAGGTCGATCAGGCCACCCCAGCGGTCGGGGTGTTCCAGGCCGACGACCCGGCCCAGGCCCCAGACCTGCGCCTGCACGGGACTGGTCAGCGCCTCGCCCGAGCCGGTCGCGACCGCGCCCTGCGTCAGCAGCCAGAGCGGCGCCTCGATCCCGGCGTCGCCGAGCGCCTGGACCAGGGTCAGCGTCCCGGCCAGGCCCTGGTTCACCACGGAGGCGTCCGTCAGCGGCGTGTCGTCCAGCGTCTCGTCCAGTGCCAGCAGCGAGACGACACCGGCCGGTTCGGCCCCATCGGGCACGGCTGCGGTGAGCCGCTCCGCCAGCGCCACGCGGTCCGTCCCGCCCTCGGCCACCTCCACGAGGACGGCCTCGGCGCCCCGGGCCGACAACGCCCGCACACAACCCCGTACGGGCTCGGCATCCGCCTGACCGGCGGCCGCCACAACCAGCCACGTACCCGACAACACCGCCGAGTCCGGCTCGCTGACCGGCACCCACGTCACCCGGTACCGCCAGTCCGCCACCGCCGAATCGTCCCGCTCCCGACGCCGCCACGACGCCAGCGCCGGAAGCAGGTCGCTCAGGGACTGCTGTTCATGGACGGCCAGTGTGTCGGTGATCTCCCGCAGGTTGCCGCCCTCCACGGCGGCCCAGAACCGGGCCTCCGCCGCCGTCGCGGCGTCATCCGCGCCGGCCGTGCCGTGCGGGGCGGGAGCGGGGCTCTGCGGGGCCTGCGGCCAGTACCGCTGCCGCTGGAAGGCGTAGGTGGGCAGATCGACCCGCTGGCCGGGCTCCAGCACCGCCGTCCAGTCCACGCCGATGCCGTGCGCGTGGGCCTCGGCCAGCGAGGCCAGGAGGCGGTCCGCGCCGCCGTCGTCGCGCCGCAGGGTCCCCGTGATCGCCAGGCCGGACGCGCCGGCGTCCTCGGCCGTCTCGGTCATCGCGGCGGTCAGCACCGGGTGCGGGGACACCTCGACGAAGGCCCGGTGGCCGTCCGCCACCAGCGCGCGGACGGCGCGGTCGAACTCCACCGTCGCGCGCAGGCTGGCGTACCAGTACGACGGGTCCAGCTCCGGGCCGGCCAGCGTCGCACCGCTCATCGACGACACGATCGGAATCGCGGCCTCCGTCGGTGAGATGCCCTCCAGCGCGCCGAGGATCTCCTGTTCCAGGGTGTCGACCTGGAAGCTGTGCGAGGCGTAGTCCACCGCGACCAGGCGGGCGCGGACGCCGTCCGCCTCGCACGCCGCGGCCAGCTCCTCCAGGGCGGCGGGGTCGCCGGACACCACGGTCGCCGACGGCCCGTTGACCGCCGCGACCGACAGGCGTTCGGCCCAGGCGGTGATCCGGTCCCGTACGCGGTCCGCCGGCTCGGCCACCGACAGCATGCCGCCCTGGTCCGCCAACGCCGTCAGTGCCTGGGCGCGCAGGGCCGCGACGCGTGCCCCGTCCTCCAGGGACAGCGCCCCGGCGACGCAGGCGGCGGCGATCTCGCCCTGGCTGTGGCCCAGGACGGCGTCGGGGGTGACTCCGGCCGCCTGCCAGACGGCGGCGAGGGACACCATGACCGCCCACAGCGCGGGCTGCACCACGTCCGCGGTCTCCAGCGCGGGTGCGCCCGGCGCGCCCGCCAGGACCTCGTCCAGCGACCAGTCCACGTACGGGGACAGCGCCCGGGCGCATTCGTCCAGCCGTGCCGCGAACACCGGGCACGACAAGCGCAGTTCGCTGCCCATGCCCAGCCACTGGCTCCCCTGCCCCGGGAAGACGAACACCGTGGGCCCGGCGCCACCGGACGCGGCCGTGCCCGACACCACACCCGCAGCGGGCCGTCCCGTGGCCGCCGCGGCCAGCCCGGCCGCGAGCTCCGCCCGGTCCGCGCCCACGACCACGGCCCGGTGCTCGAACACCGACCGTGTCGTTGCCAGCGACCACGCCACGTCGGCCGGTTCGAGGTCCGTACGGGAGAGGGCGAACTCCCGCAGCCTGCCCGCCTGCGCCGCCAGCCCCGCGGCCGACCGCCCGGAGACCGGCCACGCCGTCACGCCCGGCCCCGACACCACCGCCGTCGCACCCGGGGCGGCACCGGTACCAGCAGAGTCACCGAGCCCCTCTTCCCGAGGCGCCTCCTCCACGATCACATGCGCGTTGGTGCCGCTCATCCCGAATCCGGACACGCCAGCCCGCCGCGGACGTCCGTCCGCCGACCACGGCCGCGCCTCGGTCAGCAGCCGCATCCCGCCCGCCGACCAGTCCACGTGCGGCGACGGCTCCTCCGCGTGCAGCGTGCGCGGCAGCACGCCGTGGCGCATCGCCAGCACCATCTTCATGACGCCCGCCACGCCCGCGGCCGCCTGGGTATGCCCGATGTTCGACTTGAGCGAGCCCAGCCACACCGGCCGGTCCTCGGGACGCTCCTGGCCGTAGGTCGCCAGCAGGGCCTGCGCCTCGATCGGGTCGCCCAGTTCGGTGCCGGTGCCGTGCGCCTCCACCACGTCCACCTCGCCCGCCGACAGGCGCGCGCCGGCCAGTGCGGCGCGGATGACGCGCTGCTGGGACGGGCCGTTCGGGGCGGTCAGACCGTTGCTGGCGCCGTCCTGGTTGACGGCGCTGCCCCGGATCACCGCCAGGATCTCGTGCCCGTTGCGCCGCGCGTCCGACAGCCGCTCGACGACCACCATGCCGACGCCCTCGGCCATGCCCATGCCGTCGGCACCGGCCGAGAACGCCTTGCAGCGTCCGTCGAGGGCCAGTCCGCGCTGCCGGGAGAACCAGACCAGGTCGCGGGGCGTGGACATGATCGTCACGCCGCCGGCCAGGGCCATCGTGCACTCCCCCGCGCGCAGCGCCTGGCACGCCTGGTGCAGCGCCACCAGCGAGGACGAGCACGCGGTGTCCACCGTCATCGCGGGGCCCTCCAGGCCGAGGGCGTAGGCCACCCGGCCGGAGAGGACGCTGGTCGCGTTGCCGGTCATCAGGTGTCCTTCGAGGCCTTCGCCGCCGTGGCGGCCGATGGACTCGTACGCCGACATGTATCCGCCGACGAACACGCCGGTCGGTGAGCCGCGCAGGCCCGCCGGGTCGAGACCGGCCCGCTCCAGCGCCTCCCAGGAGACCTCCAGCAGCATCCGCTGCTGCGGGTCCATGGCCACCGCCTCGCGCGGGCTGATGCCGAAGAAGCCGGCGTCGAACTCCGGCGCGTCGTGCAGGAACCCGCCGTGCCGGACGTAGGACGTGCCCGCGCTGTCCGGGTCCGGGTCGTACAGGGTCTCGATGTCCCAGCCGCGGTCGGCGGGGAAGCCGGAGATCGCGTCCGTGCCGGTGGTGAGCAGCTCCCACAGGTCTTCGGGGCTGCGGACGCCGCCGGGGAAGCGGCAGCCCATGGCGACGACGGCGATCGGCTCGCCGTCCGCGACGGCCGCCGGGGACGGTGCCTGGGACGGGGGCCGGGCGGTGTCCTGGTCGGTGCCGTCGCCGAGCAGTCGGGTCCGCAGGTAGTCGGCCAGCACGAGGGGGTCCGGGTAGTCGAAGAGCAGGGTGGTGGGCAGTTGCAGGCCGGTGACGGTGATGAGCCGGTTGCGCAGTTCCACGGAGGTGAGCGAGTCGAGGCCGAGTTCGCTGAAGGCCCGGTCGGGCTCGACGGCGTCCAGGGAGGGGTAGCCCATCACCATGGCGGCCTCGGCCCGGATCAGGTCGGTCAGCCTGCGGGCCTGCTCGGAGCGGCGCAGGCCCGTGAGCTGCCGGGCGAGTTCGCCGTCGGGCCGTGCGCTGTCGTCCGCGACGGTGGCCACGGCCGCCGGGGCGAGCCTGCGGACCTCGGGGATGTCCCGCATGAACGGGGTCCTGCGCAGATCCTCGGCGCCGGGGGCGGTCGCCATCTGGTGCCAGTCGACCTCCATCACGGTCTGCGTGACGGTGTCGGGGTCCCGCAGCGCCTGGCCGACCACGCGGACCGCCAGCTCCGGGTCCATCAGGACTTCCCAGCGGTTGCGGCGCAGCCGCGTACGGGCGCCCTCGCTGGCCTGGCCGAGTCCGGCGCCGTCCCAGGGGCCCCAGGCCAGCGACACGGCGGGCAGGCCGCGGGCGCGGCGGTCCTCGGCGAGGCCGTCCAGGAAGGCGTTGGCGGCGGCGTAGTTGCCCTGGCCGCCGCTGCCGAAGGTGGCGGAGGTCGAGGAGAAGAGGACGAACGCGTCCAGGTCCAGGCCCAGTTCGGTGGTGAGTTCGTCGAGCCAGACGGCGCCGGCGGCCTTGGGGCCGAGCGTGTTGGCAAGCCGGGCGGTGTTCAGCCGGTCCAGTACGCCGTCGTCGACCTGGCCTGCGGCGTGCATGACGGTGGTCAGGGGCGGGCCGTCGGCCCCGATGCGGTGCAGTGTCCCGGCGATGTCGGCGCGCCGGGCGGTGTCGCAGGCGAGGACGTCCACCCGGGTGCCGTTGGCGGCGAGTTCGGCGGCCAGTGCGGCGGCACCGGCCGCGGCGGGCCCGGAGCGGCTGGTGAGGACGACGCGCGGGGCGCCGTCGCCGGCCAGCCGGCGGGCCAGGTGGCCGCCGATGGCCCCGGTGCCGCCGGTGATCAGCGTGGTGCCGCGGGGCGTCCACGGCCGTACCTCGCGGGCCTGCGGGGCGTGTGCCAGCCGTCGGGCGAGGACGCCCGTGGCGCGGATGGCGAGCTGGTCCTCGTCGCAGCCGGCCAGGACGGCGCACAGCCGGGCGGCGGTGCGCCCGTCCCATGCCGCGGGCAGGTCGAGCAGTCCGCCCCAGCGGTCGGGGTGTTCCAGGCCCGCGACCCGGCCCAGGCCCCAGACCTGCGCCTGTGCCGGGCCGGCCGGTGCCTCGCCCGGGGCCGTGGTGACGGCTCCTTCGGTGAGCACCCACAGCGGGGCGGTGAGGCCCGTGTCGCCCAGTGCCTGGACGAGGCCGAGCGTGCCGGCCAGGCCCGCGGTGACGGCCGGGAAGTCCGGCGTGGGGGTGGCGTCCAGCGCCAGGAGGGACAGGACGCCGGCCACCGGCGGCAGTTGGGGTGGGGTGGCGGCCGTTCCGTCCTCGGCGGTTGCGTCGTCCTTGACGGTTGCGGTCAGGGTGTGCCGGATACGGGTGGCCAGCGCGTCGCGGTCGAGTGCGTCCGCGCCGATCCCGGCCACGACGACCTCGGCCCCGCGGTCGGCCAGCGCCCGTACGCACCGCTGCACCGAGGGCTCGTCGGACTGCCCGGCGGGCGCCACGACCAGCCAGGTCCCGGACAGGGGGCGCGGTGCGGGTTCGGTCACCGTCGACCACGTCACCTGGTAGCGCCAGCCCGACACCACCGAGTCGGCGCGCTCCCGGCGCCACCACGACGCCAGCGCCGGTACGACCTCGCCCAGCGGCCGCTGGTCGTCGATGGCCAGGGTGGCGGCCAGTTCCGGGAGGTCGCCGTCCTGGACCGCGGTCCAGAACCGGTGCTCGGCCTCGGTGCCCGCTCCTTCCGTGTCCGTCGTCCCGCCGGCGGCCGGGGGGACCGCGGCGGCGGACTGCAGCCAGTACCGGCTGCGCTGGAAGGCGTACGTGGGCAGGTCGACCTGCTGCCCGTGCTCCAGCACGGCCGCCCAGTCGACGGCGAGGCCGCCCGCGTGGGCTTCGGCCAGGGAGGCCAGCAGGCGCCGGGCGCCGCCGTTGTCGCGTTCCAGCGTCGCGGTGACGAGCGGGGCGGCCAGGCCGGCGTCCTCGGCGGTCTCCGTGATCGCGGCGGTCAGCACCGGGTGCGCGGAGATCTCCACGAAGGTGCGGTGACCGTCGCGGGCGAGGGCGAGGACGGTTTCGGCGAAGCGGACGGTGCGGCGGACGTTGGCGTACCAGTAGCCGGCGTCCAGCTCGGTGCCGTCCATCCGGCGGCACTCGACCGTCGAGTACAGGGGGATGCGGCCGGGCCCGGGGGCGATGCCGGCCAGGGAGTCGGCCAGGGGGCCGGCGATCTCCTCCACGCGGGCGGAGTGCGCCACGAAGTCGGTGGCGGGAATGCGCCAGCGCATGACGCGGCGGCGGGAGAGCTCCGCCTCGAATTCCGTCAGGGACTCGGGGTCCCCGGAGACCACCGTGGTCGCGGGTCCGTTGACGGCGGCGACCGAGAGCTTCTCGCCCCAGGGGGCGAGGAGGTCCCGTACGGCCGCGTCGGGCATCACGACGGAGAGCATGCCGCCCCGGGCGTTCAGGGCGCTCAGGGCGCGGGAGCGCAGGGCGACCACGCGGGCCGCGTCGTCGAGGGTCAGGATGCCCGCGACGCAGGCGGCGGCGATCTCGCCCTGGCTGTGGCCGATCACGGCGTCGGGGGTGATCCCGGCCGCCTGCCAGACCGCGGCCAGGGACACCATCACCGCCCACAGCACCGGCTGGACCACGTCCGCGGTCTCCAGGCCGGGTGCGCCGTCGGCGCCGGTGAGCACGTCTTCCAGGGACCAGTCGACGTACGGGGCGAGGGCCCGGCCGCACTCGGCCATCCGGGCCGCGAACAGCGGGGAGTCCGCCAGCAGTTCGCGTCCCATGCCCAGCCACTGGGTGCCCTGGCCGGGGAAGACGAACGCCACCCGGCCGGTGCCGCCCGTGGGGGCGGTGCCCGTGACCACGCCGGGGGCGCGTCGGCCGGTGGCCGCCGCGGCCAGGCCCGCCGTCAGCTCCGCGTGGCCGGTGCCGGTCACGACGGCCCGGTGCTCGAACGCCGTACGGGTGGTCAGCAGCGACCAGGCAATATCGGCGGGCCGCAGTTCCGGCCGGGCGAGGGCGAACTCGCGGAGCCGGTCGGCCTGGGCGGCGAGGCCGTCCGCGGTGCGGGCGGAGACGAGCCACGGCACGGTCGCGGTGCCCGGTGCCAGGACCGGCTCCGGTGCCTCGGCCGCCGTGTCCGTGGCGTCCGCCGTGTCCGTGGCGTCCGTCTGCGTGGCCGGGGCGGCGGCCGGGGCCTCCTCGATGATGAAGTGCACGTTGGTGCCGCTCATGCCGAAGGCCGACACACCGGCCCGGCGCGTCCGTTCGCCCGCCGGCCACGGCACGGGCTCGCTCAGCAGCCGTACGGCGCCCGCCGACCAGTCGACGTGCGGGGTCGGTTCGTCGGCGTGCAGCGTGCGCGGCAGCTCGGCGTTCTGGAGCGCCAGCACCATCTTCATCAGGCCCGCCACTCCCGCGGCGGTCTGGGTGTGGCCGATGTTCGACTTGAGCGAGCCGAGCCACACCGGGCGGTCCGCGGGCCGCTGCTGCCCGTACGTGGCCAGCAGGGCCTGGGCCTCGATCGGGTCGCCCAGGGTGGTGCCGGTGCCGTGCGCCTCCACGGCGTCCACGGCGTCCGCCGTCAGCCGGGCGTTGGCCAGGGCGGCCTGGATGACCCGTTGCTGCTGGGGGCCGTTGGGGGCGGTCAGGCCGTTGGACGCGCCGTCCTGGTTCATGGCGCTGCCCCGGATGACGGCGAGGACCTGGTGGCCGTTGCGCCGGGCGTCCGACAGCCGCTCGACCACCACCACGCCCGCGCCCTCGGACAGGCCCATGCCGTCGGCGTCGGCGGAGAACGCCCGGCAGCGGCCGTCGACGGACAGCCCGCGCTGCCGGGAGAAGCCCACGAACTGGCTCGGCGAGCCCATCACCATCACACCGCCGGCCAGCGCCATGCCGCACTCGCCGGAGCGCAGCGCCTGGCAGGCCTGGTGCAGGGCCACCAGCGCGGAGGAGCAGGCGGTGTCCACCGTGACGGCGGGGCCCTCCAGCCCGAAGGCGTAGGCGACCCGGCCGGAGATCACACTGCCGGAGTTGCCGGTGACGAGGTAGCCCTCGGCGCCGCCGTCCCCGTCGGCCCGGCCCGTGCCGTAGCCGGTCTGGGTCGCTCCGGCGAAGACTCCGGTACGGGAGCCGCGCAGCGACTCCGGGTCGATGCCGGCCCGTTCCACCGCTTCCCAGGAGACTTCCAGGAGCAGCCGCTGCTGGGGGTCCATCGCGGTGGCCTCGCGCGGGCTGATGCCGAAGAAGCCCGCGTCGAACTCCGCGCCGTCGTGCAGGAAGCCGCCGTGCCGGACGTACGAGGTGCCCGGGTTGTCGGGGTCCGGGTCGAAGAGTCCGCCGACGTTCCAGCCGCGGTCGGCGGGGAAGGCGGAGAGGGTCTCCTCGCCCGCGGCCAGTACCTCCCACAGCCGCTGCGGGCTGTCCACGCCGCCCGGGAAGCGGCAGCCCATGCCGACGATCGCGATGGGCTCCTCCGGGTCGCCCGCCGGTACGGGTACGGGCGGGGCCGCCGCCTCGGTGACGCCCAGCAGCCGGCCGACGATCTGCCGGGCCAGTGCCGCCGGGGCCGGATAGTCGAAGACCACCGTGGAGGCGAGCCGCAGGCCGGTCGCCGTGTTGAGCCGTTCCCGCAGTTCGACCGCGGTCAGCGAGTCGAAGCCCAGTTCCTTGAAGGCCCTGGACGGCTCCACGGCGTCGGCGGAGGTGTGGCCGAGCACGGCGGCGGCGTGCGTCCGGACCAGGTCGGTGACCTCCCGTTCCCGCTCCGCCTGCGGCAGGCCGGCCAGCCGCTGCGCCAGTTCGCCGGTGCCGTCCGCGGCGGCGGTCGCGGCGGGCTGCGTGGTCCGCTCCTGCCGGGCCTCGGGTATCCGCTCCAGCAGGGGCCGCGGCCGGGCGGCGCCGAACACCGGCGCGAACCGCGCCCAGTCCATGTCGGCGACGGCGAGGTACGTCTCGTCGTCCGCGAGGACCTGCCCGAGCACCGCCAGGGCCCGTCCGGGCTCCAGGAAGCGGGTGCCCTGCCGCAGGAGCCGGGCCGGGGTCACGCTGCCCGGCCTGTCCTCCGCCTCCGCGTCGGCCATGGCCCAGGCGCCGGTGTCCCACACTCCCCAGCCCACCGAGGTCGCCGCCTGCCCGCGGGCGCGGCGGCGCTCCGCCAGCGCGTCGAGGAACGCGTTGGCCGCCGCGTACGCGGCGTGCTCGTTGCTGCCCCAGGCGGCGGCGATGGAGGAGAACAGGACGAACGCGTCCAGGTCCAGGTCCGCGGTCAGCTCGTCCAGCCACATCGCGCCCGCAACCTTGGCATCCAGCGAAGCGGCCAGCTCCGCCAGGCCGGTGTCCTCCAGGCGCGTCAGGTGGAACGCGGTGGCGGTGTGCAGCACCGAGGACAGGGGCGGTCCGTCGGCGGCGATACGGTCCAGCAGCCCGGCCACGTCGGCGCGCCGGGCGACGTCGCACGCCACCACCTCCACGTGGGTGCCGGCCGAGGCCAGCTGCGCGGCGAGCGCCGCGACGCCCGCGGCGGCCGGTCCGGAGCGGCTGGTCAGCACGGCCCGCTCGGTGCCGTGTCCGGCCAGCCAGGGGCCGAGGTGGCAGGCGATCGATCCGGTGCCTCCGGTGACCAGTACGGTGCCGCGCGGCGCCCAGGCTCCGTGAACGGCCGCGCGGGGCTCGGCCCGTACCAGGCGGCGTGCGGTGATCCCGGCGCCGCGCAGGGCGGTCTGGTCCTCCGTGCCGTCGGTGAGGAGGGCGCAGAAGCGGGTGGCGGTGCGGTCGTCCCAGGTAGGCGGCAGGTCGATCAGGCCGCCCCAGCGGTCGGGGTGTTCGAGGCCGACGACCCGGCCCAGGCCCCAGACCTGCGCCTGTACGGGGCTGGTCAGCGTCTCGGACGGGCCGGTCGCGACCGCGCCCCGGGTCAGCAGCCACAGCGGGGCGGTGATGTCCGTGTCGCCGAGGGCCTGCACCAGGCCCAGCGTCCCGGCCAGGCCCTGGTTCACCACGGGGACGTCCGTCAGCGGCGTCTCGTCCAGTGCCAGCAGCGAGACGACACCGGCCGGTTCGGCCCCATCGGCGACGGCTGCGGTGAGCCGCTCCGCCAGCGCCACGCGGTCCGCCCCGCCCCCGGCCACCTCCACGAGGACGGCCTCGCCGCCACGGGCCGACAACGCCCGCACACAACCCCGTACGAGCTCGGCATCCGCCTGACCCGCGGCCGCCACAACCAGCCACGTACCCGACAACACCGCCGAACCCGGCTCGCTGACCGGCACCCACGTCACCCGGTACCGCCAGTCCGCCACCGCCGAATCGTCCCGCTCCCGACGCCGCCACGACGCCAACGCGGGCACCACCTGGTCGAACGGCCGCTGCTCGTCGATCGCCAGCGCGTCGGCGAGCGCCCGCAGGTTGCCCTCTTCGACCGCGGCCCAGAACTCGGCCTCCGCGGCGCTGACAGCGGTGTCCGGCCGGTCTCCGGTGGACGTGCCCGGTGCCGCGGGCCGCAGCCAGTAGCGGCGGCGCCGGAAGGCGTACGTGGGCAGGGCGGTCCACTGTCCGGGCTCCCGTACCGCCGTCCAGTCCACGGCGATGCCGCGCACGTGGGCCTCGGCGAGGGAGGCGAGGAGGCGGTCCGCGCCGCCGTCGTCACGGCGCAGCGTCCCCGTGATCAGCGAGGCGGACGTCCCGGCGTCCTCGACCGTGTCGGTGACCGCTGCGGTCAGCACGGGGTGCGGGGACACCTCGACGAAGGCGCGGTGTCCGGTCCGGGCGAGGGCCCGGATGGCGCGGTCGAACTCGACCGGGGCGCGCAGGCTGGCGTACCAGTACGACGGGTCCAGCTCCGGACCGGCGAGCATCTCCCCGCTCATCGCGGAGATCATCGGGGTGTGGGCCTCGGTGGGCTTGATGCCCTCCAGGGCGTCGAGGATCTCCTGTTCGAGGGCGTCGACCTGGGGGCTGTGGGAGGCGTAGTCCACGGGGATCATGCGGGCGCGGACGCCGTCCGCCTCGCACGCCGCGGCCAGCTCCTCCAGGGCCGCCGGTTCACCGGACACCACGGTCGCCGCGGGCCCGTTGACCACCGCCACGGACACCCGGTCGGCCCAGGCGGTGATCCGGTCGCGTACGCGGTCCGCGGGCTCGGCCACCGACAGCATGCCACCGCGGCCGGCGAGAGCAGTGAGTGCGCGGGAGCGCAGGGCCACGACGCGCGCGCCGTCGTCCAGTGACAGGGCACCGGCGACGCAGGCGGCGGCGATCTCGCCCTGCGAGTGGCCGACCACCGCGTCCGGCGTGACTCCGGCCGCCTGCCACACCGCCGCCAGGGAGACCATGACCGCCCACAGCGCGGGCTGCACCACGTCGGCTGTTTCCAGCTCCGGCGCGCCCTCGGCTCCGGACAGCACATCGTCCAGCGACCAGTCCACGTACGGGGACAGGGCCTGGCCACACTCGGCCAGACGGGCCGCGAACACCGGGGAGCAGGCCCGCAGTTCGCGCCCCATCCCCAGCCACTGACTCCCCTGCCCCGGGAAGACGAACGCCACCTGGCCCACATCGCCCGACGGCAGCGTTCCCGAGACCACGCCGGGAGCGGGCCGTCCCGTGGCGACGGCGGCCAGCCCGGCCGCCAGGTCCCCGGTGTCCGCGCCGGTCACCACGGCCCGGTGCTCGAACGCCGTGCGGGTGGTCGCCAGCGACCAGGCCACGTCGGCCGGTTCCAGTTCCGTACGGGACAGCGCGAACTCCCGCAGGCGCGCCGCCTGTGCCGCCAGACTCTCCGCGCTGTGCCCGGACACCGGCCAGGCGTGTGCCGCAGCGCCCGACAGCACCGGCAGCGACGGCTCCCCGGCAGCGGCGTCGTGGCCCGCGGCCGTGTCGTGGCCGTCCTCGGCGTCGTCCTGGGGGTCGGCGTCGCCCGCCGTCGGCGCGGTGGCGGCAGGCGCCTCCTCGACGATGACGTGGGCGTTGGTGCCGCTGATGCCGAACGCCGAGACGCCGGCCCGCCGGGGGCGGCCGCCCGCGGGCCAGGCCACCGGCCGGGACAGCAGCCGCACCTGGCCCGCGGACCAGTTCACGTGCGGCGTCGGCTCGTCGGCGTGCAGGGTGCGCGGCAGCTCGCCGTGCTGGAGCGCCAGCACCGTCTTCATGACGCCGGCCACGCCCGCGGCCGCCTGGGTGTGCCCGATGTTCGACTTCAGCGAGCCCAGCCACACCGGGCGGTCCTCGGGCCGCTCCTGCCCGTACGTCGCCAGGAGCGCCTGGGCCTCGATCGGGTCGCCGAGGGCGGTGCCGGTGCCGTGCGCCTCCACCACGTCCACTTCGTCCGCCTGCACGCGGGCGTTGGCCAGTGCGGCGCGGATGACGCGCTGCTGGGACGGGCCGTTCGGGGCGGTCAGACCGTTGCTGGCGCCGTCCTGGTTGACGGCGCTGCCCCGGATCACCGCCAGTACGTCGTGCCCGTTGCGCCGCGCGTCCGACAGCCGCTCGACGACGAGTACGCCGACGCCCTCGGCCCAGCCGGTGCCGTCCGCGTCGGCCGAGAACGCCTTGCACCGGCCGTCCGCCGCGAGACCCCGCTGACGGGAGAACTCGGCGAACATCTGCGGGGTCGCCATCACCGTCACACCGCCGGCCAGCGCCATCGTGCACTCGCCCGCCCGCAGCGCCTGGCAGGCCAGATGCAGCGCCACCAGCGAGGACGAGCAGGCGGTGTCCACCGTGACGGCCGGGCCCTCGACGCCCAGCGTGTACGCGACGCGGCCCGACAGCACGCTGGTCGCGGTTCCGGTGAGCAGGTGCCCGTCCACCTTCTCGGACTCGGGCTGCGGGCCCGTGCCGTATCCGGAGGAGTAGGCGCCGGTGAACACGCCGGCCTGGGAGCCGCTCAGCGTCGCCGGGTCGATTCCGGCCCGTTCCAGCGCCTCCCAGGACACCTCCAGCATCAGCCGCTGCTGGGGGTCCATCGCCAGCGCCTCACGCGGGCTGATCCCGAAGAAGTCCGCGTCGAACTCCGCGACGTCGTGGAGGAATCCGCCCTGCCGGGCGTACGGGCTCTGCGCCGGGTCCGGTTCGTACAGCCCGGCCGCGTCCCAGCCCCGGTCCTGCGGGAAGGCCGAGATCGCGTCCGTGCCCGCGGTGAGCAGGTCCCACAGCTGTTCCGGGGCGTTGACCCCGCCGGGAAAACGACAGCCCATGCCCACGATCGCGAGGGGTTCCTGGCTGCGCTCCTCCACCACGCGCAGGCGCCGGCGAGCCTGCCGCAAATTCGCGGTAACCAGTTTGAGGTAATCGCGAAGCCGTTCTTCGTTCGCCATTTATCCACCAGTCCGTGACGCGCCGACTCTTGCCAGTGCGGAAATGTGTGTACTGCCTTACCGAGGTCATCGCCGCCTGCCGGTGCGCAGCAGTCGCGAGCACTTGCGTGACGGTGCGCGCGCCGGCCCGACGGTGTCACGCCGGCGTCATCAATGGCGATGGCCGGCGGCACGGGATTCCCGCGCCATCGGTCGTATGCGTAAAGGAGTTGAGAGGGGGATTCCCGGGCGGTTCCCCGTGGGCTGTGGGGGTCAGGAACTAGGAGTTCCGCCAAGTTTCTACCGGCACACCCGCTGTTTGGGCCACCGTGACCAGGGAAGGCGTTCGTGGTCCGGCGCCGGGGTGCCCCGGCCGCCCGGCCGGCCCTCAAGGCCCCTGCGTCACACACCTCTTGCGCGTCGGCCGCCGGTCCGGTGGGTGTTCAGCTGACGCGGTGCCGCACCTGAACGCCGACGCCGTCGCGGGCCGCCCGCGGTCTGTACTCCTGACGATCACCCCGCTAAACGATCTTCCACCCATGACAAAAGTCATGATCGAGCGATGGGGGATATCACTGTCAGGGCCGGGTCGGCTCGGCCATCATGGCCACCGTGAACGGAGAACTCCCTGGTCCGGCAAGTGGCCGCGGCAGCCGGCTCCCCCACAGCCGTACGGGGGTGCACGGCGTCCGCGATGCCGAGCGGATTGCCAGACAGGCGGTCGTACGGGTAAAGGAGCGGCCCGCCCCGCCCGGGGCCGCGACGCCCGCCGGCCGGGCGCGGCGCCCGCTGTCACGCCTCACGCCGTACGTGCACGCCAACACCCCGCGCAGGTGGCCGCGGTTCGGGGCCGGTCGCCACCCCTTGATCACGGACGGGTCGCAGGCAGTGGATACCGTGGAGGGACGGCGCGGCGGCAGCCGCACACCCGATGGCAAGGACGGTAGCGTGCTGTGACCCACGAAAGCATGAGGCCGCCGGGCGACTGGTCGGCCGTCACCCCGGAGCGCTGGTCGCGGGGGTGGCGGCGCTTGGTGCTGGCCGCCGGAATGCTCGTCTTCCCCTTGGTGACGGCGGCGGGAATCCCAGAGTACTCACACGGCGCGGACGCCGTCGCCGGATACCTGATCGTCGCCGGGTTCTGCTGTTGCTGCGCGCTCGCCGGCGCCTCGGCCGCGCGGCTCGCCTGGCTCCCGTTCTGGCTGATGCTCGGCGCCATGGGCGCGCTGTTCCTCGCGGCCCTGCCGTTCGCCCGGACCGACGCCTTCTTCCTGTGCGCGGTCATCGTCTCGATGGCGGCGGTCTTCGTACGGCGCTATGTGGCGCTGACCGTGGCGGCCTGCGCGCTCGCCAGCCTCGTCGTCCCGTGCCTGGTGCACTCGTGGCACGACGGGCCCGGCTGGGGCCAGGCCCTGGCGATCGTCTTCACCTCCCTGACCGTGTACGCCTTCTCCGAGATCGCCCGCGCCAACCGCTCCCTGGTCGAGGCGCGGGCCGAGGTGGCGCGGCTGGCGTCGGAGGCCGAGCGCGCCCGGATCGCCCGGGACCTGCACGACCTGCTCGGCCATTCGCTCACCGCCATCACGGTCAAGAGCGCGCTCGCGCGCCGGCTCGCCGCGGGCGAGGGCTCCCGTGCGCTTCCCGAGATCACCGAGGTGGAGACGCTGACCCGGCAGGCGCTCGCCGACGTGCGGGCCGCGGTCTCCGGCTACCGGGAGGTCACGCTCGTCAACGAGCTGGCCCGCGGCCGGGAGTTGCTGCGGGCCTCGGGCGTCACCGCCGACCTGCCCACGGCGACCGACCTGGTGGACGCCTCCCACCAGGAACTGTTCGGCTGGGTGGTACGCGAAGGCCTGACCAACGTGGCGCGCCATGCCCGCGCCAGCCGGTGCACGGTCACGCTCTCGGCCCTGGAAGTGGAAGTCCGCGACGACGGTGTGGGCAGCTCCGCCCCGTACGGCAACGGTCTGTCCGGCCTGCGGGAGCGGGTCGCGGCGGCGGGCGGCCGGGTGGAGGCCGGGCCGGTGAGCCCGCGGGGCTGGCGGCTGCGGGTGTCGCTCGAAGAAACGGTGGCCGCTCTGCCATGACGATCCGTCTGCTGCTCGCCGATGACCAGGCACTGATCCGCCAGGCGCTGTGCGCCCTGTTGGGGCTGGAGGAGGACTTCGACGTCGTGGCCTCCGTCGGCCGGGGCGACGAGATCGTCGACGCGGCCCGTACGGCCCGGCCGGACGTGGCGCTGCTCGACATCGAGATGCCCGGGCTCGACGGGCTGGCCGCGGCGGCGGTACTTGCCAAACAAGTACCGGACTGCCGCGTGGTCATCCTCACCACGTTCGGACGCGCGGGCTATCTGCGCCGGGCCATGGAGGCCGGCGCCGTCGGCTTCGTGGTCAAGGACGCCCCCGTCGAGGTGCTCGCGGACGCCATCCGCCGGGTGACGCAGGGCGAGCGCGTCGTGGACCCGGCGCTGGCCGTGGCGACGCTGGCGGCGGGCGAGTCGCCGCTCACCGCCAGAGAGCGCGACGTGCTGATCGCCGCGCGCTCCGGCGCCACGGTGGCCGAGATCGCGGCCAACCTCTACCTGTCCGAAGGGACCGTCCGTAATTACCTGTCGGCGGCCACCACCAAAACCCAGACCCGCAATCGGATGGAGGCGCTTCGCGTAGCGGACGAGCGTGGCTGGCTGTAGCGCACGACGAATGCCTGGGCCAACGTGTCCGGGCAGCGAGGGGAAGGAGGGGCGAGGTCATGTAGGCAGCCGCACCTTTCCTGCGGATACGTGCCCTCGCCGGGCCGTGCACGTCACGGGCCCGTACGGTCGCGAAATCCGCGCTGCCTTGAAAGGGTTAATCGACAGGCCCGGCCCGGTGGTTGGCATCGGGCAAAGAGTCCGTGAAAACCGGCGCACACCAGGATCGGGGCCACGACAAAGGAAGTGCGCACCGGTAACATCGGTGCAGCTTACAAACAAGAGGTTCGATTACCACCTGCGCAATAATCGTTCCTGCTGACTCACTCTCGGGGGAGATGACTTCGGTCTTGAATGCGTCTTTACAGCATCTCAGTGCGCACCCACTTGAATCCGGACAAGAGGGAGAAGTCGTCAGTTTCGCCAGAGCGGCGGTTTCGGCCGGAAATCACCAACGCCCGGTTGCGTCCGTTCCGCTCACCTCACTCCTGCCCGGCGACTCCCCGCGCCTGAACGGGGAGGACGCCGAACACGTGGCCCGGCTCGCGGAGCTGGACACGCCACTGCCGCCACTGCTCGTCGACGCCCGCACCATGCGAGTGATCGACGGAATGCACCGTCTGCTGGCCGCCGCGGTACGCGGCCAGGAGGTCATCGACGTCGAGTTCTTCGACGGCACCGGCGAAGAGGCGTTTCTGCGGGCCGTGCAGGCGAACGTCAGACATGGGCTTCCGCTGTCCCAGGAAGACCGCCGGTCCGCGGTCGAGCGCATCATCCGGTCCCATCCGCAGATGTCCGACCGGGCGATCGCCCACGCGTCTGGGCTCAACGCGAAGTCGGTGGCCGTCCTGCGGCGGAAGCTGGCCGGCGCGGCGCCGCAGCCGAAGGCACGTATCGGCAGGGACGGCAGGGTTCACCCCCTGAGCAACGTGGAGGGCCGCGAGCGGGCCGCCGCGCTCATCGCCGAGAACCCGCAGGCGTCCCTGCGCGAGGTGGCCCGGCTCGCGGGCATCTCCCCGGCGACGGTCAGCGACGTGCGCAAGCGGCTCGCCTCCGGTGAACTGCCCGTACCCGCGCGGAAGGCGGACACCTCCGACACGGGCAACAACCAGGAAAGACCGGCCCCGTCCGCCCTGGACGCCCTGCTGGACATCGGGAAACCCGACGGCCAGGACGCCCGGGCGGAGCTGTCCGACCCACGGGCCCGCCTGGAGAAGCTGCTGCGGGACCCCTCCCTGCGGCTCAAGGAGGACGGCCGGCAGCTGCTGCGCCTGCTGTCCCGTACGGCCGACGCGAAACCGGGAATGCACAAACTCGCCGCGGCGGTACCGTCGCACTGCACGGAAACGGTGGCCGTCCTGGCGAAGGAATACGCCACGATGTGGCTGGAATTCGCGCAGGGCCTGATCTGAGCGGAAAAGCGCGCGACCGCCGGACCTCGGCACACCGCCGACAACGGCACATCGAAGCGCAGCGGAACGGCGCCACCCGCCGGGGAAAACCCGGCGGCACATCGGTCGCGGTTTTCACGGCGGACGGATTCCACGGCTCCCCCTCTTCGCGGGGGACCGGCGTCCGCCGTGAAGCCCGCGACTTCCCGTTCGCGGACAACGCGGACCGCGTTGCTGAGCATGCGCAAACCGGCCTCCGGCACCTCGGTCGGTCCCTTGCCATTACCTTGCCCACCATGATGGGCTGCCGCCCGACGGAACGACAGTGAGATCATCCATCGTTCGTCCATGACATTTGTCATCGATGAAAGATGAGAGATTCGAACCCGCGTCCGATCATGGGGATCACGCCGCACGTCCAGATGCCGACACCGGCTTACCGACCCATGGACGGCGCGCCGCCCCGGCAGCCGGGGCATTTCGCGCCGGGAAATCATTCAACTGCCGCCGCACCGGCGGACAGTACTCGTTTCGGCGATCGTTGACAGAGTTCACCGCCGTGTGGAGTATCCACTGCGCACATCACGTCCGGAAAGGCGGGCAGCAATGCCGGAGGTCAATCAGAACGACGCGGCGCGGCCGGCGGAACCACACGGTTTCCAGCGGCCGATATCCCCGATCGAGTGGTGGTTCGCCGGTCATCCGGACGCGCAGTCGGCCACCATCCAGTTCCTGGTCGAGGGCGTCGGACAGCTCGACCCGACGGAGCTGGCCGCCGCGGTGGAGACGGCCTCCGCCGCCTGCCCCGGCGCCCGGCTGGTCCGCGAAGGACAGACGTGGACCGACTCCGGCGTCCCTGCGGCCGTACGGGTCGTCCAGGCCCCCGGGACGGACCCCGCCGACGTCCTGCGCCTGCCGGAGCTGCAGACTCCCCTCGCCGGACCGCAGGCGCCCACCTGCGAAGTCGTCCTCGTCCAGGGCCCGGTCACCACCGTCTCCTTCCGGGCCGACCACGCGGTCATGGACGCCCGGGGCCTGCTGACCTGGGCCCTGGAGGTCTTCCGGGCACTGCGCGGCGAGGCGCCCGTCGGCGCGCCGGACCCGCTCAGCGGCGCGGACGTGCTGGCCGGCCTGTCCGGCGTCGAGGAACTGTCCCTGCCCGCCTACAACCGGACCCCGGTGCTCGGCCCGCTCGACACGGCCGACCGCGCGCGCTCGGTGTCCGGGCGGCGCAGCGTCCAGGGCACCCACCCGGGCCTGGTCGCCAAGCTGGCCACCGCCGTCGTGGCGGCCGCCGGGCCGGAGACCGGGGCGTTCTTCGTCCCGGTGGACCTGCGCCATCTGAAGCCCGAGGCACGGACCACCGCGAACATGTCCCACGGCGTGCACCTGGAGGTCAAGGCCGGCGAGGGCTGGGAGGAGGTGCACGAGCGGCTGCTGCGCGCGATCGCCGACGGGGAGCCCACCCGTAAGGCACCCCCCGCCGACCTGCTCACCCGTACCCTCGCCGAGCTGAACGACGCCGTCACCGCCCTGGACGACAAGACCCGGCGCGAGGGCCTCTTCCCGACCAACGCCGTGCTGGCCCACGCCGGCCGGGTCTCCCTGGCCGACCTGCACACCCCCCGGTTCACCGCGCACACCGCGTACGTACTGTCCCGGCCGATCCCGGCCGGTGCGCCCGACGTGTCCGTCCTGGAGGTGGACGGCCGTACCGAGATGACGCTCTCCTGGTGGGACGCGCCGGAGACCGCCGGGCGGATCGACGCGCTGCTGGACCGGCTGGCGGAGGAGCTGTCGCCGGCCGAGCACCGGCAGTGGCCCGGCAACGACACCGCCCGTCCGCTGCCGAGCCGGGCGAGCGTGGTGGAGATGTTCACCCGCCAGGTGGCCGCCACGCCCGGCGCGGTCGCGCTGGACGGCCCCGAAGGCGAGGTCAGCTACGCGGAGTTCGCCGAGCGGACCGCCGCGGTCGCGGCGCGGCTGCGGGCCCGCGGCGCCGGGCGGGAGACGGTGGTCGGCGTGCTCGCCGAGCGCTCGGTCTCCGCGATGGTCGCGATCTGGGGCGTCCTGCGCGCAGGCGCGGCCTACCTGCCGCTGGACGCGCATCTGCCCGACGCCCGGATACGCGACGTGCTCAGCGATGTCGGCGCGCCGCTGTGCCTCGTGCAGCGCCCGCACGACGAGCGGGACTGCCTGCCGCGGGAGTGCGCGCCCCTGGTGATCGAGGCACTGGAGGAAGAGGCGGCGGAAGCGGACGTCCCGCCGCTCACGGACGTGGAGATACGTCCGGACGACCTGGCGTACGTGATCTACACATCCGGTTCGACCGGCCGGCCCAAGGGCGTACAGATCGAGCACGGCGGGCTCACCAACTACGTGCAGTGGGCCGTCCGCGACTTCCGCGTCGACGCCGCCTCCCGGGTGCCGCTGCTGTCCCCGCTGTCCTTCGACGTGTCCGGCAACACGATCCTGCTGCCCCTGCTGGTCGGCGGTACGGCCGTGCTGCGCCCCGGTGCCGTCAGCCACACCCTGCTGCGCGAGTTCCTCGTCCACTGCAGGGCCGACGCCCTGTTCCTGACGCCGTCCCACCTGGACCTGATCAACCGGCTCGACCTGGCACCGGAGGGCTTCCGCTCGGTGGTGGTGATCGGCGAGCAGCTGCGCCGCTCGGTCGCCCAGCGCTCCCAGGAGGTCTTCGGCCCGGACTGCGCGATCATCAACAGCTACGGCCCGACCGAGGCCACCGTCGTCCTCACCCAGCACGTCTACGACCCGGCCACCGACACCGGCCCCGCGGTGCCCGTCGGCGCGCCCACGGACAACAGCACGGTGTACGTACTCGACGCCCAGCACCGCTTCGCCCCCGTGGGCGAGCCGGGCGAGATGTACCTGGGCGGCGTACAGCTGGCGCGCGGCTACCGGGGCCGCCCCGACCTCGACCGGGAGCGGTTCGTGCGGCTCGCCGACGGCTCCCGCGTCTACCGCACCGGCGACATCGCCCGGGCGCTGCCCGACGGCGAGATCGAGTTCATCGGGCGCGACGACGACCAGGTCAAGGTGCTCGGGCACCGGATCGAGCCGGCCGAGATCGCGCAGGCCCTGGAGTCCCATCCGGCGGTCGAGGCCGCGGTGGTGGTGCCGCGCTCGCGCCCGGGTCAGGAGCACAAGGCGCTGTGCGCGTACGTGATCGCCCCCGGGGCGACCGTCGCGGAACTGACCGGGCACGTGGGGCGGCTGCTGCCGGCGTACATGGTGCCGTCGGCGACGGAGCTGGTGGAGACCATTCCGTACACCATCAACGGGAAGGTGGACCTGCGCGCCCTGCCGGACCCGTTCCGGCGCGGCCGGCGGACCGTGGACGTCTCCGGCCGGGACGCGTGCACCGCCTCGGTCGCCGGGATCTGGTCCCGGACCCTGGGCCTGCCCTCGGACGAGATCGCCGGCACCACCGACTTCTACCAGCTGGGCGGCAGTTCGGTGCTGTTGCTGTCGATGCTGGCCGCGGTGTCCGCCGAGGTGGTCGGCGCCGACGGCGAGGAGCGGTTCATGGGCTCGCTCGGCGAGATCATCCGGGAACCCACCCTGGACAAGGTCACCGAACTGGCGCGCCGTACCCGCGAGCCCGCCGCGGACGCGCCCCGGCCGGTCTGACGGGTCCGTTCGCGGAGCCCGGCTTTCGGCGACCGGCTCTCAGGGGCCGGGCCGGCGTCCGCGTTCAGCGGACGAGCCGGAAGAGGTCGTGCAGGTCGTCGGTGGTGCGGGCCGCCGCCAGCAGGCGGCGGAAGCCGGGGTGGGCGGTGTGCCGGGCGAGGACCGCGTACGCCTGGACGCACCCGGTGTCCCGGAGTCGGTGCGGCGCCGCGAGGAGGAAGACGTCGCGGACCGCACGGCCGTCGGCGCCGCGCCAGCCGAGGTCCGCGGGTACGCGGGCGAACGCGGCCGCCGGGCCGACGACCGACCGGCCGCGGGCGGACAGCAGGGCGATGCCGTGGAAGCCACTGGCGCCCCGCGTCATGCGCGGGCGCACCGCGCGGACGAAGGCGCGGGCATCGCGGAGGACGCCCGCGGTGTGCAGGCCGCCGGCCAGGGACGCGAGGAGTTCGTCCTTGGTGGCGGCCGGTAAGCGCGGGTGAATTCGCCGTGGGTCCAGGTAGTCGGCGAGGCAGGTGCCTTCGCCGGCAGCCGTACGGACGCGGTTCATGCCTCGGTCGGCGCCGGCTCGGGGGCGGTGGCCGCGCCGCGGGCCGGGCGGAGCACCGCGGCGGCACAGAACGCGGCCACGCAGAAGGCGACGGGGAGGAAAAAGGCCGCGTTCAGGGGTACGAGGTGGGTGAGCGGCCCGATGACGGCCGGGCCCGCCAGCATGCCGACATATCCCATGCCCGCCACCTTGGACACGTTCGCCCCGGACGACGCCGGATCGACATTGCCCGCCGCGGTGAAGAACTGCGGAATGCAGCCGGACAGGCCGATACCGAAGAACGTCCAGCCGGTGAGCGCCAGCGGCACCCACGGGGACAGCGAGGCCACCGCCAGGCCGAGGGCCGCGAGGCCGGCTCCGTAGCGCACCACGAACACCCGGCCGAAGCGGGCCACCACCCGGTCGGTGACGAACCGGCCGACGGTCATGGCGGTGGAGAAACCGCCGTACGCCAGCGCGGCCGTCGCGGCGGGAGCGTCGAGCACGTCCTTGAGGTGGAGCACGCTCCAGTCGTTCGCGACGCCCTCGCACAGCATGAGCATGAACGCGAGCACGCCCAGCACCCAGACCTGGGACGGCGTACGGCGCTTGGCCGTTGGGGCCGGGGCGGGGGCTCCCGGGGTGGGAGAGGCTGTCGCCGGGGCCGCACCGGTCTCCCCCGTCTCCGGGCCGGTCGCGGCAGGCGCGGACCTCTCCGGGGGCAGCAGGCAGGGCACCAGCGCGAGCGTGATCAGTACGCCGGCCACCGCCACGCCGGTGAGGGTGGCGGACGGCCGCCAGTCCCAGCCGAGGGTGCGGGCGCCGATCAGCGCGGCGATGACGCCGCCGACCGAGAACACCGCGTGAAAGGCCGACATCACCGGACGGCCGTATCCCCGCTCGACCTGAACAGCCTGGGTGTTCATGCTGACGTCCAGACAGCCGTTGCCGAAGCCGAGTGCCAGCAGGGCCGCCGCCAGGGTCCACGGCGAGTCCGCCAGGCCGGGGAGGACGACCGTGGCGCTGCACAGCGCGCCACCGGCCAGCACGATGGCACGGCTGCCGAAACGGTCGGCCAGAGCCCCGCAGACCTGCATACCCGCGAAGGCGCCGCCGCCCAGGAAGAGCAGCAGCCAGCCCAGTACGGCATGGGTGATGCCGACCCGGTGCTCGATCGCGGGGATGTGCACGATCCACATCCCCATCACGAAACCGTTCAGCGCGAAGGCCACGAAGGTACCGGCGCGCGCCGTGCGCAAGCGCCGCGACGGCGGCGTCCCGAGGGTGGAGCCAGTCGATTCACTCATCACGAGTGACCATAACGCACATGCGAGATGTTCGTAAGGGCTCCGCCGCGCCCACGGCCCGTGACGCGGAGCGTCAGACGTGCACGATGTTCACGCCCGCGGCGCGCATCTCCTCGACCACGGGAGAGCCCTGGGCCGCGTCGGTCACCACCACGTCGAGCTGTTCGACCGAGCAGATCCGGCCGAGCGCCACCCGCCCCAGCTTCTCCGCGGTGGCCACCAGGATGATGCGCCGCGCCGCCCGCGCGGCGACCCGCTTCACGTGCACGTCGTCCAGGTTGTAGGCGGTGGCGCCGCTGGACGCGTCCACGCCGCAGCAGCCGAGGATGAAGGTGTCGTAGCGCAGGTCCTCGAAGGTGCGCAGCGCCGTCTCCCCGTAGAAGGACAGCTCGCCCGGCCGGACCTGGCCGCCGGGGAGCAGCAGCCGGATGCCCTCGTGTTCGGCGAGCGGCATCGTGGCGTGCAGGGACAGGGGGGTGACGGTCAGCCGGCGGCCCGCCATGGCGTGCGCGACGGCGACGGCCGTGGTGCCGGTGTCCAGCGCGACGGTCTCCCCCTCGTTGAGCATCCGCACGACCACGTCCGCGAGCTTCGCCTTGGTCTCGCAGCCGACCATGGACCGGACCGCGTACGGCGGCTCGACCCCGCTCAGCAGGGCCGTGACGGCGCCGCCGTGCACCCGGCGCAGGGCGCCCCTGGACTCCAGCAGCTCCAGGTCCCGGCGGATGGTCATCTCCGACGTCTTGGTGGAACGGGCTAGTTCGGCCACGGAGGCCCGGTTGCGTTCGGCCAGCAGGGCCAGGATGAACCGGTGGCGTTCGGAGACATTCATGTCGCTGATGTAGCACATCAACACGATGGGTGCGACTTCCCCGCCTTTCCCCCGTTGTGCTCCGCGGACTACCGCGGCATTGCCGGTTGACATCCACCCATGCCGAGTGTGTACTCACACGCAACTTGTGTGAATACGGGCCGGAGACGCCCCGGCCGGCCCCGAGCGGACGTCTGTGAGGTGCTGCCATGACCGCGGTGCTCTTCGACCTGTTCGGCGTGATCGCCCGGCACCAGTCCCCCGCCGCCCGCGACCGGCTGGAGCGGACGGCCGGCGTTCCCGGTGACGCCTTCTGGGAGAGTTACTGGGGCCTGCGGCAGCCTTATGACCGAGGGGACCGGAACGGGCCGCAATATTGGCGGCAGGTCGCCGGCGCCCTCGGGGTGTGTTTCGACGAGGAACGCGTCGGGGAACTGATAGCCGCCGATGTGGCGAGCTGGAGCCGGGTCGACGGGGAAATGGTGGAATTCGTCGGGAGCCTGGCGGACCGCGGCGCCACCATCGGCCTGCTGTCGAACATTCCGCGGGAACTGGCGGCGCATTACGAGGCGCACCAGGAGTGGCTGGAGCGCTTCTCCGTCCTGGGCTTCTCCTGCCGTATCGGACACGCCAAGCCGGAGCCCGGCGCCTATACGTGGTGCGGCACCGCGTTCGGCCTGCCGCCCGAGCGCATCCTGTTCGTCGACGACCGGGAGGCCAACGTCCGGGCGGCCGAGGCGCTGGGGATGCGCGGCCATGTGTTCACGTCGCTCGCGCGGCTGCGGCCGGCACTGGACCGACGGCCGTCCGCGCCGGACTGACGCCCGGACGCGCGCCCCACCCCATACCGGCGCCGGGCCGGGGGACCTGACACCCCCGTCCCGGCGTCTCGTCGTGTGCGGCGAAGGGCGCACCGTCGACAACCGAACCGAACATGTACACCACCCAAAGGCGCACCAAGTGTGTTTGAAAATTGCGTAAGACACTGAAACGAACGATCCGCCCGCCCGTATGCCGCGCCTTGGAGTCTTCTCCAAGGCCCTTTCCGCGCCGACGACGGAACTCCGCCAACGAACGGCCGACCCCCGCGCCTTCCCTCCCGCTGCCCGCTTCCCCAGCTCAGAGGCAACATTCCGGCGTCCGCTCGATCATTGCCCGCGCGCCGATCTGATGGATTCCAGCCGATCCCCGGACGACCAAGGAAAACGAACACTCCCCCTGTTAGGGTCGTTGTTGTCAAAGGTTGAAGCGTCCGGATACCGCACCGGGCAGCACACCACAGCACATCCCCTCCGTCGCACCGCAGCCGGCCGGCGTTCGAGCCTGCGGTGATCCGGCACGCGCGGCGGCCCCGTGGCAGGGGCCCGGCCCGCGTACCGGCCCCAGATGCCCAGCCATCCGGACCCGGCAACAGCATGTCTTCTTCGAGGAGAAATGTTCATGGATGCCACGAACGTACGTGATCTGCTCTATTACCCCGTCAGCGCCCGGAAGATGGTGCGCGGCGAAGGGATCTACCTGTACGACGAGGACGGCAACGAATACCTCGACTGTGCCTCCGCCACCTTCAACCTCAGCCTCGGATACTCCCATCCGGCGGTCGTCGGGGCGATGAAGGAACAGCTGGACGTCTTCGCCCATCTGACGTCCTCCGTGCAGAGCGATCCGATCAACGGGCTGGTGCGCCGGCTCGTGGAGGTCTCCCCCGAGAACCTGACCAAGGTGCATCCGAAGGTGTCCGGCGGCTCCACCGCCAATGAGGGCGCCATCAAGATGGCGCAGCACGCCACGGGGCGCTCCGAGGTCGTCTCCCTGTTCCGCAGCCACCTCGGGCAGACCATGATGATGACGTCGATGTCGGGCAACGCCTTCCGCAAGGAGCCGTTCCCGTCCCTGTTCCCGCGCACGCTTCAGGTGCCGGACCCGTACTGCTTCCGCTGCTTCTACGGGCAGGAGCCCGGCAGTTGCGGGATGATGTGCGTGGACCGCATCGAGGACTTCCTGGAGTACGCGAGCACCGGCCGGGTCGCCGCGATCATCGTCGAGCCGATCTCCGGCAACGGCGGCAACATCGTTCCGCCGGACGGCTACTTCCAGAAGCTGCGGGCCTTCTGCGACGAGCACGACATCGTGCTGATCTTCGACGAGATCCAGACCGGCATCGGCCGTACGGGCCGGATGTTCGCGGCGCAGCACTTCGACGTGGCGCCGGACGCCATCACCACCGCCAAGGGCCTGGGCGGCTCCGGCGCCCAGGTGGCGGCGATCCTGACGAACGAGCGGCTGGCGGGCCTGCCTGCCGAGCACCACTCCTTCACCTACGGCGCCAACCTGCTGGCGGCCGCGGCGGCCAACGTCACCCTCGACATCGTCCGGCAGCCGGAGTTCCTGGCCAACGTGCGGGCCACCGGCAACCACATCCTCGGGCGGCTCGCGGACCTGCAAACCCGCTACCCGGCCATCGTGGACGTACGCGGTGTCGGCCTGATGATCGGTTTCGAGATCGCGCACCCCGACGGCAAGCCCGCCGTCAAGCTGACCAACCACCTGGCCGACGCGGCCGGCCGGCACGGACTGATCCTGCGCACCTCCCGCTACGGCTACGGCAACGTGCTCAAGATCCGGCCGCCGCTGATCCTCACCCTCGACCAGGCCGAGCTGCTGTGCGACCGGCTGGAGAACCTCTTCCGCGCGGAGCTGGCCGCATGAGCCGGATGAGGGAGCTGCTGACCGGCCTCGGCCGGCACGTCCGGTCCGAGCTGATGGCGTACGCCGGCCGGGGGCTCGCCCGGCAGGTGCACGGCGACTCCCCCGGCGGCGACGCCCAGTTCGACGTGGACGAGGTCGCCGAGCGGGCCGTCCTCGCGTATCTGCGCGGGCACGCCGAGGTGCCGCTCGCCGTCTACACCGAGGACGGCTCGCTGGTCGAGCTGGCGCCGGACCCGCGGTATGTGCTGGTCGTGGACCCCGTCGACGGCACCCGGCCGACCTCGGCCGGGCTGGAGATGGGCATGGTGTCGATCGCCGCGGCGCCGCTGACGGGGTCCGCGCCGACGCTGGACGACGTCACCGCGGCGCACCTGCTGGAGATCAAGTCCGGCGCCTGGATCTACGGGGACGACGCACAAGGACTCTCGCACGGCGGCTTCCCGCACCCGCTGCCCCGGCTGAGCCGTACCACCGACCCCGCGCGGATGTTCTGGTCGATCGAGTTCAACGGCCACCCCATGCGCCTGATGACGGCGGCCTACGCGCACCTGGTGGACCGGTCCGCCAACACCGGTGGCGTCTTCGTCTTCAACAGCGCCACGTTCTCGATCTCGCGCATCCTCACCGGCCAGCTCGACGCGTACGTGGACATCGGCAACCGCGTGCTGCGCGACCACCCGGCGACCGAGGCGGACTTCCTGGCGGCCGGGCGCGGCTCGATCCTGCACCTGTTCCCGTACGACATCGCCGCGGCGGTGTACCTCGCCAAGCGCGGCGGGGTCACCATCACCGACGCCTACGGCGACGACCTGGGGACCACCGCGCTGCTCGACCTGGACCCGATGAACCAGAAGTCGTGTATCGCGGCAGCCACCCCGCGGCTCCACAAGGAACTGCTCGGCGCCATCCGGTGGGACCTTCCCGGCGCCGTCCCCACCACGGCAGGAGGCACCGGATGAAGGCCCTGGTCCTGACCGGACAGCGCACCGTATCGCTGGTCGACCGTCCGAAACCGGAGGTCTCGGCGCCCGCCGACGTCGTCGTGCGGATCGCGCAGACCGGTATCTGCGGCACCGACCGCAGCGTGCTGGTGGGCAAGTTCCCCGCCGAGCCGGGCGTGGTCATGGGGCACGAGGCGGTCGGCACCGTGGACTCGGTGGGGGCGGCGGTGACCACGCACAAGCCGGGCGACCGGGTCGTCGTCAACCCGACGCTGTACTGCGGAAGTTGTCCGCCCTGCCTGCGAGGGCACTGGGACTTCTGCGACAACAAGGCCGGTACGGAGGTCGGGCTCGACCTGGACGGCGCGTTCGCCGAGTACCTCCGGCTGCCCGGACGGTTCGTCCACACCCTGCCCGACGGCATGGACTTCGACCGCGCGGTGGGCGTGGAGCCGCTGGCGTGCGCGCTGAACAACGTGGCGGCGGGCCGGCTCCGGGCGGGCGAGACCGCGGTGATCGTCGGTGGCGGCCCGGTGGGCGTGGTCTGCGCGATGGCCGCCTGGCACCACGGCGCCCGGGTGCTGCTGACCGAGCCGGACCCGTACCGGCAGGAGCTGTGCCGTGCGGTGTTCGCGGCGGACTTCGGCGGCCGGGTCACCGTGCACGCGCCGGACGAGTCCGTGCTCGTACAGCGCGGCGACGTGGTCATCGACACCGTCGGCAACCTGCTGGAACAGGGCCTGGCGTACGCGGCGGACCGCGGACGCGTCGTGATCATGGGCTACCACAGCAAGGCGTCGGCCACCGTGCGTCCCCTGGAGATCCTCCGGCGGGGGCTGGAGATCATCGGGGCCGGGGACTACAACAGCCGGCTGTTCCCGACGGCGATCGAGCTGGCCCGGTGGCTGCCGCTGGAGCGGCTGGTGACCCATCGCTTCCCGCTGGAGCGGCACGCGGAGGCGTTCGCGGCGCTCGCCGCGGCGCCCGGGACCCCGTACTCGGCGCTCAAGGTGGTGCTCGTACCCGAGTGACCGGCGGGCGGCCCTTGCGACCGGTGCGCGGCGCCGGGCGCAGGGGCCGTCGCGGCGTTCGGGGCGCGCGCTCGGCTCCACGTCCTGCTTGCACCTGACGTCGGCGTCAGGTTTTAGCGTGGCGGACCCCGGTGGGAACCCTCCCATCCGAACTATGGAGCACGCCTGTGAGCAGTATCAGTGGCGGCACGTCCCCGACTCACTTCGCAAGGACTCGGAAGCAAAGGCCTCAGGCGCAATCGGCGAGGTTCGTCGGCAACCCGGTCATGATCGCCGAGAGCGCGGTGTGGCCGGCATGACCAACACCGACAAGACCGTCGTCGTCCTGGGCGCCACGGGGCAGCAGGGGGGATCGGTCGCCGCGGCGCTGCGGGCCGACGGCTGGGCGGTGCGCGCGATCGTGCGGGACCCGTCCGGCCACCGGGCCCGGTCGCTCTCCGCCCTCGGCGTCGAAACCGTCCGCGGTGACCTCGGCGATCCGGACTCGCTCCGCGCGGCCTTCACCGGCGCCCACGGCGTCTTCAGCGTCCAGCCGAACTCCGGCCAGTCCGGCGCCGATGTGACCGACGAGGACGAGGTCCGCTTCGGCGCGGCGGTGGCCGAGACCGCCGGGCACTGCGGCGTCGCGCACCTCGTCTACAACTCGGCGATCACCGCGGGTTCGACAACGGGCGTGGACCACCTCGACACCAAGAACCGTATCGAGGCCCATGTCCGGAACCTGGGCACCGCCGGCACCATCATTCGGCCGGCCACGTTCATGGAGCTTCTGGTGACCCCCGCGACGGGGCTCGACCGGGGGCACCTGTCCTTCCTGATGCGCCCGGACCAGGCCATGCAGTTCATCGCGGTGCGCGACATCGGCCGTATCGTCGCCGCGGTCTTCGGCTCCCCCGATCGCTACGCCGGTCGCACCATGGAGATCGCCGGTGACACCCTCACCGGCAACGCCCTGGCCGAGCATCTGACCCGGGCCGCCGGCCAGAAGATCAGCTACAGCCGCCTGCCGACGACGCCGCTCGCTCAGGGCGAGGTCCTCGGCAAGCTGGAAGCACTTGTCGACGACGGCAGGCTGGCCGGAAGCTCGGACCTCGACGCGTTGCGCGCGGAGTTCCCCTTCCTGCTGCGCTTCGACCGCTGGCTGGCAGGCCCTGGTGCGGGCCTCCTCGCCGAGGCGCTCCGTTCCTAGGAAACGGGCATCGCTCCAGGCCGGGAAGCCGCCCGGGCGTGGCACGGCCGCCTCCACTACGCCGCCGGTCCGGCGCGCGATCGCCTCGGTCTCACGGCCGTGCTCGTCCGGCCGGACGGAGTAGTCGCGTGGGCCGGAGGCGACCGTGACGACTTCGAACAGGCCGCCGCGCAGTGGTTTGCCGCACCGGTCAGCCGACCGTCGCCCGAGCCGACGGAAGGTGCGGTGGGCACCGACCCTGGGCGGTGCCCACCGCACGGCCCGCCCGGCGCCGGGTCTAGCGGTCCTGCCTGGCCTCGCTGTACGGCGCCCAGCCGCGGTCGAGGAGAGAGAACCCTGCGTCGATGGCCGCGACCGGGTCGGGCTCGCGGACGGCCACCAGCTGGATCTGCAGGGCGAAGCGGACGTAGAAGCGGATCTCCTCGCTCGGCTCGTCCAGGCCGAACTCGTCGGTGATGACCGCGACCAGGGCGTCCTCGTGGCGCAGCCACATCTTCTCCGCGTAGTCGACCAGGGCTGGAGTGTCTTCCATGAGCGCGAGGATCCGGCTCTCCGGTTCGCGGGTCAGCGCGTCGATCTCAGCGGCGTAGTGCGCCTTGAGCGCGTCGGAGATCGAGGCCCCCGCCGCACGGTCGGCCACCGCGGCCACCAGCCGGGCATGCCGTTCGCCTTCGTCACTGAAGACCAGCGCCTCCTTGTGCGGAAAGTGCGTGAACACGGTCTTGGGCGACACATCGGCCGCGTCCGCGATCTCCCGCACGGTCACGGCATCAAAACCGCGCGCCACAAACAGCGTCGTGGCCGCCTCCAGGATCACCGCACGGGTCGCCGCCTTCTTGCGCTCCCGCCGCCCCACCGTCGTCTCGTCTGCCATGACCCGCACTCTACTCCCGAGCACTTACTACATTGACGGTAAAAGTAGTCTCGGTGTAGTTAGTAAGTGGGTGAAGCGTGATGCCGCCGAGAGCGGCATCCCCGCGCCGAGCCCCGCACGGCCTCAGGGCTCCGCGCCCGCCGCTTGACGCCACCTCCCGCACTAGGAACGGACCCAAGGACATGGCTGGACCGACCACACGGCGCGCTGCGCGCGTGCCCGCCCGAACGAAGACCGCCGGCGGGCTCCTGACCGCGGGCGGGGTCGTCTACTTCGCCGCGGAATTCATCTCCGCCGCGGCGTGGACCGACCCGCCCTACAGCTACACGTACCACTACGTCAGCAACCTGGGGGTGCGCGGCCCGGTCGAAACACTGCACCAGGTCATGAACTCGCCGCTGGCCTGGGTGATGAACACCGGCTTCTTCCTGTTCGGCATTCTGATCGCCCTCGGCGTCCTCATGCTGCGCGGGCTGCACGGCTGGCGCAGAGGGGTCTCGCTGACCCTGGGACTGCTCATGGCGATCGGCGGCGTGCTGCTCGCCCTGAACCCGGGAGGCGGCCAGGAAGCGGCCGGCCAGATCGACTACCACCCGATCGGCGCCCTGGCGTCGATCGTCAGCGGCAACGTGCTCGCCGTACTGATGGGCCGTCAGCACTCAGCCCTCGGAGTGTCCCGCCGCGTCGGCAGGAGCATGGTGGTGCTGGGCGCGATCGGACTCATCGGCCTCCCGCTCTACCTCAGCGTGGCCGGCTCGGAATTCGGGCTCATCGGCCTGGTCGAACGGGTCGCGATCTACCCCCTGTTCATCGGCCAGATCCTCGCCGGCGCATCCCTGTGGAGGGGGCGGGCCACCGCTGCCCTGTCGCCCCGCCGCGCCCCCGAAGCAGCCCGGACCACGTGAAAAGGGGGTGGCGGGGAGGAACAGGGCGGACAGGATGACGTCTGCGATCCCAGCCGGGCCGAACGGCGGCGCGTCCGGCGGCGGCGCAGGCTCCGTTTGAAAGCCGCTCTGCTCGGGCGCTCGCGAGGCGGACAGACCAGCAAGATCCACGTGGCTGCCGACCGTCGTTGCCGACCCCTGGCCCTGATCCTGACCGCCGGCCAGGCCGCGGACAGCCCGCAGTTCATCCCCGTACTCGCCAAGGTGCGCGCCCGCAGGCCCGTCGGACGCCCCCGCACCCGGCCGGACGCGGTCGCCGGAGACAAGACAGCGCTTACTCCTTCCGGAAGATCCGCGTATACCTGCGCCGCCGCCAGATCCCTCACACTATTCCGGAGAAGCGCGACCAGGTCGGCCACCGCCGACGCCGGGGTTCGGCCGGCGGCCGCCCACCCGGCTTCGACCGTGAGAAATACAAGGCCAGACACGAAGTCGAGTGCCGGATCGGGCTCCTCAAGCAGGCGCGGGGTGTCACGGCACAGTACGAGAGACTTGCCGTCCGCTTCGAAGCCACGATCCAGCTCACCTTGATACGCCAGGCGCTGTGCCATCTCAACCGCGCCCCAGGTGCCCTCCAGCGGCTGCACTACAGTTGGCCCACCATGCCCGAACTCTTCGGAATCAACCATCTGACTCTGTCCACGACCGACCTCGACCGGCTCGTGGCGTACTACACGGAGTTGCTCGGAGCAGTGCTCGCATTCGAGCGCGCCGCGACCCCTTTTGATCCGCGCATCGCAGTCATCGATGTCGGCGGCGATGACCACCTGATGATCGTCGAAACCGCTACCGCCCCCACCACTGATCTCGATCCCCTCAGCAAGGCCGGATGGGGGCTGTGCGTGGGAACACACGCGCAGCTGTGTGAGGTCCGCGAACAAATCCTGGGTGCCGGGTGGCCGGTCGGACAGATCGAAACACTGCCCACGCAGTGGACGATGACAGCTCGCGATCCCGATGGACGCCCTGTGGACGTCCGAGCCCATCGCCCACGCACTTCATCGCCGTCACCAACCACTGGCTACTGAGGTTTTCTCCGCAATGTCGACCGAGCGCGTGACGGCAAGCGAGCCGGAGCAACTGGCCTGCACCCTGAACACCGTGTGAAGCCCCTGGTAGGACGAGTTCGGGAGAACTTCGGATCAGTCGAGCAAGTCGGGCTGCTCCGCTGTGATCTGGTCCCACAGGGGGCGGAAGCTGAGCCAGCCCGCGTAGGGGGAGCCGACTTCCTTGCGGGAGAACTCGGCCGTCTCGTGGTCGATGCTGATCGGACTGCCCGCGGCCATGGCGACGAGCTGGGCTTGGCAGGAGCGCTCCATGGTGAAGAACCACCATGCCGCCTCGCCCACGCTGTGGCCCACAGTGATCAGGCCATGGTTCTGGAGGACGGCGGCCTTGGTGTCGCCGACGGCCTCGGCGATGCGCTCGCCCTCCTCCCGGTAGCCGGCCGGGCCGCCGTATTCGGCGTAGAGGCCGTGGTCCCGGTAGAAGGCCGTCGCGTCCTGCGTGATCGGGTCGAGCCGCATGCCGAGCGAGGCGAACGCCTTGCCGTACAGGGAGTGCGCGTGAGCGGCCGCCACCACGTCCGGCCGGGCCTGGTGGACCGCCGAGTGGATGTGGAACCCGGCCATGTTCACCGGGCCGTCGCCCTCGACGACTTCGCCCTGTTCGTTGACGAGGAGCAGGTCGGAGACCCTGATCCGGTTGAAGCTCATCGCGAAGGGGTTCAGCCAGAAGTGGTCGGGGAACTCCGGGTCGCGCGCCGTGATGTGCCCGGCGACGCCCTCGGAGAATCCGAACCGGCCGAACAGTCGGAAGGCTGCGGCCAGTTCGCGCTTGCGCAGCAGTCGCTCCTGCGAGAAGGGCAAGTTCTCCGGCGGGGCGGGCAGCCCGCCCTGGCCCGTCCGGAAGACGTTCACGTCTCCGTACCGGCCGGGCTCTTCGGTCGGGGCCTGGGGTGCGTCCTTGGTTTCGGTCATGTCTTCACGCTAGGGACGAGTCCGGAGGCCCGGTATGGAGAAAGCCCCCTGGATCTTGACGCGCTAATGTGTGCTGTGCACATAGATTCGTGTGTCGGGCGGAAAGGGTGTGATGACCGGGTCCTGGCTCGAACTGCTGCTGGCGGGAGCGTCGGCCGAGACGATCAGCGCCCACCGCGACGACCTTGTGCGGGGCGGCGCCGAGCCCATGGAGGCGGAGCGGCAGGCGAGTGCCGCCCTGCGGCTGCTGGCCCGGCTGGACGAGCGGCGTCGACGGGCGGCGGAGCTGGCCGCGCTCAATGACATCGCCGCCCGGCTGGCGGGCCTCCATCAGCCTGGCGAGCTGCTCCAGGAGATCACCGCGCAGGCCCGCAGGCTGCTGGGCGCGGACCTCGCTTACATCGGCCTGGTGGACGGCGACGACTTCGTGATGGAGGTGGCGAGCGGGGCCCTGACTCCGCAGCTGCCGGGTCTGCGCGTGCCCCGTGCCGCCGGGATGCTCGGCGCGGTCCTGAGCGGCGGTGCACCGGTCTGGTCCAGCGACTACGCCACGGAACCCGCCTTCGCCCACGGCCCCTTCGACACCGTCGCCGCCGCCGAGCGGTTCCGCGCACTGCTCGGCGTGCCGCTCGCCGCGCGCGGCCGCCAGCTCGGGGCCCTGTTCGTCTGCAAGCGCAGGGAGAGCCACTTCGCGGAGGAAGAGATCACCTTGCTGTCGGCGCTGGCCTCGCATGCGGCGCTCGCCCTCGACAACGCCGCGGCGATCGAGCGGCACCAGACGGCGGCCGAACAGCTCGCCGCGGTCAACGTGCGGCTGGAACGGGCGTTGGCGTGGGAGCAGCAGCTGACCGCCGTGGTGCTGCGGGGCGGCGGCGTCGCGGAGTTGGTGGACGAGATCGCGGCAGCGGCCACCGGGGAGGTGTGGTTCGTCGGCGCGGGCGACGCCGTGCCCGCCGACCTCGCGGCGCGCATGCCCGGGCTGCCCTCCGTGCTGGCCGCGCTCTTTGACGATCCGCCGGACGCCTGCCGTGCCGACCCGGCCGACCGCGGGGCCGCCCGGATCACGGCGGTGATAGCGCGGCAGGTCGTGGTGGGCGCGCTGGTGCTCCTGGGCGGCGAGGACGCAGAAACCGATCGATCGCTTCTCGAACGGGCCGCCCCGGCCCTTGCACTCGCCGCCGTCGGCGAGCGAGCAGTCACCGAGGCGACCCGGCTGGCCCGGGACGCGCTGCTGCTCGACCTGCTCCACCGTCCGGAGCCGGACCCTACGGCGCTGCGCCAGCGCATGCGCAACGCGGGACTCGACCTGTCGACCGCCTACTGCCTCGTGTCGGCCGAGCCCGGTCAGGGACCGCCGGGAGAGCCCCAGCGACGGGCGCGCCAGGAACTCGCCGCGCTCGGCCCGCCCGCAGGCACCATCGTCGCGACGGACGGCGCGCGGCTGGTCGCCGTCGTGCCTGCTCGCGACCCCGAGGAGCTCGTACGGGCCTGGGGCGCCGGCGGCGCGACCCCGTCGGCCACCGTCGGCGTCGCCGGTCCCGCCACGGGCCCTGCCGATCTCCACCGCTGCTACCGCGAAGCGGCGCGTACCGTGGACGCGCTGCGGACCCTCGGCCATACCGGCGTCGCTGCCACGGCCGCCCGGCTCGGCATCTACCGCGTGCTGCTCAGCCACGCCGGGCGCGCCGAACTCCAGGCGCAGTTCGACGCTTTGCTGGGCGATGTGGTCCGGGAGCAGGAGCGCCGCAGCATGCCGATGCTCGCCACGCTCAAGACCTACCTCGACCACGGCTGCCGGGCCGCACCCGCCGCCAAGGCCCTCGGCGTCCACGTCAACACGCTCTATCAGCGACTCGCCGTCCTGGACGGCCTGCTCGGCCCCACGTGGCGCGAGCCGCCGCGCTCGCTGGACCTGCACGTCCTGCTCCGGGTGCACCCGGACGCGAAGCCGTGGTGACGTTCCGGTGTGCCGCCGCCCACCTGCGGTGCGGTGACACCTGCGCCTACTGATCTATTCGGTGGGGTGTCGGGATGGGTGTAGGACCGGGCCGGTCTCGGTGAGGCAGCCGTCGATGAGTCCGGGGTGGTGCCGGATGTGGCTGAGGCCCCGGCGGAGAGCGCGTTCGAGGTGTTCGGCATCGGTGAAGGAGACGTTGGCGAGCGGGCCGCGTCGCAGCAGTGACCAGATGCCTTCCACCGGGTTCAGGTCCGGTGCGTACCGGGGGGGGAGTTGCACGATGGTGAGCCAGTCGTCGTGATCGGCGGCGTACTGCCGCATTCTGGCGGCCCGGTGGGTGTTCACATCATCCCAGACGAGGACGACCGGGGTGCCGAGCTGCAGGTGGGCGCGGACCGCCAGGTCGCGGTAGTCGGTCCACGTGAAGCTCTTGCGTGCCCCCTTGAAGGGCAGGTGGAAGCGGGGACGGTAGATCAGCCGGGAGATCACCGGGTCTGTAGCAGCACATCGCCGCGATGGAGATGCGCCGCCGGGACCGGTCGCGGGCCCTGACGACGGGCGTATGCCCGCGCCGTCCCCAGGTACGGGCGCGTGGCGGCGTCATCGCGAACCCGGCCTCGTCCTCGAAGACGATGTGAGCCCCGAGCGCCGCCGCGGTGCTTCCACCCGCGGCCATATCTCCTTCCTCCACAGCTCCACCGCGTGCTCGTCGCGTTCCAGTGCCCGGCGGGCCGGGCACTGCCGAGACCAGCCGTGCAGGTGCATCAGCCGCCACACCCCGACCATCGAGCAGGTGATCCGAAACCTCCGGGCGATCACGGTCTTGATCCGCACCAGGGTCCACCGCTGGCCCTCCCAGCCATGCGCGGCCGGACCCCGGGCCAACTCCCCGTCCAGCTGGGCGAACTGCGCACCGGACAGCTTGGGCGCCCGGGGCGGCCCCTTGGACGGCGGCGCCGGCATCCCGCCTTCCCACCACGCGCGCCGCCAGCGCTCCACCGACCGCTCGCTCACACCCGCAGATCCTTCGCGATCACCGCGGTCTTCTCACCGTTCCCGAACCGCTCGCCGGCCTGCCGGCGGACCCGCTCACGCAACCGCTGCCGCTCCACGGGTCAGCCCGCCACCCTGCGCGTACCGCACAGTTCCGGCGTACCGCAGAAAACAGCCCCCCGTCACGACCCGACTTCCCACCTAAGAGATCAGTAACGGCTACTCCAACTTTCAAAACACTCCCTAGTGGAACTGCTCCTCCTCGGTGGAGCCGCGCAGCGCGGTGGTCTCGGAGGCCGGGTTGACGGCGGCGGCGACCAGGTCGAAGTAGCCGGTGCCGACCTCGCGCTGGTGCTTGACGGCGGTGAAGCCGTGCTCCTGGGCGGCGAACTCGCGCTCCTGGAGGTCCACGTAAGCGGTCATGCCGTGCTCGGCGTAGCCGCGGGCGAGGTCGAACATGCCGTGGTTGAGGGAGTGGAAGCCGGCCAGGGTGATGAACTGGAAGCGGTAGCCCATCGCGCCCAGCTCCCGCTGGAACTTGGCGATCTGGTCGTCGTCCAGCGCCGCGCGCCAGTTGAAGGACGGCGAACAGTTGTAGGCCAGCAGCTGGTCGGGGTACCGGGCGTGGATCGCCTCGGCGAACTCCCGGGCCTGGGCCAGGTCGGGCGTGCCGGTCTCCATCCACAGCAGGTCCGCGTACGGGGCGTAGGCCAGGCCGCGGGCGATGACCGGGGCCATGCCGCTGGTGACCCGGTAGAAGCCCTCGGCGGTGCGCTCGCCGGTGCAGAAGCGGGCGTCGGCCTCGTCGACGTCGCTGGTCAGCAGGGTGGCGGCGAGGGCGTCGGTACGGGCGACGATCACCGTCGGCACGTCGGCGATGTCGGCGGCCAGGCGGGCGGCGCCCAGGGTCCGCACGTGCTGGGAGGTGGGCACCAGCACCTTGCCGCCGAGGTGGCCGCACTTCTTCTCCGAGGCGAGCTGGTCCTCGTAGTGGATACCGGCCGCGCCCGCCTCGATCATCGCCTTGGTCAGCTCGAAGGCGTTGAGCGGGCCGCCGAAGCCGGCCTCGGCGTCCGCGACGATGGGCACGAGCCAGTCGGTGCCTCCTGCCGGAGCATCCGGGCCGGCCGCCTCGGCGGTGGCGATCTGGTCGGCGCGCAGCAGCGCGTTGTTGATGCGGCGCACCACCTGGGGCACCGAGTTGGCCGGGTACAGGCTCTGGTCGGGGTAGGTGTGACCGGCCTGGTTGGCGTCGGCGGCGACCTGCCAGCCCGAGAGGTAGACCGCCTGCAGTCCGGCCTTGACCTGCTGCACGGCCTGGCCGCCGGTCAGCGCGCCGAGCGCGTGGATGTAGTCCTGCTCGTGCAGCTGGCGCCACAGCCGTTCGGCGCCGCGCCGGGCCAGGGTGTGCTCCTCGCGGACGCTGCCCGACAGCCGCACCACGTCGGCGGCGCTGTGCGTACGGGTGGTGCCCTGCCACCGCGGGTCGCTCGCCCACCGCTGGGCCAGTTCCTCGGCCGCCTTCGTTCCTGCCTGTGCCATGACCGTCTCCCGGAAGTTCGCTCGGACCGCTGTGCTCGGTGGTGGACTGCTGGTGAACGCTGCGAATTACCGGCACCGAGTGCCGCACCAGTGCCACGAAACTGCTGAAGTGCGGCCCGCCGGATGTCCCGGTAGCGGGAGTGAGCAATGCTGCCGGGGGCCGCACCGCCGACTCTGGCAGTGGCACTTGGTGCCATCAAGCATGGCCCCGAGCCAAGTTCTGCCAATTTTGTCCGCAAGTTTTGCCAAGGTTGCGAAGGTCCGGAACGACCGTACGGCGACTAGGGTGTGCTGCGCGGCAGCGACGGAGGGGGCACCGTGAGCAAGACCTACGCCGGGGCGCGGCTGCGGCGGCTGCGGGAGGAGCGCGGGTTCAGCCAGGCCGCGCTGGCCCGCGTGCTGGCCATCTCGCCCAGCTATCTCAACCAGATGGAGCACGACTCACGGCCGCTGACCGTGCCCGTGCTGCTGCGGCTGACCGAGGCGTTCGGCGTGGACCCCGGCTTCTTCTCCGAGCGGGACACCGGCCGGGTGCTGGCCGGCCTGCGCGAGGCCCTGGCCGACGAGCTGGCCGCCGGCCGGGTCTCCCCCACCGAGCTGTCCGAACTCGCCTCGCGGCAGCCTTCCGTGGCGTCGGTCCTGCTCGGCCTGGGCCGGCGCAACCAGGCGCTGACCGAACGGCTGGCGGAGCTGGCGGAGGGCCGGGACGGCGGCACCGACCCGGCCGCGCCGCTCTCCCCGCACGAGGAGATCCGCGAGTTCTTCTACCGGCGGCAGAACTACCTGCACGAGGCCGACCTCGCCGCCGAGGAGCTCGCCGCCGAACTGCGCATCCGTCCCGGCGAGGTGGGGCGCGCCCTGGCCGCGCGGCTCACCGGGCGGCACGGCGTACGCCTCGTCGACACGCCCGACGGGCCGCTGCACCACTACGATCCGGCCGCCCGGGTGCTGCGGCTGTCGGCCGGCCTGCGCCCCGGCCAGCGCGCCTTCCGCATGGCCACCCAGCTGGCGCTGCTGGAGGCCGGTGACGAGCTGTCGCGGCCCGCCTCGGAGGACTTCGAGGAGGGCTCGACGGCCTGGTCGCTGGCCCGGATCGGCGTCGCCAACTACTTCGCGGCGGCACTGGTGCTGCCGTACGGCCCGTTCCACGCCGCGGCCGAGGAGCTGCGGTACGACATCGAGCGGCTGACCGACCGCTTCGGCCTCGGCTACGAGACGGTGTGCCACCGGCTGAGCACCCTGCAGCGGCCGCGGCGGCGCGGGGTGCCGTTCTCCTTCGTCCGCGTCGACCGGGCCGGCAACATGTCCAAACGGCAGTCGGCCACCGGCTTCCACTTCTCGCGGGCGGGCGGCACCTGCCCGCTGTGGAACGTCTACGAGGCGTTCACCGCGCCCAGCCGTATCCACGTACAGATCGCGTCCATGCCGGACGGCCGCCGCTACCTGTGGACGGCGCGCACGGTCACCCGGCACCGCGGCGGCTGGGGCGACCCCGGCAAGACCTTCGCCATCGGCCTGGGCTGCGAGATCCGGCACGCCTCCCGCCTCGTCTACTCCGACGGGCTGGACCTGGACAACGCCGGGGCGGCCACCCCCATCGGCATGGGCTGCCGCGTCTGCGAACGGCTGGAGTGCCCGCAGCGGGCCGTACCGCCGCTCGGCCGGACGCTGGCGATCGACGAGAACAGCAGCACGTTCGTGCCGTATCCGGTGCGGGAGGGGTGAGCGGGAGGCGCGCCGGGGCCCGCCCGCTCGGCAGCACGGACGACGTCGTCCACCGGAGCCGGAAAAAGTTTTCAGGCGGCGATGTCGAGAACCGGCGACCGGCTCCGTCCCCGTGGTGAACGCGACCACAATGGGTCGCCTCAGCACCGAGGAGAGTCTCATGGCCAAGTACCTGTTGCTCAAGCACTACCGCGGCGCCCCGGCCCCGGCCAACTGCGTTCCCATGAGCCGGTGGACGCCGGAGGAGGTCTCGGCCCACATGAAGTACATGCAGGACTTCGCGGACCGGCTGGAGAAGACCGGCGAGTTCGTCGACGGCCAGGCGCTCGCCCCCGAGGGGACGTTCGTCCGGTACGACGGCGAGGGGCGCCCGCCGGTCACCGACGGCCCGTTCGCCGAGACCAAGGACCTCATCGCCGGCTGGATGGTGATCGACGTCGACAGCTACGAGCGCGCCGTCGAGCTGGCCGGGGAGCTGTCGGCCGCCCCCGGCGCGGGCGGGAAGCCGATCCACGAGTGGCTGGAGCTGCGCCCCTTCCTCGCCGCGCCGCCCACCATCACGGAGTGACCCCGGAGGTGGACGAGAGCCTGCTCCGGAGCCTCACGCCGGGCGTGCTCGGCATCCTCGTCCGCCGCGGAGCCGACTTCGCGGCGGCCGAGGACGCCGTACAGGACGCGCTGGTCGAGGCGGTCCGCGCCTGGCCGGCCGACCCTCCACGGGACCCGAAGGGCTGGCTGGTCACCGTGGCCTGGCGCCGGTTCCTCGACGCGACCCGGGCGGACGCCGCCCGCCGCCGGCGTGAGGACCTCGTCGACGAGGAGCCCCCGCCCGGTCCCGCGCCCGCCGCGGACGACACGCTCCAGCTCTACTTCCTGTGCGCCCACCCCTCGCTGACACCGTCGTCGGCGGTCGCGCTCACACTGCGCGCCGTCGGCGGTCTCACCACCCGCCAGATCGCCCAGGCCTATCTGGTGCCGGAGGCGACCATGGCGCAGCGGATCAGCCGGGCCAAGCGCACCGTGTCGGGCGTGCGCTTCGACCGGCCCGGCGACGTGGCCACCGTGCTGCGCGTCCTCTACCTGGTCTTCAACGAGGGCTACTCCGGCGACGTGGACCTGGCCGCCGAGGCCGTCCGGCTCACCCGGCGGCTCGCCGCCTCGATCGACCACCCCGAAGTGGCGGGGCTGCTGGCCCTCATGCTGCTCCACCACGCCCGGCGCGCCGCCCGGACCGCTCCCGACGGCGGCCTGGTGCCGCTCGCCGGGCAGGACCGCGGCCGGTGGGACACCGGGGCGATCGCCGAGGGCATCGGCGTCCTGCAGGCGGCCCTCGCCCGCGACCGGCTGGGCGAGTTCCAGGTCCAGGCCGCCATCGCGGCCCTGCACGCCGACGCGCCCACCGCCGAGGAGACCGACTGGGTGCAGATCGTCGAGTGGTACGACGAACTCGTGCGGCTGACCGGCAGTCCGGTGGTCCGGCTCAACCGCGCGGTGGCCGTGGGCGAGGCCGACGGCCCGCGCGCCGGCCTGGCGGCACTCGCGGCCCTGGACGCCGCCCTGCCCCGCCACGCGGCGGTGGCGGCCTACCTCCACGAACGCGACGGCGACCTGCCGACAGCGGCGCGGCTCTACGCCGAGGCGGCCCGAAAAGCCCCCAACCTCGCCGAACGCAACCACCTGACCCTGCAGGCCGCCCGGCTCAACGTCCGCCTGGGGCGGTGAGGGGTCCGGGTGGGCCGGGTCACGAAGCACCCCCTGGACTTACTAGGACGTCCAACTATATCTTCGTGACCAAGGCCCGCGGTGCAGGGAAGCCGGTGTGAATCCGGCGTGGTCCCGCCACTGTGACCGGGGAGTGCGACGCCGAGCAACACGCCACTGACGAGAACGAGGTCGGGAAGGCGGGCGGCGCGCGGTGATCCGGAAGCCAGGATACCGGCCGCGGGTGTTGTTCCGTGTTGTCCACGAGGATGGAGCAGACACGCATGGCATCGGTGCGTATCCACAGCCCAGGTGATCCGGTCCGGCCCGCGGCACCGCCCGCGCGCTGACGGTTCCACGCCTTCGCGTCCCACGGCCCCGCCACGGTCCGCGCGCCCTCGCGCCGCCCGTGTGCCCCGCCGTGCCATCCCCGGACCTCACCTGACGAGAGCAGGCTCCCATGGCCCGTGAACTGACCCATTTCATCGGCGGCAAGCACACACCGGGAACTTCGGGTGCTTACGGCGACGTGTACGACCCCAACACCGGCACCGTGCAGGCCCGGGTCCCGCTCGCGGACCGGGCCCAGACGACGGCCGCGATCGCCGACGCGGCGGCGGCCCAGCCGGAGTGGGGCGAGTGGAACCCGCAGCGGCGCGCCCGGGTGCTGCTCAACTTCCTGCGCCTGGTGGAGGGAGAGCGGGAGTCGCTGGCCCGGCTGCTGTCGAGTGAGCACGGCAAGACGGTCCCGGACGCGCACGGCGACCTCCAGCGCGGCCTGGAGGTGGTGGAGTTCGCCGCGGGCATTCCGCACCTGCTCAAGGGCGAGTTCACCGACAACGCCGGGACCGGCATCGACGTGCACTCGCTGCGCCGCCCGATCGGCGTGGTGGCCGGCATCACCCCGTTCAACTTCCCCGCGATGATTCCGCTGTGGAAGGCCGCGCCGGCCATCGCCTGCGGCAACGCGTTCGTGCTCAAGCCGTCCGAGCGGGCGCCGTCCGTGCCGCTGCGGCTCGCCGAACTGTTCCTGGAGGCGGGCCTGCCGCCGGGCATCCTCAACGTCGTGCACGGCGGCAAGGAGTCGGTGGACACGCTGCTGGAGGACCCGCGCGTGGAAGCGCTCGGCTTCGTCGGCTCGACACCGATCGCCGCGCACATCTACGCGACCGCCGCCGCCCACGGAAAGCGCGCCCAGTGCTTCGGCGGCGCCAAGAACCACCTGATCGTGATGCCGGACGCCGACCTCGACCAGGCGGTGGACGCGCTGGTCGGCGCCGGGTACGGGTCGGCGGGCGAGCGCTGCATGGCGATCTCGGTCGCCGTACCGGTGGGCGAGGAGACCGCCGACGCGCTGGTGGCGCGGCTCAAGGAGCGCGTCGGCACGCTGCGCATCGGCCGCTCCGACGACCCGCACGCCGACTTCGGGCCGCTGGTGAGCCGCGACGCGCTGGACCGGGTCCGCGCCTACGTCGACCTCGGCGTCAGCGAGGGCGCCGAGCTGGTCGTCGACGGACGGGACTTCGCCCTCCCCGGCCACGAGGACGGCTTCTTCGCGGGCGCCTCGCTCTTCGACCGGGTGACGACGGACATGCGGATCTACCAGGAGGAGATCTTCGGCCCGGTGCTGTCGGTGGTCCGCGCGGCCGACTACGAGGAGGCGCTGCGGCTGCCCACGGAGCACCCGTACGGCAACGGCGTGGCGATCTTCACCCGCGACGGCGACACCGCGCGGGACTTCAGCCGCCGGGTGAACACCGGCATGGTCGGCGTGAACGTGCCGATCCCGGTGCCCGTCGCGTACCACACCTTCGGCGGCTGGAAGCGGTCCGGCTTCGGCGACCTGAACCAGCACGGCCCGGACGCGATCCGCTTCTACACCCGCACCAAGACCGTCACCTCGCGCTGGCCCTCCGGGGTCAAGGAGGGCGCGAGCTTCACCATCCCGACGATGGGCTGAGCGCGATGAGCGTCATGACCACCGCCACCTCGGCCACCTCGCTCACCGCCGACCAGCTCGCCATCGTCGAGACGACACTGGACTTCGCGCAGGAACACATCGCGCCGCACGCCGTGGCCTGGGACCAGGACAAGCACTTCCCCGTGGACGTGCTGCGCAAGGCCGCCGGGCTGGGGCTCGGCGGGATCTACGTACGGGAGGAGTGCGGCGGCTCCGCGCTGAGCCGCGCGGACGGCGTGCTCGTCTTCGAAGTACTGGCCACCGCCTGCCCGTCCATCGCGGGATATCTCTCCATCCACAACATGGTCGGATGGATGATCGACCGGTACGGCGACGACGCGCAGCGCGCCCGCTGGCTGCCCGGTCTGTGCTCGATGACGGACCTCGGCAGCTACTGCCTGACCGAGCCGGGCGCCGGTTCCGACGCGGCGGCGCTGCGTACCCGCGCGGTGCGCGACGGGGACGGCTATGTACTGACCGGCGTGAAGCAGTTCATCTCCGGGGCCGGGGCCTCGCGGGTGTACGTGGTGATGGCCCGTACCGGTGACGAAGGGCCGGGCGGCATCTCGGCGTTCGTCGTGGAGCGGGACGATCCGGGCCTGTCGTTCGGCGCCAACGAGAAGAAGATGGGCTGGAACGCGCAGCCCACCCGGCAGGTGATCCTCGACGAGGTCCGGATTCCGGCGGACCGGCGGCTCGGCGCGGAGGGCGACGGCTTCCGTATCGCGATGAGCGGCCTGAACGGCGGCCGGCTCGGCATCGCCGCCTGCTCCCTCGGCGGCGGGCAGAGCGCCCTGCACGCGGCGCAGTCCTACCTCGCGGACCGGGAGGCGTTCGGCGGGCGGCTGCTGGACGCGCAGGCGTTGCAGTTCCGGCTCGCCGACATGGCGACGGAGCTGGCCGCCGCGCGTGCGCTGGTGCGGCAGGCGGCCGAGGCGCTGGACCGCGGCGACCCGCAGGCACCGCAGCTGTGCGCGATGGCCAAACGCTTCGCCACCGACACGGGCTACTCCGTCGCCGACCGTGCGCTGCAACTGCACGGGGGCTATGGCTACCTGAGTGAATACGGCATGGAGAAGATCGTCCGCGATCTTCGGGTGCACCAGATCCTGGAAGGGACGAACGAGATCATGCGCTTGATCGTGGCCCGCGGGCTGACCGGGGCGGGAACGGGGAACGGCGCCCGCGCCGGCGCCGGAACGGGGGCCGCCCGATGACCGACGACTCCGTACTGCTGCGGACCGAGGGCCGGGCCGCGTACCTCACCCTCAACCGGCCGAAGGCCCTCAACGCCCTGGACCACCCCATGGTGCGCCGGATCGGCACGGCCCTGGCCGGATGGGAGCACGACCCCGCGGTGGAGACCGTGGTGATCACCGGCGCGGGCGGGCGCGGGCTGTGCGCGGGCGGCGACATCCGCGCCATCCACGAGGACGCGCGGACCGGCGACGGTGCGGCGTCCACCGCGTTCTGGCGGGACGAGTATCTCCTCAACGCCCGCATCGCGCGCTTCCCCAAGCCGTACGTCGCCGTCATGGACGGCATCGTGATGGGCGGCGGCGTCGGCGTCTCGGCGCACGGCAGCGTACGGATCGTCACCGAACGCTCGAAGGTCGCCATGCCCGAGACCGGCATCGGCTTCGTACCGGACGTCGGCGGCACGTACCTGCTGGCGCTCGCGCCCGGAGAACTGGGTACGCACCTGGCGCTGACCGGGGCGCCGGTGGGCGCCGGGGACGCGCTGCTGTGCGGGCTCGCCGACCACTTCGTCCCGTCGGAGCAGGTGGAGCGGCTGGTGGCGGACCTCGCCACCGCCCCCGTGCCCGAGGTGCTGCCGCGGTACGTACAGCAGGCCCCCGAAGGCGGGCTGGCGGCGCACCGGGAGTGGATCGACACCTGCTACGCGGCGGGCACCGTCGAGGAGATCGTGGACCGGCTGCTCGGCAGCGGCGTCCCGGAGGCCAAGGAGGCCGCCGAGACGATCCTCGCCAAGTCCCCCACCTCGCTGAAGGTCACCCTGGCCGCGCTGCGCCGGGCCCGTGACCTCGGGCCGCTGGAACGGGTCCTGGACCAGGAGTACCGCGTCTCGTGCGCGGCGCTGACCACACCCGACCTGGTCGAGGGCATCCGCGCCCAGGTCGTCGACAAGGACCGCGCGCCGCGCTGGTCCCCCGCCACCCTCGCCGAGGTCTCGGACGAGGACGTGGCCCGGTTCTTCGCACCGCTCGGCGACCGCGAGCTGGGGCTCGCCGACGGTGCCGGTACGCAGGAGGTGCCCTGGTGAGCGCGTCGGTGGACAACGGGAAGGGCACGGTCGGGTTCGTCGGGCTCGGCAACATGGGCGGGCCGATGGCGGCCAACCTGGTGACGGCGGGTTACCGGGTGACCGGCTTCGACCTCGTGCCCGAGGCGCTGGCGTCGGCCGTGGCGGCCGGTGTCGAGCCCGCGGACTCGGCCGCCGGTGCCGTGGCGCACGCGGACGTGGTGATCACCATGCTGCCCGCCGGGCGGCACGTGCTGGCCCTCTACGAGGACGGCGGTCTGCTCGCGGCGGCCCGGCCCGGCACGCTGTTCGTGGACTGCTCGACCATCGACGTGGCCGACGCCCGCGCCGCCCATGAGGCCGCCGTACGCGCCGGCCACCAGGCCCTGGACGCGCCGGTCTCGGGCGGCGTGGTCGGGGCCGAGGCCGGCTCGCTGACGTTCATGGCGGGCGGCGGCGCGGGCGAGTTCGCGCGCGCCGAGCCGCTGCTCGCGGCGATGGGCAAGAAGGCCGTGCACTGCGGCGCGGCGGGCGCCGGGCAGGCCGCGAAGATCTGCAACAACATGATCCTCGGCATCTCGATGATCGGCGTCAGCGAGGCGTTCGTCCTCGGCGAGAGCCTGGGCCTGTCCCACCAGGCCCTGTACGACGTGGCGTCCACCGCGAGCGGACAGTGCTGGGCGCTGAGCGTCAACTGCCCGGTGCCGGGTCCGGTGCCCGGCAGCCCGGCCAACCGCGACTACCGGCCCGGCTTCGCGGCGCCGCTGATGGCCAAGGACCTGGGACTGGCCGCCAACGCGGTCCGCTCCGGCGGCGTACAGGCCGAACTGGGCCTGCGCGCTGCCGAGTTGTACGCGGCGTTCGCCGAGGGCGAGGGCGCGGCCGAGGACTTCTCCGGCATCGTCCGGACCATCCGGCAGCGGTCCGGAACCGGCGCGCCCGCCGCACAGGAACCCGAGCAGAACGGAACGAGCGCATGACCGACACCACCGAACGCGCCGAGGCCACCCCGCCCGCCGGCGACCGCCCGCAGCCGTACGAGACGATCCTCGTGGAGCGCACCGGCCGCACCGCCACGCTCACCCTCAACCGCCCCAAGGCGCTCAACGCCCTCAACCTCCAGGTGATGACCGAGGTCGTGGCGGCGACCGAGGAACTGGACCGCGACCCGGAGATCGGCTGCATCGTCATCACCGGCTCGGCGAAGGCGTTCGCCGCCGGGGCCGACATCAAGGAGATGCGCCCGCGCTCGTACATGGACATGTACCTCAGCGACTGGTTCACCGCCTGGGACCGGCTGGGCGCGCTGCGCACACCGACCGTGGCGGCGGTGGCCGGGCACGCGCTGGGCGGCGGCTGCGAACTGGCGATGCTCTGCGACATCCTGCTCGCCGCCGACACCGCCGTCTTCGGCCAGCCGGAGATCAAGCTCGGCGTCATCCCCGGCATCGGCGGCTCCCAGCGGCTGACCCGCGCCGTCGGCAAGGCCAAGGCGATGGAACTGTGCCTGACCGGCCGCACCATGGACGCGGCGGAGGCCGAACGGGCCGGGCTGGTCTCCCGGGTGGTACCGGCCGCCGGCCTGCTGGACGAGGCACGCGCCGTCGCGGAGCAGGTGGCCGCGATGTCCGCGCCGGTCGCGATGATGGCCAAGGAAGCCGTCAACCGGGCGTTCGAGACCACCCTCGCCGAGGGCGTCCGCTTCGAACGGCGCCTGTTCCACGCGGTGTTCGCCACCGCTGACCAGAAGGAGGGCATGACGGCGTTCGTGGAGAAGCGGGCGGCGGAGTTCACGCACCGCTGAGGCACCCGCGCCGTGACGGCCCGGCCGAAACGACCTCGCCCCAGGCGCTCCCTGGCTAGGGTGATCCTCTTGAAAGCGCAGGGGAAACACCGTAGTCGGCGACTGGGGCGGAGCATCGATGGAAGCGCGGGAAACGACGTTCGAGCGGCTGATCCAGGGGGACAACCAGTTTCAGATCCCCCTCTATCAGCGCACGTACAGCTGGGACGCCAAGGACCACCAGCGGCTGTGGGACGACTTGTTACAGCAGGCCGACACGGGCACGGCGGACGCGCCGACCGGGCACTTCCTCGGCTCCGTGGTGCTCGACCCCCGTCCGCCGCTGCCGGACACGGTCCAGCGCTGGGTCGTCATCGACGGACAGCAGCGGCTCACCACGCTGATGCTGCTGGCCTGCGCGATCCGCGACCACGTACGCGCCTTCGACGCCGAACGGGCCGGCTACGTCCAGCGTCGGTACCTGGTCAACGAGAAGGACTACACCGGGCTCGACGCCTACCGCCTGCTGCCGACCCAGGCCGACCGGCCGTCGTTCCTCGCCTGCGTGAACGGCGACCCCACGGCGGGCGGGGAGGACAGCATCGGAGCCGCCTACCGGTTCTTCCGGGCCGCGCTCACCGAGTACGACCCGGTCGGCGAGTGGGACCGGGTGCGCCACGTCGACCAGGCGCTGCGCAACCGGCTGACGTTGGTGACGATCACGGCCGGGCCGCAGGACAACGCCTTCCGGATCTTCGAGTCGCTCAACAACACCGGCAAGTCCCTCAGCCAGGCCGACCTGCTGCGCAACTACGTGTTCATGCAGCTGCCGACCCTCGGCGAGCAGGTCTACGACCGCGTGTGGCTGCCGCTCCAGACCGAACTCGGGCCGGAGCGGCTGACCATGCTCGCCTGGCTCGACCTGGTGTTGCAGGGCCAGAGCCGGCTGACCGTCAGCGAGGTCTACGAGGGACAGCGGCGCCGGATGGGCCGGATCGTGGCCGCGGCCGGCGAGGAGGGTCTGCGGGAGGACATCGCCCGACTGCGCCGCCTCGGCCACCTCCTCCTGCGGGTCTTCGAACCCGACCGGGAACCGCGCGCGGAGCTGGGGGCGGTCCTGGAGCGGCTCGGGCGGTGGGGTGGCGAGGCGCACTACCCGCCCGCGCTGCACGTGCTGGACCAGGTGGACCGGGGCGCGACGGAGACCGCACAGGCCGTCGAAGCACTGAACTGCGTGGAGAGTTTCCTGGTCCGGCGCATGATCTGCCGCGAACCCTCGCACAGCGTCCGGCAGCTGCTGGCCGCCGTGCCTTCGGCGCTGGAGCGGGACCGGCCGCTGCACGAGGCGATGCGGCGCTATCTGTCCGGACCGCGGCGGGGCTGGCCGCAGGACGAGGAGCTGGCCGAGGCGATCCGCACGCAGCCGTTCTACTGGCAGGGCAGCAGCCGTCACCGCACCTACGTACTGCGGCGGTTCGAGGAGGACTACACGTCCCCGGAGCCCGTCGACTTCTCCCGCGCCTGGTCGTCGATCGAACACGTCCTGCCGCAGCGGCCCGGGCAGGAGTGGCTCGACATGCTGGCCGAGGACGCCGGGGAGGGGGAGCGGCCCGAGGAACTGCACGAGGCGTTGGTGCACACCCTGGGCAACCTGACGCTCACCGGCGAGAACACCCGGCTGTCCAACCACCCGTACGAGCGCAAGCAGCAGATCCTCGACCAGAGTGCCCTGCGCATGAACCGGGAGATCGCCACCGCCGACCGGTGGGGGCGGCGGGAGATCCTGGACCGTGCCGACCGTCTCGCCGAACGGGCGGTGCGGATCTGGCCGGGGCCGCTGGCGAGTGAGGACGCCCGCGCCGACGAGCGCTCGGAGTGGCTGCGGCTGCGGAGGGTGCTGGCGGCCGTGCCGGCCGGGAAGTGGACGACGTACAAGGACCTCGGCACGGTCACCGGAGCGGGCTCGGCCCAGACCGTCGGCACCTACCTGGCCAAGCGCGCGGACGTGCCGAACGCGCACCGCGTGCTGACGGCCGGCGGCACGTCCTCCCCCGGTTTCGCCTGGCTCGACAGCCGTACGGAATCGCAGCAGGAAGCGCTGGAGCGGGAAGGCGTCCGGTTCAACGGCGCGGTGGCCGATCCCGGGCAGCGGCTGCTCACGACCGAGCTGGCCGAACTCGCCGGGCTCGACGCGCCGCAGGAGCCGGCGGACGACCCGGCAGCGCGGCGCCCTGGCACCCCTGCCGAGCGGCCGGACAACTTCGCCGCTCTGCTGCGTACCCACCAGCCCGCGGTGGCGGAAGAGGTGCTGACCCTGCTGGGCAAATGGGAGGCCGAGGGCGGGTGGCTCGGGTACGGAGCCGCCGTGGAGACCAGTTGCGCGCCCATACTGCGGGAGGGGAGAGGACCGCAGGGCTGCCTCTGGCCGGTGAGCGTGTACCCGCGTACGGGGACCGTGGAGGTCGTCTTCGAGTACCTCGCCAAGCGGGAGCCCTTCACCCGGCCCGGGCTCTTGGCCGAACTGCGCGACCGGCTTCAGGGCATCCCCGGTGTGGTGCTGGACGTCCCCGACGCCGAACTGCACAGGCGGCGGCCGAGCTTCCCCGTGACGGCACTGCACGGCGACGGGCTGGCGCGTTTCGCCGAGACCCTGGAATGGTTCCGGCAGCAGAGCCTGTGAGCCCCGCCCGCCACCGGTGACCCGGCCGTCTCCCCGTCACCACCGGCCCGTCCGCCTCCCGTCCCCCGGCTCCCTCCCGCCGACCACCGGATACGGCACATGCGCCCGCCGGTTCGGGTCGACGGCGAGGCGTCCGCCTGCCGGGGGGCGGGCGCGCTGGGCGCAGTCGGGGCGTTCGCAGAGGCGGCAACCCAGGCCGATGGGGGTGGCCGCGCGGGGGTCGTCCAGGGCGATGCCCGCCGTGTAGACGAGGCGGTGGGCGTGGCGGAGTTCGCAGCCCAGGGCCACGGCGAAGTCGGCGCGGGGCGCGTGGTGGCCGAAGCCGCCGCGGGTCACGGTGCGGGCGATCCAGAAGTAGCGCTTGCCGTCCGGCATCTCGGCGACCTGCGTGAGGACGCGGCCGGGCGCGGAGAACGCCTCGTAGACCGTCCACAGGGGGCAGGTGCCGCCGAGGCGGGAGAAGTGGAAGTCGGTGGCGGACTGGCGTTTGGAGATGTTGCCGGCCCGGTCCACGCGCAGGAAGGAGAAGGGGATGCCGCGCCGCCCGGTGCGCTGGAGGGTGCTGAGCCGGTGGCAGACCGTCTCGAAGCCGACGCCGAAGCGGGCCTGGAGGAGTTCGATGTCGTAGTGCAGGTCCTCGGCGGCCGTGTGGAAGGCGGTGTACGGCATGAGGAGGGCGCCCGCGAAGTAGTCGGCGAGCCCGATGCGGGTGAGCGCGGCCGACTCCGGTGAGGCCGGGTGCGCGGTCGCGGTGAGCGTGTCGAGCAGTGACTCCTGTTCCAGCAGGGCGAGCTGGGTGGCCAACTGGAAGGCACGGCGGCCTTCGGTGAGCCAGGGCGAGAGGAAGAGCAGGCCCGCCTCGGGGTCGAAGCGCCGGACGTCCGACGAGCGGGCCGGGGCGGCCTGGACGGTCCGTACGCCGTGCCGTTCGGCGAGACGGGCGGCGAGCGGGTCGGCCGCGCGGCCGGGGCGCAGGCCGAGTTCGGCGGCGGTGTGTTCGGCGGCGGCGTCGAGCGGGGCGACGTGGTTGTGGTGGGCGTAGAAGAAGTCACGTACCTCGTCGTGCGGTTCGGCGGGCGGCAGGGCGGGGCTGTCGCCGGGGCTGGCGAGGGCGGCGGCCTGCTCGGTGGCGGTGCGGTAGCGGCGGTGCAGGGCGACCAGGGCGCGGGCCACCTCGGGGTGGTCGCGGGCGACCTCGGCGATCTCCTCGGCGGGCGGCGGGGGGCCGCACGCCTCGTCGCCGAGCGCGGCGCGCAGGTCGGTGGTCAGGCGTTCCTCCGCGGCCTCGGAGAAGTACTCGGCGTCGACGCCGAGTACCTCGGCGATGCGCAGCAGGACGGGCGCGGTCAGCGGGCGCTGGCTCTGTTCGATCTGGTTCAGGTAGCTGGTGGAGATGCCCAGTTCGCGGGCGAGCTGCACCTGGTTGAGGCCGTGTTCGCGGCGGAGTCTGCGGAGTTTGGCGTGTGCGTAGATCTTGCGGACGGGCGGTCGTGCCATACCGCTGCCCCCTTCGTCGCGTGCGCCGTCGTTCCGTCGCCCCTTGCGAACGTAGCATCCGCAGGTTTTGCACCTTTCGCCGATCCGCAGCCCGGGGCGGGAGGAAATCCGCACGGTGGAGCGGTCGCGGGCGGGCGCGTCGCGGGGCAGGCTCAGGGGCGTGGGACACCGCACCACGCACCCGCGCCACGCAACCGCACGACCGAGGAGCCCCGTGATCGACCATCAGGTACGTGTCCATCCCAGCGCCGCCCGGCTGCCGCGCGAGGAGCAGCTCGCCTGGAAGCTGGCGGCCGTCGCCACCGGCACCCAGGACGCCCCGGACCTCGATCCGGACGCGGCGGCGATGGCGGCCAACCGGGTCGTCGACAACGCGGCGGTGGCCGTGGCATCGCTGCGCCGGCGGCCGGTCGCCGTGGCCCGCGCCCAGGCCCGGCCCCATACGGGCGCGCCCGGCGCCTCGGTCTTCGGCGCCGCGGGCCCGCGGGTTTCTCCCGAGTGGGCGGCCTGGGCCAATGGCACCGCCGTACGGGAGCTGGACTTCCACGACACGTTCCTCGCCGCGGACTACGCCCACCCCGGCGACAGCATCCCGCCGCTGCTGGCCGTCGCCCAGCACACCGGGCGCAGCGGCGGCGACCTGCTGCGCGGTGTCATCGCCGCGTACGAGGTGCAGGTCGCCCTGGTGAAGGGCATCTGCCTGCACCGGCACCGCATCGACCACGTCGCCCACCTGAGCGCGGCGCAGGCGTGCGGGCTGGGGGCGCTGCTGCGGCTGCCGACGGAGACCGTCTGCCAGGCCGTGCAGCAGGCGGTGCACACGACGACCGCGACGCGTCAGTCCCGTAAGGGCGAGATCTCCAGCTGGAAGGCGTTCGCCCCGGCCTTCGCCGGGAAGGCCGCCGTCGAGGCGGTGGACCGGGCGATGCGCGGGGAGGGCTCGCCGTCCCCCGTCTACGAGGGGGAGGACGGGTTCCTGGCGTGGCTGCTGGACGGTCCGGAGGCCGCGTACACGGTCACGCTGCCGGAGCCCGGGGAGGCCCGGCTCGGCATCCTCGACACGTACACCAAGGAGCACTCCGCCGAGTACCAGGCGCAGGCCGTCATCGACCTGGCGCGGCGGCTGCGGGAGCGGACCGGGCCGCTGGAGAAGGTGCGCGGCATCGTGCTGCACACCAGCCAGCACACCCACCACGTGATCGGTTCCGGCTCCGGCGACCCGCAGAAGTACGACCCGCACGCCAGCCGCGAGACGCTGGACCACTCGGTGCCGTACATCTTCGCGGTGGCGCTGGAGGACGGCGGCTGGCACCACGAGCGCTCGTACGCACCCGAGCGCGCGCGGCGGCCGGAGACGGTGGAGCTGTGGCGGAAGATCAGCACGGTCGAGGACCCGGAGTGGACGCGCCGCTACCACGAGCCGGACCCGGCGCGGCGCGCGTTCGGCGGCCGGGCCGTGGTGACGCTGGCCGACGGCACGGTCGTCGAGGACGAGCTGGCGGTGGCCGACGCGCACCCGGCGGGGGCGCGGCCCTTCGGCCGGGACGGCTACACGGCCAAGTTCCGCACCCTGGCCGAGGGCGTCGTCGGACCCGGGGCGCAGGATCGTTTCCTGGCCGCGGCCCACGGGCTGCCCGCGCTGGACGGGCCCGGCCTGGACGCCCTCTTCCCCGCCGTGGACACCGACGCCCTCGCCGCGTACGACGCCGACCTCCCGAAGGGCCTGTTCTGATGCTGCACACCCGCACCACGGCCGCCGGGCGCCGCCGCGACCTGCGCGAGAAGCTCGCCTCCGGCCGGCTGCTGCGCGTCCCCGGCGCCGTCAACCCGCTCTCCGCGAAGCTCATCGAGGACACCGGCTACGACGCCTGCTACCTGTCCGGCGCGGTGCTCGCCGCCGACCTCGGCCTGCCCGACATCGGACTGACCACCTCCACCGAGCTCGCCGCCCGCGCCCAGCAGTTCACCCGGGTCACCGGCCTGCCCGTCCTGATCGACGCGGACACCGGCTTCGGCGAGCCGATGAACGCCGCCCGGACCGTCCAGCTGATGGAGGACGCCGGGCTGGCGGGGCTGCATCTGGAGGACCAGGTCAATCCCAAGCGGTGCGGCCATCTGGACGGCAAGGCGGTGGTGCCGCGCGAGGAGATGGCGCGCCGGCTGCGGGCCGCGGCGGACGCGCGCCGCGACCCGGACTTCCTGCTGATGGCCCGTACGGACGCGCGTGCCGTGGAGGGCCTGGACGCGGCGATCGAGCGGGCGCGCGCCTACGTGGACGCGGGCGCCGACGCCGTCTTCCCCGAGGCGCTGCGCGACGAGGCGGAGTTCGCCGCCTTCCGGGACGCCGTGGACGTGCCCCTGCTCGCCAACATGACCGAGTTCGGCAAGAGCCCGCTACTCGACGCCGCCACCCTCGAACGCCTCGGCTACAACATCGCCCTCTACCCCGTCACCCTGCTGCGCCTGGCGATGGGCGCCGTCGAGGACGGCCTGCGCACCCTCGCCGCCGACGGCACGCAGGAGTCGCTGCTGCCGCGGATGCAGACCCGTGCCCGGCTGTACGAACTCCTCGGCTACGAGCAGTACGCGGCCTTCGACTCGACCGTCTTCGACTTCACGCTCCCGCCCGGCGACCGCCCCGCACCGGAGGACTCATGACCGTCACCCCGCCGGAGATCCACCGCGGCCTGGCCGGTGTCGTCGTCGACACCACCGCCGTCTCCACCGTGATCCCCGAGACCAACTCCCTGACCTACCGCGGCTATCCGGTGCAGGAGCTGGCCGCCCACCGCTCGTTCGAGGAGGTCGCGTACCTGCTCTGGTACGGCGAGCTGCCCGGCACCGCCGCGCTGCGCGAGTTCCGGGCCCGTGAGCGGGCGCTGCGCCCGCTGGACCGCACCACGTCCGACCTGCTCGCGCGGCTCCCGGAGAGCTGCCACCCGATGGACGTGCTGCGCACCGCCGTCAGCTTCTTCGGCGCCGAGGACCCCGCCGAGGACGACGGCAGTACGGCGGCCAACCGCGCCAAGTCGCTGTCGCTGCTGGCGAGGCTGCCGGTGGTGGTCGCCGCCGAGCACCGCAGGCGGCGCGGGCTGGCGCCGGTGCGCCCCGACGCCGGGCTGGGCTTCGCGGAGAACTTCTTCCACATGTGCTTCGGCCGTGTCCCGGACCCCGAAGTGGTCCGCTGCTTCGAGATCTCCCTCATCCTGTACGCGGAACACAGCTTCAACGCCTCCACGTTCACCGCGCGCGTCGTCACCTCCACCCTGTCCGACCTCTACAGCGCGGTGACCGCGGCCATCGGCGCGCTCAAGGGCCCCCTGCACGGCGGCGCCAACGAAGCGGTGATGCACATGCTGGAGGAGATCGGGTCCCCGGACCGCGCCGACGCCTGGCTGGCGGACGCCCTCGCGGCCAAGCGCAAGATCATGGGCTTCGGGCACCGCGTCTACAAGCACGGCGACTCCCGCGTCCCGGTGATGCAGGAGGCCACCGACCGGCTCGTGTCCCTCTCGGACACCCCGGAAGCGGCCCGGCTGGCAGCACTGCACACGGCGTTGCGCGAGGCGGTCCTGCGCCGCAAGGGCATCCACCCGAACCTGGACTACCCGGCGGGCCTCGCCTACCACCTGATGGGCTTCGACATCCCCGCCTTCACGCCCCTGTTCGTCATGAGCCGCATCACCGGCTGGACCGCCCACATCACCGAACAGCTCGCGCACAACGCCCTGATCCGGCCGCTCGGCGCGTACAACGGGCCGGGGCAGCGGGTGGTGCCGGTGGCCTGACGACGGCTCACCGCCCCCGGTACAGCTCCCGCGCGATGATCGACCGCTGGACCTCTGTCGCGCCCTCGTAGATGCGCGGTGCGCGGACCTCGCGGTAGAGGTGTTCCAGGAGGTGGCCGCGGCGCAGGGCGCGGGCGCCGTGGATCTGGACGGCCGTGTCGACGGCGTGCTGGGCGGTCTCGGTCGCCAGGAGTTTGGCCATCGCGGAGCGCCGGGCGATGTCGGGGGCGCCGCTGTCGTAGGCAGCCGCGGCCGCGTAGACCAGCAGGCGGGCGGCCTCGATGCGGGTGGCCGTCTCGGCGAGCTGGTGGGAGACGGTCTGGAGGTCCTTCAGCGGGCCGCCGAACGCGGTGCGCTGTGCGGCGTGGTCGAGGGCGGCGTCCAGTGCGGCCTGGGCCATGCCGACCGCGAAGGCGCCGACGCTCGGGCGGAAGAGGTCGAGCGTGCGCATCGCGACGCCGAAGCCGCGGTCCGTCGCGCCGACCACGTCGTCGCGGGTGACCGGGACGCCGTCGAAGACCAGGGTGCCGATCGGGTGCGGGCTGAGCATGTGCAGCCGGGTGCCGGACAGGCCGGGGCGGTCGGCGGGTACGAGGAAGGCGGTGACGCCGCGGGCGCCCGCGGCGCCGCCCGTGCGGGCGAAGACGGTGGCGAAGTCCGCCTCGGGCGCGTTGGAGATCCAGCACTTCTCGCCGGTCAGCCGCCAGCGGCCGGCGGACGGCGGGCCGTCCGGCTCGGCGGCCAGGGTGAGCGCGGCGGCGTCGGAGCCCGCGTCCGGCTCGCTGAGCGCGAAGGCGGCCACCGCGCGGCCGGCCACGACCTCCGGCAGCCAGCGCTCACGCTGTGCGGCCGTGCCGGACTGGACGACCGGGTACGCGCCCAGGCCCTGGAGCGCCAGCGCCGTCTCCGCCTCGGTCGACTCCTGGGCGAGGGACTCGCGCAGCAGGCACAGGTCGAGGGCGCGTACGGGGCCTTCGGCGGGGAACATCCGGCGCAGCAGGCCGAGTTCGCCGAGGGCCGTCACGAGGGGGCGGTTGACGCGGCCCGGTTCACCCTGTTCCGCCAGGGGGCGCAGCCGTTCGGCGGCCAGCGTGCGCAGTTCGGCGCACCACTTCCGGTCCTCCGGTCCCAGCGCGAATGCGGTCACGGGCGGCTCCCTCGTCTCGGGCCCGGAGTGGCCGGGCGGGTCGCTCGGGTCGGGTCGGCGCGGCGCCCCCGGCGGCGTCCCGGTGCCGTCCGCGCCGCCGGACCGTATCGCGCTCTGTTGACTGCCGTCACCAACACGTTACGCTGACGACGGGTCGGCACGGCAGTACCCGGACGGTTTCCGCAGCACTTCCCCACCGCTCCCCCGACCGCTTCCGGGTCGCTTCCGGCGCAGGTCCGGGCTGTTCTTCCGCTCTCCGCGTCCCCGCCGTCGTCCGCAAGGGGGCACACCGGCATGGCACCGACGCCTTCCGCACACGTCGACACCTTCGCGCGCGACCACCTCCCCCCGGCCGCCCAGTGGCCGCACCTCACCGACCTCGGCTACCCCGCCCGCCTCAACTGCGGCGCCGAACTGCTCGACGCCACCGCCGACCGGCTGGGCCACGACCGCCCGGCGTTCCGGAACGAGGCCGGCACCGTGTGGACGTACGGGGAACTGCGCGAGCGCGTGGACCGCATCGCGCACGTCCTCACCGACGACCTGGGCGTGCTGCCCGGCGGGCGGGTCCTGCTGCGCGGCCCCACCACTCCCCTGCTGGCCGCCTGCTGGCTGGCGGTGATGAAGGCGGGCGCGGTGGCGGTGACCGTGCTGGCCACGCAGCGCCCGCACGAGCTGGCCACCGTCTGCGGCCTGGCCCGGGTGGAGCACGCGCTGTGCGACGTGCGGGCCGTCGCCGACCTCGTGTCGGCAGGCGTGCCGGGGCTGCGGATCACCACCTACGGCGGGGACGGGCCCGCGGACCTGCTGCGGCTCGCCGGACGCCGCCCCGGCACGTACGAGGCGGTGGCGACCGCGGCCGACGACGTCGCGCTGATCGCCTTCACCTCGGGCACCACCGGACGGCCCAAAGGCTGTATGCACTTCCACCGCGACGTGCTGGCCATCGCCGACACCTTCTCCGCGCAGGTGCTGCGCCCGAGGCCGGACGACGTGTTCGCCGGGAGCCCGCCGCTCGGCTTCACCTTCGGGCTCGGCGGGCTGGTGGTCTTCCCGCTGCGGGCCGGGGCCTCGGCGTACCTGGCCGACTGGGGCGGCCCCGAACAGCTGCTGCGCGACATCCGGCGGCACCGCGTTTCGGTGCTGTTCACCGCGCCGACCGCTTACCGGGTGATGCTCCCGAAGCTCACCGGATACGACGTCAGCTCGCTGCGCCGCTGTGTGTCGGCCGGCGAGAACCTGCCCGCCGCGACCTGGCGGGCGTGGGAGAAGGAGACCGGGCTGCGCATCATCAACGGCATCGGCGCGACGGAGCTGCTGCACATCTTCATCTCGGCCGCCGACGAGCAGGTGCGCCCGGGGACGACGGGGGTGCCGGTGCCGGGGTTCGAGGCGCGGGTGGTCGGCACGGACGGCCGGCCGGTGCCGGACGGCACGCCGGGACTGCTGGCGGTGCGCGGACCGACCGGGTGCCGCTATCTGGCGGACGAACGGCAGCGGGAGTACGTACGCGACGGCTGGAACCTCACCGGCGACACCTACGTGCGGGACGCGGACGGCTACTTCAGCTACGTGGCACGGGCGGACGACATGATCGTCTCGGCCGGGTACAACATCGCCGGCCCCGAGGTCGAGGAGGCGCTGCTGCGCCACCCGGACGTCGCCGAGGCGGCGGTCGTCGGGCGGGCCGACGCGGAACGCGGGCAGGTCGTGGTGGCCCACCTCGTGCTGCGCACGGGAGTGCCGCGCGGCGCGGAAACCGTCGCGGCGCTGCGGGAGTTCACCAAAGCGGCCATAGCGCCGTACAAGTGCCCGCGCGAGATCGTCTTCCACGACGCGCTGCCCCGCACACCGACGGGCAAGCTCCAGCGGTTCCGGCTGCGGGGCGGCGGCGCGGGCGGCGCGGCATGACCCGTGGTGCCCGCTGCGCCGGTTCGCGGTCCCGCCGTGCCGCCCCTCGGCGGCTGCGGCTACGATCGCGCCCTGAGCGGCCACGGCCCGGCAGCCGTCCGTGCGCGCCCCCGCGTCCCGGGACGGCGGACCGGAGCCCGACAAGGCGGGAAACGACCACGTGAGCGACCAGTACGCGCAGCGCACGCCGCGGTCCCTGATCGTCACCTTCTACGGTGCGTACGGGCGCGGCCCGAAGGGCGGTCCGGGCGATCCCCCGGGACCGGTTCCGGTCGCCGCGCTGATCCGGCTGCTCGGCGTGCTCGGCGTCGATCCGCCGTCGGTGCGCTCGGCGGTCTCCCGTCTCAAGCGCCGCGGTCTGCTCGTCGCGGGCCGTACGGAGTCGGGGGCCGCGGCGTACGGGCTCTCGGAGGCGGCGCACCAGCTCCTGGACGACGGTGACCGGCGGATCTACGGCCGGCCGTCCCCCCGGCCGTCGGACGGCTGGGTCCTGGCCGTCTTCTCGGTGCCCGAACAGGAGCGCCACAAGCGCCACCTGCTGCGCTCCCGGCTGGCCCGGCTCGGCTTCGGCACGGCCGCGCCCGGCGTGTGGATCGCGCCGTCCCACCTGTACGACGAGACCCGGCACACCCTGGACCGGCTGCAACTCTCCCCGTACGTGGACCTGTTCACGGGCGCGCACGCGGGCTTCGAGCCCACCGCCGACGCCGTGGCGCGCTGGTGGGACCTGGAGTCCCTCGCCGACCGGCACCGCGCGTTCCTCAGCGACCACGAACCGGTGCTGCACCGCTGGTCGAGCCGCCGCCCCGTACCCGCGGAGGCGGCGTACCGCGACTACCTGCTGGCCCTGGACGCCTGGCGCCGCCTGCCCTACGCGGACCCCGGGCTGCCCGCTCCCCTCCTGCCCGAGGGCTGGCCGGGCGGCCACGCGGCGGACGTCTTCGGCCGGCTGCACGCCAGACTGCGGGCGGGGGGCGCGCGGTTCGTGCGGGCCGCGGTGGACGGGCCGGGCCGGGCGGCCGCCACCGCCTGACGCCGGCGCGCGCGGTCAGCGCCTCCTCTGGTGGCCCACGGCGGTGGCCATCGGCCGCGGCCGGGCGGCGGCGATGGTGGAGACGACGTCCTTGAACGAGCCGCACATACGGGTACCGGCGACCGCCGCCAACTCACCGAAGCTGCCCACCCCGTAGGTCACCGCGACCGGCTCCATGCGGGCGGTGACCGCCATCCGCATGTCACTGACCGTGTCGCCCACGTAGGCGCTCTCCCAGGGCGCCACGCCCAGGTCGGCGGCGGCCCGCAGCACCATCTCCGGGTGCGGCTTGCCGCGCCGGACCATGTCCTGGGTGACGACCGGGCCCAGCAGGTCGCGAATGCCCAGCACGTCGAGCAGGGCCTCGGCGCCGCGGGTGCCCTTCGAGGTCGCCACGGCCAGCTCGATGCCGTGGGCGCGCAGCGCGGACAGTCCGGCGGCCACCCCGGGGAACAGCAGCCGGGGCCCCTCGCGCAGCACCTCGTACGCGAACAGCTCGCGGTAGCGGCCGATGGCCGCCACCACGGCGTCGTGCTCCTCCGGCATGCCGAGCAGCTTGCCGAAGGCCGGGCCCGGCGGCTTGCCGATCGCGGCGGCGGCCTGCCGGGGCGTGACCGAACGGCCCTGTTCGGAGGCGACCTTGACCAGCAGTCTGCTGATGGCCGGCAGGGTGTTGGCGAGGGTTCCGTCGAGGTCGAAGACGGCCGCCTTGATGGTCTCACCGACCGCGGCCCGCACGGCGCTCCCGGGACGTGGCACGGCTCCCGCTGAATCACGCATTGCTCGACACCTTCCGATTTCCTGTGGGCCTTGTGCAGCTGTGGGTCCGGTCACCGTCCGTGACGGCGGTGCCGGACGCGGGAAGACGTGCCGGCGGCGCCCGTCCGGGAAGCGGCGGACGCGCCGTGGCACCGGTGTCCAAAAGTGGCGTACTGGCGCCGGAGCGGCGACTCAGGGAAGCGGGCTTCCCATGAATCGCCTTCGCCAGATTTAAAAACCGTCTGCGCTGTTTGTCAATGCACCCTGCGGCTCCCCACCCGGCGCCGGCCAACGATCCACGTCGCCGCGGGGAAGCCCGGACTGATGAGGCGTAAAGCAAACAGCAAACTCGCTCACCTCATCTGCACCAATGATGCTCTGGAATCACACAAGCCACTGGTCAATTCAACTTTCGAACCGCATGGTTGGTTTTGTATGTAGACTGCGCTGCGCTCACAGCCGGACTAGAGACAGGACGGACACTGTGCCGACGCAGCATCGAGCGATACAAAGCCGCCAAGCTCTCATCCGATCGGCCGCCGAGGCCTTCTCCGAGAAAGGCGTCCCCGCCTCGGGCATGGTCGACATCAGCCGACGCGCCCGGCTGAGCAAAGGAGCCCTCTACTTCCATTTCGCGTCCAAGGAAGACCTCACCCTGGCGGTACGCGACGAGGCCCTCGGCGCGGTGCGGGACCTGGAACACGAGCTGACCCGGGCCCCGCACCCGGCGGCCGCGGCCGTACGGGACTTCGCGATCGGGCTGCTCGGCCGGGTGGACGCCGACATCGTCGTACGGGCCGGGCTGCAACTGCGCCCGGAGACGGCGCCCGGCATCGCCGAACCGGATCTCCAGCAGCGCTGGTACGCCCTCTTCCTGGAAAAGGCCAGGGCCGACCGGGCGGACGGGAAGCCGCCGGCCGGCGACGACCCCCAACGCTCCGCGCAGCTGCTGGCCGCGGTCGTCGTCGGCCTGCTGCACCTCGGCCAGGAGGACCGGACGTGGTGGGACAAGGACGTCGTCACGGACATCTGGGAGCAGTTGCTGCCCGCGGACGCGGGCACCGCGGCCGATGACACGTGCGCCGGGCCGGGCGCGGAGAACGCGACGGCGACCGGGCACGAGACGGTCACGCCAGCCGGGCGCACGGCGGTGGCGGCGGCCGAGGAGATCGCGGCGGCCGGGCCGGTACCCGCGCAGGCCCGCTGACGGTTCACACCTCGACCGGCACCGCCCCGGTGTGACACCCCCGCGTCAGCTCGCACAGGGCCCGCGGCGCCCGGTCCAGTCCGCGCAACCGGGTATGAGGGAAGGTCAGCGAACCGTCCCGCAGCCCGCGCCCGAACTCCCCCATCCATTCGCGCGGCAGGTCCGAATGGTCGTACAGGGAAAGCCCCGCAACGTCACCCTGCGGGTCACCACGAGCGAGGAGCCCAGCTCGACCGGCGCCGCCACGCCCGCGCAGCTGCTCACCGCCCACGGTGTCCAGCAGGACGTCGATGCCGTCCGGCGCCGCGCGGCGCAGCTGTTCCTCGGCCGGTCCGGCGCCGCGCAGCACCACCTCGTCGTAGCCGAGCGTCTCCCGGAGGTGCGAAACCTTGCGCACGGACCCGGTGCCGCCGATGACGCGGGCCGCGCCCAGCCGACTGGCCGGCAGGCCCGCCGGGTCGGCGATCGGCGGTGCCCGGCAAACCCTGGTGGAGGGCTGCTGTCGGCCTGGTTTTCAATACCGCATGGTTGGCTTTTTTAAGGTTCCGAAAATAGACTGACAGACCGACCTCGTAAGGTTGCCCCCAAGTACAACACCCCCCAAGAGAGCATACGGAGGACGATCGGTGGTCAAGCAGGAACGCGCAGTGCGCACTCGACGTGCCGTCCTCGAAGCGGCGGCCCAGGTCATCGGCACACGCGGGTACGAAGCGGCCACGATGGCGGAGATCATCCAGCGGGCCGGCGTGACGAAGGGGGCCCTGTACTTCCACTTCGCCTCCAAGGACGCCCTCGCCAGAGCCGTCATCTCGGAACAGACCGATCCCTTCATTCCGCAGGTCAGCGACTCCCGGCTACAGGACGCCATCGACTTCACGCACCAGGTGGCGGTGGCACTGCGGGACAATCCGCTGCTCCAGGCCGGCACCCGCATCGCCGTCGAGACCACGTTCAGCGACGAGCCGCTCGTGCCGTACCAGGCCTGGATCGACATCGTCACGAAGATGTTCGCCGACGCCCGGGAGAACGGCGAACTGCTCCCGGCGATCGCGCCGGACCGGGCGGCGGAGTTCTTCGTCTCGGCCTACATGGGCGTACAGCTCTTCTCGCACGCCGCCTCCAACCGCCACGACCTGCCCGAACGGGTCACGGCGCTGTGGAAGCACATCCTGCCCGGCCTGGCCTCACCCGGCGCGCTGAGCCATCTCGATCCGCACGGCCGCTCGGTGAAGACCGCGGCCTGACCGCAACTGCCGTCGCCCGCGCGCACATTGCGTGCGTCCGGGGCGCCGTCGTACTCTCGGGCGCACCCCTCCGGGACAGGCGTGCCTGCCCACGCGGACAGTAACGGCGGGCTTTGTGCATCTCGTTCCTTTCTCCGAATTCTTCCCGCAAGAAAGCCCCGTGGAAGCACTAGAAAACAAACCATCCGGTTTGTATCTTAGTCCGCGTTGGTCCGCCACCGAGGCTCACGTTGTCCGAGCGAAGTGAGCCGCCACCAGGGAGGGAACCCGCATGGCCAGCGCCACGCTCACCGCGCCGCCCACCGCAGCAGGCCGTCGTCCGTTCACCGGAGGGGAGCGCACCGGCCTCTCGGACCTCCCGCCGCTGACGACGACCGTGCCCCGGCAGTATGTGCACCGGACTGCCGTGTCCGAGGTGTTCCTGACCGACTGGCGCCGCGCGGGGACCGATGGCTGGGTGGTGAGCGCGCAGTGGCCGCGGGCGCACAGTTTCTACGGCCCTGTCGACGGTCTGCACGACCCGGTGCTGCTGGTGGAGACGATGCGGCAGGCCAGCATTCTGCTCAGTCACGTGGCGCACGGTGTACCCCTCGACCACCCGATCATCTGGCAGGACCTGCACTACTCCCTGGTTCCCGAGGCCCTGCGCGTCACCGGCACGCCCGCCGAGATAGAACTGCACATCACCGACCACGACTTGGTGTACCGCGGCAAGCGCCTGGCCAGCGCGCGGCAGCTGTACCGCGTCCGGCGCGACGGCACCGAACTGGCCCGCGCCGAACTGAACTTCTCCTGCCACAGCCCCGCCGTCTACCGCCGCCTGCGCGGCAAGTACAGCGACCTCCAGCGGGCCAACGACCGCAAGCTGGACCTGGCGGAGCCGGTCGCACCGCGTCTGGTGGCGCGCGACCGCACCGGCGACGTGGTCCTCTCCCCCACCGGGCACGCCAACCGCTGGCAGCTGCGCGTGAACACCGCGCACCCGGTGCTCTTCGACCACCCGGTGGACCACGCCCCCGGCATGCTGATGGTGGAGGCCGCCCGGCAGGCCGCGCACGCCGCCGCGGGCCCCGGCTTCTCGCTGCCGGTCGACATGGCGTGCTCCTTCCACCGCTACGCCGAACTGGACGCCCCCTGCTGGGTCGAGGCGACCGTGGCCGGGCGCGACGGCCGGGACCACCTCCTCCTCGACGTGGACATCCGGCAGAACGGACAGTCCGTCTTCACCGCCCGCGCCGCAAGCCAGTCCATCCGCTGAACCGCCGCCCGGAAACAGGCCGCCCCCACGCGCCGCTCCGGGCCCCGCCGCTTCCCCCCGGGCCCCGCCGGGCGCCGTGACACGGGCCGCAAGGCCCCGTCACCCCAGCGTCAGGCGGGGCTTCGGCGCGTCCGTACGGCCGGTGGGCGGGATGCGGCTGCCCGCGCGGTACGGCAGCGGCCAGGGCGCGCCCGGTCCCGTGTAGCCCTGCTCGGCTGCCGCGTGCAGCGTCCAGTGCGGGTCGTACAGGTGCGGCCGGGCCAGTGCGCACAGGTCGGCGCGGCCCGCCAGCACCAGGGAGTTGACGTCGTCCCAGGACGAGACGGCGCCCACCGTGATCACCGGTACGCCCAGCCGGTTGCGGATGCGGTCGGCGAACGGGGCCTGGTAGGAGCGGCCGAACTCGGGCTGCTCGTCGGGCACGACCTGGCCGGTCGACACGTCGATGGCGGCGGCGCCGTGCGCGGCGAAGGCGCGGGCGATCTCCACCGAGTCCTCGGCGGTGGTGCCGCCCTCGGCCCAGTCGGTGGCGGAGATCCGGACCGTCATGGGCCGGCTGTCGGGCCAGACCTCGCGCACCGCGTCGAAGACCTCCAGCGGGAAGCGCAGCCGTGCGGCGAGGTCGCCGCCGTACGCGTCGGTGCGCCGGTTGGTGAGCGGGGAGAGGAAGCCGGAGAGCAGGTAGCCGTGGGCGCAGTGCAGTTCGAGGAGGTCGAACCCGGCCCGGGCGGCCGCCCGGGCGGAGTGCACGAACTCCCGTCGTACGTCGGCCAGTTCCGCCTCGATCAGGGCGTGCGGTATCTGGTTGACGCCGGGGCGGTACGGCAGTGCGGAGGCGGCGACGACCGGCCAGTTGCCGTCGGGCAGCGGCTGGTCGATGCCCTCCCACATGAGGCGGGTGGAGCCCTTGCGGCCGGAGTGGCCGAGCTGGACACCGATGGCGGTGCCGGGTGCCCGCGCGTGCACGAAGTCGGTGACGCGGCGCCAGGCCGCCTCGTGCTCCGGTGCGTACAGGCCCGTGCAGCCGGGGGTGATACGGCCTGCGCGGCTGACGCAGACCATCTCGGTCAGCACCAGCCCGGGGCCGCCGAGCGCGCGGGCGCCGAGGTGGACGAGGTGGAAGTCGCCGGGCGTGCCGTCGCCGTCGGCGGAGTACATGTCCATCGGGGAGACCACGACCCGGTTGCGCAGAGTCAGGCCGCCCAGCCGGAAGGGGGTGAACATGGGTGGGGTGCCGGCCGGGACGCCGGCCTCCTCCTCGACCGCCGCGACGAAGGCGGGATCGCGCAGCCGCAGGTTGTCGTGGGTGACCCGGCGGCTGCGGGTGAGCAGGTTGAAGGCGAAGCGGCGGGGCGGCTGGCCGGCGTACTCCGCCAGTTCCTCGAACCAGGCGAGGCTGGCGCGGGCAGCCCGCTGGGTGGAGGCGACGACGGGCCGCCGCTCGGCCTCGTACGCGGCCAGCGCGTCCGGGAGGTCCGGGTGCTCCGCCAGGCACGCGGCCAGCGCGAGGGCGTCCTCGACGGCCAGTTTGGTGCCGGAGCCGATGGAGAAGTGGGCGGTGTGCGCGGCGTCGCCGAGCAGCACCGTACGGCCGTGGGACCAGCGTTCGTTGACGACGGTACGGAACGCGGTCCAGGTGGAGTTGTTGCCCCGCAGGGGGCGCCCGCCCAGCGCGTCGGCGAAGGTCTTGGCGCACCAGTCGGCGTTCTCCCGCTCGTCGCCGCGGTCCAGGCCGGCCCGGCGCCAGACCTCCTCGCGCATCTCGACGATGACGGTGCTGGCGCCGTCCCCGGCCGCCGTATCGCCGTCCCGTGGGCCGGTGCCGGCGCGGGCGTACGGATAGCCGTGCAGTTGGACGATGCCGTGCTCGGTCTCGGCGATCTCGAAGCGGAACGCGTCGAAGGCGAAGTCCGCGGCGAGCCAGATGTAGCGGCAGCGGTGGGTGGTGACGCGCGGGCCGAAGACGTCGGCGTGCGCGGCCCGGGTGAGGCTGTGCACGCCGTCCGCCGCGATCACCAGGTCGTGCGTGGCCGCGAGTTCGGCGGCGGGCGGGGCCTGGGTGCGGAAGTTCAGCCGTACGCCGAGGGAGCGGCAGCGCTCGTGCAGGATGCGCAGCAGCGTACGGCGGCCGAGGGCGGCGAAGCCGTGCCCGCCGGACGTCAGGGTGCGTCCGCGGTGCACGATGTCGATGTCGTCCCAGCGGACGAACTCCCGCTGGAGCGCGCGGTACACCTGCGGGTCGGCGTGTTCGATGCCGCCCAGGGTCTCGTCGGAGAGGACGACGCCGAAGCCGAAGGTGTCGTCGGGGGCGTTGCGCTCCCAGACGGTGATGTCGCGGCCCGGGTCGAGGCGCTTGAGGAGGACGGCGGCATACAGGCCGCCCGGGCCGCCCCCGATGACGGCCACCCTGCGGGCGCCCACCCCTATTTCCCCTGCCACTTCGGGGGCCGCTTCTCGGTGAAGGCGGCGTGGAACTCGGCGTAGTCGGCGCTGTTCATCAGCAGGGCCTGGGTGGCGGCGTCCAGCTCGACGGCGGCGCCGAGCGACATGTCCAGCTCGGCGGTGAGCAGTGCCTTGGTCTGGGCGTGGGCGAGCGCGGGCCCTTCGGCGAGCCGCCGGGCGAGGATGTGTGCCGCCACGTCCGCACGGCCTTCCTCGGCCAGTTCGCCGATCAGACCGATGCGTTCGGCCTCGGGGGCGCGGACCGGTTCGCCGAGCATCAGCAGCCGGGTGGCGTGGCCGAGGCCGACCACGCGCGGCAGCAGGTACGCGGCGCCCATGTCGCCGCCGGAGAGGCCGACCTTGGTGAACAGGAAGGCGAAGCGGGCCGAGGGGTCGGCGACGCGGAAGTCGGCGGCCAGGGCGAGCACCGCGCCGGCGCCCGCCGCGACGCCGTGCACCGCGGCGATCACCGGGCACGGGCACTCCCGGATGGCCCGTACGACCTGGCCGGTCATCCGGTTGAAGTCCAGGAGCTGGGCGGTGTCCATGGCGAGGGTGGCGCCGATGATCTCCTCGACGTCGCCGCCGGAGCAGAAACCGCGGCCCTCGCCGCCGAGTACGAGGGCGCGCGCGGACCGCTCCCTGGAGAGTTCGGCGAGCAGGTCGCGCAGGTCGGCGTACGCCTCGAAGGTGAGCGCGTTGAGTTTGTCCGGGCGCGCGAGGGTGACGGTGACGATGCCGTCTTCCCTGGTCACGCGGATGTGCTGCCATGCGTCGGTGGTACGGGCGGAACCTGTGAACGGGCTCATCGGGCCACTGCCCCCTTCAGCCGGGCGGCTGGTGCGGACTCTCGATCGCGCTTCGAAGCTATCACCGTTGTGTGACTGTCGTCATGAGTGCGCGATAGCCGCCCGGTGCGGCGCCGTCCGGTTCCGGCCGAAGGTCACTTTCCCCCGCGGACCAAGGTCACCGGTCCTGCGGTCGCCCGTCCCTGACCGTTGTGAGGTCGACCTCATACGGTTGACGGATGCGATCCGGCCATCGGTGAACGGAAACAGTGCCTTGCCGCAACACTCCCCTTCGATGTCCTGGAGGACCGCGCTGCCGCACACCACGGCCGCGGTGCCCCTCGCCCGCGCCCTCGTCCGTACGGCCCTCGCGCAGGCGACCGCCCCGGACACCGCCGCACCCCGCCCTGCCCCCTCCGCCGGGGCCCCCGCCCCCGCGGACCGCGACACCGCCGAGCTGCTGACCGCGGAGCTGGTCGCCAACGCGGTCGAGCACACCCCCGGGTCCGCGCCCCTCGAACTGGTCGTGGAACTGCTGCCCGGCGGCTGCCAGGTGGAGGTCCACGACCACGACCCCGCACCGGTGGCGGGGCTGGACGCCCGCACGCCGGCCCAGTGCCCCGACCCGTCGGCCGAGCACGGCCGCGGGCTGCTGCTGGTCCGGACGCTCAGCTCGGCGGCCGGCTGCCGGACCACCGCACACGGCAAGGCCGTGTGGTTCACGCTCCCGCCGGCACCCCGGCATCCTTGACGCCGCTGTTGCCGCTGCCGTCGTCGCCGGACGCATCGCCGGGCTCCGTACCGTCCCGGCCCAGCCGCGAGTGCCGCCGCCCGTACAGCGCGTAGACGACCGCGCCGACCGCCAGGAATCCGGCGAACTGCAACCAGGTCGCCGGCCCCGTCCCGTAGATCAGATAGCCGCAGAACGCGATGCCGAGCACCGGGCTGAGCGGGAAGAGCGGCACCCGGAAGCGGCGGGGCAGGCCGGGGCGGGTGCGGCGCAGGACCATGACGCTGACGTTGACCACGGCCATCACGGCCAGCGTCCCGATGGTCGTCAGATTCATGACGACGTCCAGCGGCACCACGGCGGCCGGGACCGCGAAGACCACGGCGACGATCCAGGTGCCCGCCACCGGGGTGGAGGTCTTCGGCGAGATCCGTTCGAAGACCCGCGGCACGAGCCCGTCGCGGGACATCGACATCAGGATGCGGGTCTGCCCGTACATGACGGCCAGGACGACGGAGGCGATGGCGACGACCGCGCCGAAGGCGATGACGCCGCCGCCGACGGCGGAGTCGGTGACCTGGTTGACGACGAGGGAGAGCGCCGCGGGCTTGTCGCCCACCTCGTCGGCGGAGAGCGCGCCGATGGCACAGAGCGCGACCACGCAGTACAGGACGGTGACCAGACCGATGCAGATCATGATCGCGGTGGGGATGTTCCGGCGCGGGTTGTGCACCTCTTCGCCCGCCGTGGTGATCGCGTCGAAGCCGATGTAGGAGAAGAAGGCGACCGAGGCGCCGGAGGTGATGCCGGCGATGCCCTCCGGGGCGAACGGCGTGAGGTTGCCGTCCCGGAAGGCGGTGAACGCGATGGCGCAGAACAGGACCAGGACCGCCAGCTTGAGCACGGCCATCGCGGCGGTCGCGCGGGCGCTCTCGCGGATGCCGCGCACCAGCAGCACCGCGGCCAGCAGCAGCACCACGACGGCCGGGACGTTGACGATGCCGCCGTCGCCCGGCGGGCTGGACAGGGCGGCGGGCAGCTGCCAGCCGACGAGGCTGTTCAGCAGCTCGTTCAGGTACTGCCCCCAGCCGACCGCGACCGCCGAGACCGAGACGCCGTACTCCAGCAGCAGGCACCAGCCGACGAGGAACGCCGCGCGCTCGCCGAGCGTGGCGTACGCGTAGGAGTACGAGCTGCCGGAGACCGGGATGGCGCCGCCCAGCTCCGCGAACGAGAAGGCGGTGAAGACGCAGGTGACGGCGGCGAGCACGAAGGAGACGAGGACGGCGGTGCCGGACCGGGCGACGGTGTCGGACAGGCCGACGAAGATGCCGGTGCCGACGATGGCGCCGATGCCGAAGCACACGAGCTGGAAGAGCCCCATGGTGCGCTTGAGGCCGTGGCCTTCGAGGTCCGCGCCGGATTCGGCGACGAGGAGGTCGGGGGACTTGATGCGCAGTCCGGACGGACCTGACGGACTCATGGGGTGGTTCTCATCTCTGGTGGTGCGTGGTGCGTGGTGCGGTGCGCGCGGCGGGGTGGGCCGCGCACGGAGCGGGGTCCGGACCGGTCGGGTCCGGACCCCGGAAGCCGGTTCGATGGTAGTCCTTATGGCTGCATGATCGCCCATGGGGGCGTATAGCCATGCAATGCGGGCGTACGGGGCCGTGCCGCGCCGGGCCGCGCGGATACGGCGGCGGCCCGTCGGGCCACTGCGGCGGCCCGTCACGCCATGGTGGCGACCAGCACCGCCTTGATCGTGTGCAGCCGGTTCTCCGCCTCGTCGAAGACGACCGAGTGCGCGGATTCGAAGACCTCGTCCGTGACCTCCAGGGAGGTCAGGCCGTGCCGCTCGTGGATCTCCCGCCCCACGGCGGTGCCCAGGTCGTGGAAGGCGGGCAGGCAGTGCAGGAATTTCACGTCCGCCTTGCCGGTGGCGCGCAGCACGTCCATCGTGACGGCGTAACCGCCGAGCAGCGCGATCCGCTCGTCCCAGACCTCCTTCGGCTCGCCCATCGAGACCCACACGTCGGTCGCGACGAAGTCCGCGCCCCGCACCCCCTCGGCCACGTCCGCGGTGAGCGTGACGCGGGCGCCGCTGTGCGCGGCCAGCTCCTTGGCCCGGGTGACGACCTCCTCGTCCGGCCAGAGGTCCTCGGGCGCGACGATCCGGACGTCCATGCCGAGCAGCGCGCCGGTGATCAGGTAGGAGTTGCCCATGTTGTAGCGGGCGTCGCCGAGGTAGGCGAGGGCGATCTCCGTCAGCGGGCGTCCGGGCGCGTGCTCCTTGACCGTCAGCACGTCGGCGAGCATCTGGGTCGGGTGCCACGCGTCGGTCAGGCCGTTGAAGACCGGCACACCGGCGTACTCGGCCAGCTCCTCGACGGCGGCCTGGGAGCTGCCCCGGTACTCGATCGCGTCGAACATCCGGCCCAGGACCCGGGCGGTGTCCTTCACCGACTCCTTGTGCCCCATCTGCGACCCGGCCGGGTCGAGGTAGGTGGTGGAGGCGCCCTGGTCCGCCGCGGCGACCTCGAAGGCACAGCGGGTGCGGGTGGAGGTCTTCTCGAAGATCAGCGCGATGTTGCGGCCCCGCAGACGCGCGACCTCCTCGCCCGAGCGCTTGGCGGCCTTCAGCTCGGCCGCCAGATCGACGAGCCGGACGAACTCCTCCGCGCTGAAATCCAGCTCCTTGAGGAAGTGGCGGCCCTTGAGGTCTATCGCCATGGGTGGGCTCCTAGGTCGCGGCAGATCGGAACAATTGGAAGTGTATACGACCAACCGTATCCCTATGCAGGGTGGCCGCCGCCGACGGCTCCGTACGACGCCCCACCCCCGGCATTCTTCCCCTGCCGCGGGGGCTCCTCCCCTACACCGGGTCGCGTTCCACCGGGCAGCTCATGCAGCGCGGGCCGCCGCGGCCCCGCCCCAGCTCACTGCCCGGAATGGTAATGACCTCGATCCCGCGCCTGCGCAGGAAGGTGTTGGTGGTGACGTTGCGCTCGTACGCCACGACCACGCCCGGCTCGACGGCCAGCACGTTGCACCCGTCGTCCCACTGCTCGCGCTCGGCGGAGTGCACGTCCTGCGTCGCGGTCAGCACCCGGATGCCGTCCAGGCCCAGCGCCGCCGCCATGGCGCGGTGCATGTGCTCCGGCGGATGGTCGGTGACCTTCAGGTCCTGGTCGCCGGCGCCCGGCTCGATCGTGTACGAACGCAGCATCCCCAGCCCCGCGTACTGGGTGAACGTGGTGCCGTCGACCATCGTCATGACCGTGTCCAGGTGCATGAAGGCCCGCCGCTTGGGCATGTCCAGCGCCACGATGGTGCGCGCCGACCCGGCCGCGAACAGGCCGCGCGCCAGCATCTCGACGGCCTGCGGGGTGGTCCGCTCGCTCATCCCGATCAGTACGGCGCCATGGCCGAGCACCAGCACGTCGCCGCCCTCGATGGTCGACGGGTAGGCCGCCTGCCCCTCGGACCAGACGTTGAAGCCGCCGCTCCGGAACAGCTTGTGGTGCCGGTAGATCGCCTCGTAGTGCACGGTCTCGCGCTGCCGGGCCGGCCAGCGCATGGCGTTGACCGACACCCCGTCGTACACCCACGCCGAGGTGTCCCGGGTGAACAGGTGGTTGGGCAGCGGGCGCAGCACGAAGTCGTCGAGGTCCATCACGTGGAAGCGCACCGAGGTCGGCTCCGGGTGCGCCGCCAGGTACTCCCGCTTGGTCATCCCGCCGACCAGCGCCTCCACCAGCTCGGGGACGGGCAGCGCGTCGAAGACGGCCCGCAGGTGGTCGGTGGCCAGCGGCCCGTACTCCTTCTCGTGGAAGACCCGGTCCAGCACGAGCGACCGGGCCTCGGGGACCTGGAGGGTCTCCGCCAGCAGATCCCCGAACAGGTGCACCGCGACGCCCCGGTCCCGCAGGATGTCCGCGAACGCGTCGTGCTCGGCGCGCGCCCGGCGCACCCACAGCACGTCGTCGAAGAGCAGGGCGTCCTTGTTGGACGGGGTGAGTCGCTTCAGCTCCAGATCGGGGCGGTGCAGGATGACGCGGCGCAGCCGCCCGGCCTCGGAGTCGACATGGAATCCCATCCCCCCATCTTGGCCGCTCGGGGCCCGCGGCGGAGGACCGCGGACGGCCCGCGACACGGGGTTTCCGCTTCCGGTAGGGCGGCGTACGGCACCGGCGGCCGCTCCTAGGACCCCGCCGCGAGGATGACGACGATCAGGATCACGGGGACGGCTATCAGCATGAGGAGCGCGGTGACCCAGAGCCGTCCGGCCGGTTCCTCGGAGCGGCGCGGCGCGGCGTCCGGGGGACGGCTGTCGCGGGAGCGGCGGCCTGCGGGGCGGAGCCCGAACCAGGGACCGGGCCGGGGCCCGCGTCCGCCGGGCCGGCCGGCGGCCCGGTGGCCCGGCGGCTCCTCTTCCGCCGCCGGCCGCGTCGCGACGCCGAACAGCGCCTTCCAGCCCGCGTCACCGAAGCCGGTGGGCCGGCCGCTGTCGATCAGCTGCCACAGCATCGCGCGGCCCCGCCCCGCGTGAGCGTGCCACAGGTCCGGCAGGGCCTGCCGCAACAGGCCGGGCACGCTGCCCTGGCCGGCGTACGGGAGCACCAGCTCCTCGTAGAGGTGTACGGCGGTCCGTATCCGCGTCCGGCCGTCCGGTCCGGTGACCGGGTCCTCGTCGCGGTGTCCGTCGTCCAGGCCGAGGAACAGGTGGGCCAGGAGGAGGCGCTCGCAGACCGTCCGGGCGTCGGGGACGGAGCGGTGGGGGGCGCGGAGCGTCAGTACGCGGGCCAGGCGCTCGGCCCCGGCCGCGGGGAGGCCCTTCTCCAGCACCTCCAGGAGTACGGCGTCCGAGCTGTGGCGCAGGTAGTCGTCGGCGGCGTCGCCGTTGCGGTGCAGCGCCTCGCGCAGCTCGCGGGCGTTCACGTCGCGGGCGAATCCCGTACCGGCCCTGACGGCCTGCGAGGCGGGCGGCGCGGACCGAGCGGGGTACGCCTGCCGGTCCGGGCCCAGGTCCCGGTCCGGTGTCCGCCGGCGCGACGGCTGTTCCTGGTCCTGTCGCATGTTGTCGAACACCTGCTGGTCGTACGCCTGGTCGCCGTACCCCGGCTGGTCGTACCGCTCGTCCCGGGCCCGCTCGTCTCCGGCCCGCTCCGCCCGGACCCGTTCGTCCCGGGCCCGCTCTTCTCCGGCCCGTTCGTCTCCGGCCCGTTCGTACAGCGGCTCGCGCGGTGCCTCGCGCGGCTCGCCCGCCCGGTCTTTGCGGGACCGGCGGTGGCTCCGGCCGAACAGCTCCAGTGCCTCGTTCACCAGGCGCACCCGTTCGTCGAGGCTCGCCTGTTCGAGGAAGCGCGCCCGGCTCAGCGCGTCGCGGATCGCGCGCAGTGCCGCCTCGTCGGAGCGGTGTTCCATGTAGTGCTCGACCAGGCGCAGGGCGGCCTCCCCGGCCAGGTCGCCGTGGTCCGGCAGACCGTCGTCCGGCCCGCCGCCGGGCGCGCCGGGCCCCGGGCGGGCCGGGTCCAGGCGGGTCAGCTGCTGGTCCCGCGTGGCCGACACGGGCCACCGCGGCACGAACACGTAGTGGAACCGCCCGCTGTCCCGGGTGTCGTGGGTGGCGAAGGACCAGCCGGGCAGCGCGGGGCCGGCCAGGTTCCGCAGCCCCCACAGGACGTGCACCGGCGCGGCGCCGCCCGTACGGTCCAGGACGGAGAGCCGCTGCCGCGGCTGGCGCAGGCGCCCGGCGAGCACCGCCGTCAGCTCGCCGGTGAAGCGCCCGGCCCGCTCGGTGAGCACGGGTGCCTCGCGCTCGGCGGCCTCCCGCAGCGCCTTGGCCGGTACGCACTCCAGGGAGCGCCCCTCGACCTCCCGCAGGTTGACGTCGCTGCCCTCCCAGCTCCAGGCGTGCAGGGCCAGGCAGCGGCGGGGCGTCAGCACGGACGCGCTGCCCAGCAGCGCGTGGGAACAGGTGCTGGGGCGGCCGCCGCGGTCCTGGTCGGGGATACGGCGGATCAGCAGCACCGACCGCTCCCGCCCCGGCTCCCCGGGCAGTTCCACCCGGGCCAGGCTCTCCCGCGCGTCGTCGCCGGGCACGCGCAGCAGCGGGGCGACGCTGCGGTAGATGGGCTTCAGCCCGTCCGGGTTGCCCGACCAGGCGACCGGCCCCACGCCCGCGCCGCCGACGGCGTGGTCCGCGTCCCAGCGGAAGACGATCTGGTGCACCGGCGCGTCCGTCCCGCTCACAGTCCCACCTCCTGGGGATCGGCTCCCGGCAGGAGCCCGCACATCGCGAAGACCGACAGCAGCGGGGAGAGCACCCGCCGCGGCCGTACTCCCTGGGGGAAGCCGCCCGCGTCCTCCTGGCCGCCGGTGGCCGACGCGAAGTGCAGGGTGCACCGCGCGCAGTCGCCGAAGGGCTTGAGCCAGGCGGGCCCGCCGTGGTGACGCAGGAAGGCGTACACGTCGCGGCTCTCGGCACGCAGTGCCCGCGCCGTCGGCCGGGCGCTCTCGGGGGCGGTCAGCCAGCGCGCCACCGCCGGTTCGAAGCGGATCAGATCGCTCTTGCCCACCACGATCGCGGCCGCCGCGTCCACGTAGGGGTCATCGCCCCGCGCCCGGTCCAGCACGGTGCCGAACGAGCGGTCGCCGAGGTCGTCGGCGCGCTGCTTGGTGCGTTCGCGTACCGCGTCCAGATACGGCAGCGGCAGGGCGCGCAGCGGGTCGACGACGAAGATGAACGCGCTGACGGCGGCGAGGAACCGGGTGACCCGGCCGGTACGTTCCAGATCCTCGCCCGACAGATCGAAGAAGACCACCGGCCGCGTCGTGCCGCCGCGGCTGATCAGCAGCCCGTCGGCGAACTCGGCGAAGTCGGTCTGCTCGGTGTGCGCCAGCATCTCGCCGGCCCGCAGCTTCATCACCCGGTCGTCGAGGTAGGAACGGTGCGACTCGGTGTGCAGCGGTGTGGCCTTGAGGCCGTGCGCTTCCAGCGCGCCGCGCTCCACCTCGCCGATCATCGAGGCGAGCAGGTGGGTCTTGCCGGCGCGGGAGCTGCCGACCAGGGCCACCGTGAGCGGTTCGCCGTTGGTGAGGTAGGGCGCGGGCAGGTAGTGCTCGGGCATCCCCGCCGTGTTGCCGCAGACCTGGAACGCCTCGCGCAGGGCGTCCTGGCGGCGCAGCGGATTGTGCTCGTCCGTCAGGTCCAGGCGGACGAAGGTGCTGGTCTCGTCGCGTACGTACAGCCGGTCCTCGTCGAAGGCGATCGGGTCGAGGCAGTACGGGCACACCACCGGCCGGGGGCCGGGCGGCATCGGGTACGTGCTCACCGGCGCCCTCCCGTGCCCGTGCGGCCCGCGCCGAACAGGGAGCGCAGCCCGCGGCCCGGCGCCCGGCCGGGCGCGGACTCCGCCGCCGGGTCGTCGTCCAATCCCAACTCCGTTCTCTTGCGCGCCAGTTCCTCGTCGAAGGCGCGGCGTCCGGGCTCCAGGGGGTCGGCGGGCAGCGGGCGCCCCTGGAGCGGGTCCTGCCGGTTGAGCATCCGCAGCACCTCGACGGGCTGGTTGCGCTCCTCCGCCCTGGGCGCGTAGGCGGTGGACAGCACGCCGAGCGCGGGCAGCCGCGCCAGGTCGCGCGGCGGCCCGTCCGGGTCTCCTTCGCGGCCGGTGACCAGGTGGTACATCACCTGGGCCACGCTCCACAGGTCGTCGCGCGGGTCCGCGGTGCCGTGCCCGGCGCGCTGCTCCGGTGAAGCCCAGGGCGCCTCGCCCAGCGCCTCGCGGGGGTGTCCGGCGCGGGTCGCGAGGCAGGGCTCGGGCAGCCGGACGTGGCGGCCGTCCCACCGCACGGTCTGCGGGGTCAGCCCACGGTGCACCACGCCGACCGCCTCCAGCAGCCGGACGGCCAGGACCAGTTCACTGCGGATGCGCTCCTGTTCCCTGACCGGGGCGCGGCCCGCGAGCGCCGCCAGCGGGCGTCCGCGGGCGGGTTCGTAGAAGACGAACGGCTCCCGTACGTCCAGGTGGTAGCCGCCGAACCGGGCGAACAGCTGGTGGTACGGGGCGTCGCCGAACGCCCGGCGCACCGCGAGGCCGACCCCCACCTCCGCCTCCAGCCGGTCGCGGGCCCGGTGGTCGCCGCGCGCGGTGTGCGCGAGGCGGTACTGCATCACCCGCCAGTCGTCGCCCAGCGTCACCGGCCTGGCCTTCAGCCCCGGCCGCTGCTGTCCGGGAGGCAGCTCGCCCCAGTAGGCCGCCAGCAGCCGGGCGGGCGCGCCCTCGTCGGTGAAGAAGGCCAGCTCGGCACGGTCGCGTGCCGGGCGGCCCCCGTTGTGCGCCCCGGCGGGCCCGGGCGCGCGGTCCTCGGGCGCGGCACCGTCGCCCGGCGTGCGCTCAGATGTCCGTACGGTGTTCCGCCGGTCCGCCCACTCGTCCATGACGTCCCCTCATTCGTTCGCGTTCGCGGGCAGTTCCGGCCCGGTGGTGTCGCCGCCGCGCAACCGGACCGTGCGCACCGATCCGGTGCGCAGCGGCAGCAGCCGGAAGACGCCCGCGTACCGGCCGGCGGGGGTCCACACCATGTCGTCGGCGCCCCGGCCGTCGGCGGACAGCGGGTCCTCGCCGTGCCGGGCCACGTCCGGGGCGAAGCGCACCCCGCGGCCCGCGTGCCGGTCGCGGGAGAGCAGCCGGCGGTGTTCGGCGGCGCAGAGCGGGACCGTGCCGGTGCCGTCGCCGTGCGCCTGGAGGATGCGGGTGACCCGGTCGGGCGCCAGGCCGAGCAGGACGGCCGGGTCGGGCCGGGAGGCGGGGTCCCGGGCGAACGCGGGCGCGGCGGCGACGCCGTCCCGGGCCAGCCGGGCGGTCTCGTCGTCGATCAGCGCCCGCACCTCCCGGTCGACGGGGAGCGCGGTGGCCGCGCCGGGGTCGCGTTCGATGGCGCCCCAGTACGGGTCGAGGAGTTCGGCGATGCCGTCGGCGAGGTCGCCGACGAGGGTGGCGACCAGCTCGGACCCGCCGTCGCCCACTTCGCGCTCCAGCCAGGGGACGGGCACGTCGTCGGGCGGCGGCGCGGACACGGCCGAAGCGGGGGCCGGGGCCTCGGCGGGGCCGCTGTCCGCCGGCTGCCGGGGAGGCGGCACCGGGTCGGCGAGCGGGTCCTGCCAGGCGGCGGAGCCGGTGTCCGATCCGCCGTCGGGCTCCGGTTCGCGGTCCCATTCGTCCCAGTCGTCCCAGCCCTGGGCCGTGGCGCCGTCGTACCGGGGGTCGGTGTCGAAGGAGTCGTACGAGGCCGGCGTCGCGGAGTGCCGCTCGTACGACGGCGGGCCGAACCAGTCGTCCTCCAACAGGTCGTCGGAGGGCGGCCCTTCGCCCCCCGCCCCGTGCCGGCCGCCCCACGCTCCGGCCGCCGTACCCCCGTCGCGCGCGGCCGCCGGAACCGGGTCACGGCCTTCCGCCGCGGCTGCCGCGCGCCGGATCATCCCGGCCACCGCCCGTGCCCCGTCGGCGCAGTACAGGCGGGCGTCCGCCAGCAGCCAGTCGTGGACGACGGCGTCCGCCAGCAGCCCGTCGAGGGAGTGCAGCACATCGCGCCCTTCGGGGCCGCCGCCCGCCGCCCACCAGGTGTCCAGGGCCTCGGTCCAGCGGCGTACCGCCAGCAGCGGCAGCACGATCAGCGCCACCAGCAGGGTGCTCAGCCCGAGCCACGCGGGCACCGCGAGCGCCTGGCCCAGCGCGATACCGGCGCCCGCGCCCAGCAGCCCGGCGCACAGCTGCGCCAGGGCGCCCGACTGCCCGCCGCCGTCGAGGTGTCCGTCCCCGGTGCGTCCCGGGCGGCGGGCCAGCGCGAGCGTGGTCAGCGCGGCGGCGGCCAGCGCCGCCAGCGGCCCCAGCGCCCAGCCGGGCCCGGGCCACAGCCCCGCCGCCGCGGCGACTGCGCAGCCGCCGGCCAGCTCCCCGTACGCCGCGCCCCGCACCTCGAACGGCCGGGGCCCGGCCAGGAGCCGCGGCAGGTCGGGCGGGCACAGCTCGTCGAGCCGGCCGAGGCGGGCCGCGCTGCCGGTGGGCGTGGCCAGGTCGGAGAGCGCGCTGAGCCGGGCCGCGGTCGAGCGCAGCGGCAGCCGGCGCGCCAGCAGGCCCTGGGCGTAGCCGCGCAGGCCGGGGCCGATCCGGTCGCGGGCGGCCTCCGGCACCCGGGGCAGATCGATGCCGTGTTCGTGCAGGCGGCGGCGCTGCTCCGGGGGCAGGCCGACGCCGTCGCCGTCGCGGAGGGTCTCGGCGACGGTCTCGCGGTAGGCGGCCAGCTCCGCCGCCGCGGCGTCCAGGCTCTCGGCGAGGTCGACGTCCCCGGCGGCGCCGCGCACCAGGCCGCCCGCGCCGCGCTGCCGCTCGTACGCCTCCTCGGCCTCCGCGAGCGCCAAGTCGCAGGCCCGGGAACGCTCGTCGGCCTCGCCGCCCGCCCGCCGCCACTCCGCGCGTTCCACGCTCCGGGGCATTCCGGCGCCGACCAGCGGCGCGAGCTCGGCGGGCACCCCGCCCGCCTCCGGATCGGTGACGGCGATCCGGCCGCCGGGGTCGTCCTGGCCGACCAGGTCGGTCAGCGCCTGCCGCCAGACCCGGGCGCGGGCGGTGTGCGAGAGGTCGTGCTCCAGGACGCGCAGGGCGGGCACCGCCACGCCGTCGGGAAGCCGGGACACCGCGTGCAGGACGGCGTCGAACACGGCGGGTGCCGCCAGGATTTCGAGGAGGGGGCGCAGCGCGCCCTCGTCCGCGTCCGCGGTGGGGCCGGCCGCCATGCCGCAGTGGGGGTCGAGAATCCACAGCACGCCGACGGCGGGCGGGCGCAGCGGTGAGGGCCGGTCCAGGGCCCAGGGGGTCGGCGCGGGCGGCACCGTGACGCCGTCCCCCGCTTCCGCGGGCGGGGCGCCGACCGCGACGCACAGCGCGTGGCCGGGTCCGTAGGCGAGGACCTGTTCGTAGGTCCGCTGGTGGCGGGCGAGGCCGGTGGCGGTGTCCACGAGCAGGAAGCGTTCGGCCTCCTGGGCGGGGGCGCCGGCGAGCGCGGCGCGGACGGCGCGGTGCAGCCCGTCCGCGCCGTCCAGGGCGGCGTGGTCGCCCCGCAGGTCGAGGGTGACGACCGGAGCGGTGGTACGGGCGCTCACAGCAGGTCATCCTCCCTCGGCTCCTCGTCCCACGGGTCGGCCCATCGTTCGCGCCCGGAGTCGTCCGCCGGGCGGTCCGGGCCGCCGGGCTCGGTCCGCTGCTCGTACGGGCCCGTCGTCTGGCGGGGCACCGGCCCGCGCGGGTCCGGTTCGCGAGGATCGGCCCCGTGCGGGTCGGCCCCGTGCGGCTCCGGTCCGCGTGCGTCCGCTCCGTGCGGGGCCGTTCCGTACGGGTCGGGTTCGTGCGGCTCGGGTTCGTACGGCCGGGTCCGCCGGGTCCGCGGTTCCCCGGCCGGGTCGTATCCGTTGGCCTTGCGCAGCCGTGCCGGGTCGCCGCCGGGCTCCCGCAGCTGCGCCTGCGCCAGGGCGCGCAGCGAGGGCCGGTTGGCCCGCAGGCCCCTGGGGAAGCGCAGGTCCAGCGCGCCGTCCAGGGTCGTGGTCCAGAAGTGGCGCAGCGGCTCGATCCACTCCTGGTCGTCCTCGTCCAGGTCCCGGGCGCGCTGCCGCAGCCGGGCGGCCTCCGCCGGGGCCACCTCGCGCAGGAAGGTCCAGAACAACGGGTCCGGTTGCGCCGGCGTGGTGCTCAGCCCCACCGGCAGGGCCTCCATCAGCACCGAGCAGAAGTCCTTGACCGCCGACCCGGCGTCCAGCAGCGCCCAGCGCTCGTACGCCCGCAGCAGGTCGGACCAGCTGGAGACGTCCCGGTCGTACGGCTGGAGGGCGAGCGTCATGGTGGCCGAGTCGCCGCCGCGCAGCCGGAAGCAGACGCTCTGCGGGGAGAGCGGGTCGCCGACGGCCTCGACGTGCCCGTTCCACATCGCGCACAGCATGTGCTTGAGCACCCGCTGCCGGTCGCTCTCCGTGCTGGCCAGCCAGGCGTCGCGGTAGCCGGTGCGCTGGCGCCACTGGAGGTGGTCCTCGCGGCCCTCCCGTTCCCTGGCCCGGCCCCACAGGCGCAGCACCTGGCGCACCTCGGAGATGTCGGTCAGGCTCATCTCGCTGCGGAACAGTACGACGGTGATGGACTCGGTGACCACGGCGCGGAACTCGGGCGGCAGCCGGTTCTCGTCGCGCGGCAGCAGCAGCGACTGTTCCAGGAAGCGGTCCACGCTGCCCTTGGCCTTGGTCTGCGGGCGGACGATGAGCGTCTTGAGCTTTCCGGTGCCGTCCGGGGTGAAGCCGGCCGGCAGCAGCCCGGCGAGCTGGGAGCGGAACTGGTCGAGCCACTTCTCGTCGACCGCCTCGACGGACTCCTCGTCCCCGGACGCCGCGGCGAGCAGGTCGCCGAGGGAGGGCAGCAGCGGCCGCTCCTGGTGGACGCCCGCCTCCCCGAACAGCTTCTTGATCCGGGCCTCCAGGACCTGCTTGACCTCCTTGACGGCGGCGCGCGGCGAGCGCTGGACGGCCTCCAGGGCGTGTTCCCAGTGCTGCGGCTCGACGATGCGGGTGAGCAGCGCCGCCTCGTCCTGGTTGTCCGCGATGCCCTCGCGCTGGAGGAGGCGGGTCAGCACGTCGTCGTAGAAGGCGTCGAGGGTGTTCTGCGGCGGGAGCAGGTACGACACGCCCGTGCGGTCCTCGCGGTACAGCTCGCGGCGCCGCTCGCGGAACAGGCCGTTCTCCTCCTCCTCGTGGTCGCGGAAGGCCCGTACGAGCGCGGACAGTTCCTTCATGGACCGGTCGGCGAGCGGGCGCCAGCGGGGCTCCTGCTCCTTCCACCGGGCGTGCCACACCCGGCAGGCCGCCCAGCGGTACCAGGCCTCCTGCTCCTGGAGCGCGGCCTCCACCTCGGGGTCGCCCCAGCGCGCGGGCACCACGCCGCCCATCCGGCGGCCGATGCGCGGCACCTGCGGCGGGTTGGTGTCCACCCCTTCGGGGCGCTGCGGGCGGTTGCGCCGGTTGTCGAGCATCCCGGAGAAGCCCGCCTGCGCGACCCGGTCGCGGTCGCCCGGGTTGCCGGTGAACACCCGCTCCAGCCGGAACGGGTCGTGCTGCTTGAGCAGGGTGAGCAGCCCCCGGCGCGGGTTGAAGCGCTCGGCGAGCTCCACCGAGCGGCGGTCGAGCTGCCGGTCGAGCGTGGCGAGCTGGTCCTCCATGTCGCCGACCCGGTCGCGCAGTGCCTGGCTGATGGCCCTGGAGCCCTTGGGCAACGGGTCGGGCGCCTGCACCTCGCGCGCGTCGCGGGCCCACACGTCCTCGATGCCGGACTCCTTGAACGCCTCGGCGACCAGGGCGCGGTGGTCCTCGCCGCCCTGGCGGGCCCGGTCCACCAGGCCCCGTACGGCGCAGGCGAGCATCCGGGCGGCGACGATCTCGGCGAGTTCGTCGACCGGGACGGTCATGGACGCGGCGAGGCTGGTGGACATGCCCTGCAGGCCGATGCCGGTGGCGGCGGCGGCCGACCGGCTGGTGCCGCGGTTGACGAAGCTGGCGGCGAAGGACTGGTAGGCGTCGTCGGCCCGGCCGCGGGTGTTCTCCTCGCCCAGGTCCGTGCCGATCAGCGAGGTCACCATGGCGGTGATGGAGCGGCGCAGATCCTCGGGGCGCATACCGGCGGTACGGCTGAAGAGGAACGCCGTCTGGACGGTGGAGGTGCGCAGGCTGACCGGCACCATCTCCGGGTACTTCACGCTCAGCGAGCCGCGCTGCTCCACGTCGCCGAGGTCGGCGGTGGCGTCCGCCGCGTTCTGGTCGTCGATCAGGTGCGAGAGGTCGACCAGGGCGCGGGCGGCGTTCAGTTCGGCCTCCCGGCCGCCGCCGGACTCGGCGGGGAACGCCGAGGGCATCACGACCAGCGGATAGATCTTCGCGCCGGGCAGGTTCACCGAGTGGAAGGCGTGCCCGAGCAGGTGGAGGAAGTCGTAGAAGATGCCGGCGCCGGTGCCGCCCGCGACGGAGAACGCCACGAACACGTCGTAGCCGCGGATCTGCCCGCCGCCCAGCTCCTGGAGGTCGCCCGCCGACTTGCTGAGCGCGTCGATCGCCGAGCGCAGCGGGCCGAGCACCTGGTCGGGCCCGTTGCGCATGGTGGCGAACAGCGCGGCCCGGCCGACGGTGGGCAGCTGCCCGGCGCCGGTGTGCAGCGGGGAGACCCGGGGTTCGTCGATCCGCGGTGGCAGCCAGCCGGCGGTCTCCTCGTGCTGGGCGATGCGCAGCATCCGGGTCATCTCGGGCGAGTTGTCGTAGGTGGGCAGCAGGTTGTGCACGGCCCGGGAGGTACGGGCGAACGCCGCCGCCTCGGGGCCGCGGGCGCTCAGGTGCGGCAGCCGGTCCAGTTCGGACTCGCTGAAGTCCGCGTAGACGAACTGCAGGCAGTCCGGCAGCTGGAAGGGAACCCGTTGCTTGCCGCGGCCGACCAGGTCGGTACCGTCCGGGCCGCACAGTTCGCGGCGCAGGTTCCGCTCCAGTTCGGCGCCGATGCGGGCGCCGGTGCCGCCCAGCCCCACGAACAGCATGGGCTGGTAGATCTTCATGGTGTCGCTCCCCTCGTCCGCCCGTCGCGGGCGGCCTGTGCTGCGAGATGTGGTGCTGCCGGTGGTCCGGGCGGCCGGCCGCCCGGACCACCGGCAGCACCAC
>NZ_JBHWHY010000043.1:40312-95174 GCF_042732265.1 Streptomyces sp. NPDC059788 | reverse complement strand
CCCTTCGCCGCCGGAGCTCCGGCGGCGAAGGGCAGCAGCGCGTGATGTCCCGCTCGCATGTTCGGCCTCATGCCCGGCGGCCCGCCTCACGCCCGTACGGCACGGAAGCGGAACCTGCCCTTTCCGACGGTGATGTCGGCCGGGCCGAACCCGGCGGCACGCAGCCGCCCCGGCAGGGTTTCCGGCGGTACGGGTACGTACGTGTCGCCCAGGTGCAGCAGACGGAAGGCCGGCCCCGCGCAGCCGTCGCAGCCCGCGAAGACACCGCCGGGGCGCAGTACCCGGCGGGCCTCCGCGAAGAGGCGGTCCTGCTGTGCCGGGGACGGCACGTGATGCAGCATGGTGAAGCACACGACGGCGTCGAAACCGCCGTCCGGGAACGGCATCGACGTCCCGTCGCCGTGCACGACGTCGACCCGTCCCGCGTACACGTCCTGAAGGTTCTTGGCGAACTCCGCGTCGACTTCGAGGACACTGAGACGACCCGGCGCGCGCCGGGCGAGTACGCGCGTGGTGGCACCGTAGCCGGGGCCGATCTCCAGGGTCTCGGGGCCGAGTTCGACCCCGTCGAGGGCCCAGGGGAGCAGCTTCTGCTCGACTCCCCGCGCCCACTTGTCGGAACTGCAGATCCACTGGTGCAAGCGATTCATGGAGGCCATGTCGCGATGCTAGGAAGCGGGACAGGTGTCCACCACGAGGTCACGGGACACATCTTGTCGCAATACGGACACCTGGCTCCTCGGAGCGCGTACCCGCAAGCCGCGGTCGTCGTCGGCACCTTCGCGCTCGGCAAGGGCCAGTGGTTCGGGCGGCACCTGCACGCGACGCACCAACTGGCCTGGGCGGCGGAGGGCGTTCTCGCCGTACGCGCCCACGGGAACACCTGGGTGCTGCCGCCCTCCATGGCGCTCTGGATACCGGCCGGCACCGAGCACGCCGCGGGGGCGTCCGGCCCGGCGCTGTTCCGGAGCCTGTACTACGTGCCCGACCGCTGCCCGGTGGACTGGCCGGCGCCCACCGTCGTGCGGGTCTCGCCCCTGTTGCGCGAGCTGATCGGATATCTCGCGGGCGACGACCTCCCGACGGACGCCCGGGAGCGTGCGGAGGCCGTCCTGCTCGACCAGTTGCGCCCGGTGTCGGTGACGACGGTGCTGGCGCCGTTCCCCCGGGACGACCGGGCGTGCCGCGTGGCGCGCGCCCTGCGCGCACACCCGGCGGACGACCGGACGCTGGCGGAGTGGGGCCGGGAGGTGGGCGCGAGCGCGCGGACGCTGGCCCGCGCGTTCGCCGCGGAGACGGGGATGCCGTTCGGGCAGTGGCGCACCCGGGTACGCCTCCAGGCCGCGATGCCGCTGCTGGCGGGCGGCGCGACGGTGGCGGCGGTGGCCGCGCGGGTCGGGTACGCGTCACCGAGCGCGTTCGTGGCGGCGTTCCGGCGCGTGGTCGGGGTGCCGCCGGGGACGTACTTCTCGCCGTGAGGGTGAGGCAGCGGGAGCGGTTCGGTATTCGGGGCGGACGGCGTTCGCCCCAAATACCGGGCGACGCCGCCCGCGCGCGAAACGGCGACGCCGCCGCGCCCCTCACTCCCGCGGCACCGGACGGAACGCGAGCAGGGCGATGTCGTCGGCGCTGTCGGCGCTCAGGGCGATGAGCAGTTCGTCGCAGAAGACGTCGAGGGGTTCGCGTGCCAGGGCGGCGGCGTGCCGTCGGAGCCGGTCCATGGCGTGGTCGAGGGGTTCGTCGCGACGCTCGATGAGGCCGTCGGTGTACAGCAAAACGGTCGCGTGGGCCGGGATCGGGTCGGCGGCACTGGGCCGGGGCATGTCCGGTTCCATGCCGAGCAGGAGCCCGGAACCGTTCTCCAGATAGCGCGCGTCGCCTTCCTTCGTCGTCAGCAGCGGCGGCAGGTGTCCGGCCGAGGAGTGCTTCAGCTCCCAGGGGCCCTGCTCGGAGCCCGTGACCAGGCCGTAGATGCAGGTGGCGGTGGCCTCGTGCGACAGGCTGTGGTTCGCGATGTCCAGGCGGCGCAGCACCTCTTCGGGCGGTTCCTGGCGGTCGATGGCGATACCGCGCAACATGCTGCGCAGCTGGCTCATGGCGACGGCCGCCTCCAGGTCGTGACCGGTGACGTCGCCGATGACCACGGCGGTCCGCCCGTTGGGGACGACGAAGCTGTCGTACCAGTCGCCGCCGATCTGCGCGGTGGTGGAGGACGGCGCGTAGCGGGCGGCCATCAGCAGGTGTTCGATGTCGGGCAGTACGGGCAGCAGGGAGCGCTGGAGACGCTCGGCGATGTGCCGGGTCTCCTGGTACAGGCGGGCGTGCTCCACGCCCAGGGCGAGGCTGCGGACCAGGTCGCCGATCAGGGGCAGCGATGCCTCGGTGAACGGCCGCTCCTTGCCCGTACGGATCAGGGTCAGGGCGCCGAAGACCGCTCCGCGGGTGCGCAGCGGAGCGATGACGGCGCTGTTCGCCTCCACCCGTTCGAACAGTTCGCGGTCGTGGGCGTCGAGTGAGCTCCTGACCTGGTTCGACGGCGTGCCCTCGGTGAGCAGCAGCGGTCCGGCGCCGCGCAGCACCCGGGCCAGGGGCCCCCGCGCGGCCCCGGTCACCGGCGGGAGCCGGCCCGCGTACGCTTCGGCGGGCAGTTCCGAGGAGCTGTGGTGCGCGACGCAGAACCGCTCCAGCTGCTCGGTGTCGTCGAGCAGGTCCACCACGCACCAGTCGGCCAGTCGCTGCGTGAGGATCTTGCAGACCCGCTGCAGGCCCTCGTCCAGGTTCGGGGTGCTGCTCAGCGACTCCCCGATGTCGGCCAGCAGCCGACGCTCCCGTGCCGACCCGTCCGTGTCGTCGCCGCCCGCGCCCGTCACGCGCTCCGGATCGTCGCCTCCCTCGCCCGTGGCGCGTCCCGGATCGCCGCCTCCCGCGCCCGTGACCCGCTCCGGGTCGTCGGGCAGCTCCGGTCCGCCGGGCCGCTGCGGCGAGACGGCCCGGCTGTCTCCGGGCGGAATCGGCGCGGGTACAGGCGGGGCGGTCCTGGGGGCGAGCTGGGCGACGAAGACGGTACGGCCGTCCGACGTCACCTGGGTCTGGATGAACAGCCGGACGGGCACCAGCCGGCCGTCCCGGTGCAGCGCCGGAAGCGGAACCGAACGCCCCAGGATGCGGGGCTCGCCGGAGAGCAGGAGGCGGGTGAACGCCGCCGAGTGACGGTCCCGCAGGTGTTCCGGGATCAGTACGGTGAGGCGTCGGCCGACCAGCTCGCCCGTCTGCCAGCCGAGCATGTCCGCGGCCGGTCCGTTCGCCACGACGATGCGGTTCCCGTCGTCGGCGGCGATGGTGGGCACCCTGCTGGCCCACACGTGGCTGGCGTCCCAGGGCACCAGCTCCGAGGGACTGGCGCTCGGCTCGCGGGGGACCATGGTCCAGGCGGTGGGTGATCTGCCGGTGATCTGGCCGGTGATCTGGCCGAACAGCCACCTACGGAAGACGCGGTTCTGCGGCAGCGACGGCCAGGTGAGCAGGCGTTCGTCCCGGGCCGCCTCCTCGGCCACGTCGAGTACGTGGTCCAAGGTCCGTACCGCCCGTGCGACGTCCGCGGGCAGGGACACGCTCAGCGAGTGGACCTGGGCCGCCGAGGGCTGTCCCTCCAGCGCCGCCGACACACCGTCACTGATCATGTTGTGCACGTCGTGTGCGGCGGTCAGGTCGTCCGGGTGTACGCCGGTGTCGTTCCCGGCGAACGCGGCGAGGGTCAGTTCGCGCAGCAGGGCGTGCTGGTGCTGCTGGGAGGCCGCGTACAGCGTGCTCGGCAGGTCGACCAGCGTCACCGTACGGGCCGGGTCACAAGGCGGCGCGGCGGTCGGCCATCCGGAGGGCGGGGGCGGCCGCCCGTCGAGCCACAGCTCGAACCACACCGCCTTGCGGTCGTCCCCGGTGTCGACCCCGTACCGGGAGGCCAGCTGCTCGACGACGGCCAGTCCCTGTTCCGGACCCGCGTGCGGAACGGGTCCCCGCGGCACCAGCCGGCGGCACGGCCGGCGATCACCGACCCGTACGTGGACCTTGTGGTCAAATGCCCGGGCCCACACCTCGACCTCCGTGCGCGCGTGCAGCACCGCGTTGGTCACCAGCTCACTGACCAGCAGCTCGGCGGTCTCCACCAGGTCCGGAGCCCGGTCGGCCAACGTGGTCCGCACAAAGCGCCGGGCCTGCGCCACGCTGCCGGGCCGCGGCGGGAACCTCCGTGAGGGCGCCGCCCCCGGCTGACTGATGTGGTCCATGCCGTCAGTGTGCTGCACACGCCTTCCCGCGGCTCAGTGCTCGCAAGGTGTCTCGCCGACGCGCTCACCGGAATCGGCCAACCGGGTGAGGGGCGCGCGGTGGGGAGCTTCGCTCCGGGCCGTGCTTCACCTACCTGCCGCTGCCCGCGCCCCGGCAGCCCCACCCCGAAACCGCGTCAGCACCCCTTCGGCCTGGCCCATCATCTCCTGGATGATCTCCCGGGCCGGCCGGATGCCGTGGACAAGGCCCACGCCCTGCCCCATCAGCCAGGGCATCTCCTCCCAGTCGGCCTCGGTCTCGGGCACCGGCGGCAGCACGCCGAACTTGCGCAGGACGGTTTCCTCTCCCTCGAAGACCGTCGTGCCGACCTGTTCGAGCGCGTCCCGCTCGGCCGGTACGTCGCCGAGGCGGTCGTGCCACTCGGACACCACACGGTCGCGCTGCACCCGCATCGGGTTGAACCGCGGCCACTCGGGACCGAAGACCGACGTGAGCACCGTGTCCTCCCCCTGGGAGGAGATCAGCCGACGGTGGTGCTCAGGATGCACCCGGGCCTCCCGCGAGGCGACCAGCCGGGTTCCCACCCACACGCCGTCGGCCCCCAGGCACAGAGCCGCGGCGACCTGACGTCCGTCGGTGATCCCGCCCGCGGCGAGGACCAACGCGCGGTCCCCCACCGCGTCCACGACGGAGGGCACGCCGACCATGGTGGGCAGTCCCCCGTAGTTGTGCCCGCCCGCCTCCCAGCCCTGGGCGACGACGACCTCCACGCCGTCGTCGACGGCCCGCCCGGCCGCCGCTGCCGAGCCGACCTGCTCCCACACCGACACCCCGGCCTCGCGCAGGCACTTGAGCTGGTCGGCCGGCGGATGACCCCAGTGGAAGGAGACGATCGGCACCCGCTCTTCGGCACAGACGCGGACGTGTTCGGCGGTGTCGAAGTACGTGATCAGGTTGATGTTGAACGGCGCCGCTCCGACACCTTCCCGGACCTCCCGGACGACCTGCCGGAGCCGGTCGGCGGGCATGAGCGCGGCCCCCACCGCGCCGATGCCGCCCGCGTTGCCGACGGCCACCGCCAGTGCGGGGGTCCCGCCCACGATGCCCATGCCGGCACCGGCGAACGGGTACGGGACGGCGAACCTCTCGGTGAGCCTGGTGGACAGCACGCTCATGACGGCTCCCTCCTGAGCGTGGGCGGGTTTGCGGAGGTTTTCGGGAGTGCGGGTGTGCGGGAGGGGGTGTGGGCGTGCGGGACGGTGGTCCCGCCTTCCGGCAGGCCGGTCCGGCGACGGACGGCTTCTCGCCCCTTCCGCAGGTTCCCACCGGACGGCCGTACGCGGCCAGGGTCCGGCGTGGATACACACTGGGCTGACGGTACGGGGTACCAGGGACGCCATCTGCCCTGCACCGCCGGAGCACTTCGCCCGGGCTGCCGCCCCGGTTCTCTAACGGGTGCTACACCACTCGCTCCCCCGTACCGGCAGCACCGACAGCACCGGCCTGGACGGCGGCCGCGCCCGGCTCCGCCGGGGGCGCCTGACGCTCCGGGGACGCCTGACGCTCCGGGACCGCTGACGTCTCCGGTGCCGCCTTCGCCTTGGCGACCGCGGCCCCCAACTGCCCCTGCACCGCCTCGGGCAGCGCGGCCCCCTGGACGCTGTTCACCAGGTCCTGGGCCAGGCGGTGGAGCTTGGTGTTGGTGTTCTGGGAGGCCGTGACCAGTACGGCCCAGGCGGCCTCGGGGCTCAGGCTGAAAGTGGCCATCAGGATGCCGCGGGCCAGGTCGATGGCCGGGCGGGTCTGCATGGCGCGGCGCAGTTGGGCGATTTCGGTGGGCAGGTCCTGACGGGTGCTCTCGTGCGGGGCCGGGCCGTTGGCGGTGGAGAGCGCATCGTGCCCGCTTCCCGGGTCCGGGAAGATGAACAATTTTCGCGCCTCGGTCAGGCCCAACAGCCGCTCGACCGCACGGCCGCAGGAGCGGACGACGACGGTCTTGCCCTGTGCGAAGGCCCGTTGCCGCAGCCTCAGCAGCATGTTGAGGCAGGCACAGTCGCAGAACGACACCGCGTCCAGGTACAGATCGACTCCCCAAGTCGAGCAGCGCAGGGCTTCGTCGAGCTCGTGCTCGATCCGCTCGCAGGCGTCCAGGTCCAGTTCGCCCCGTACGGCCACGCCCGTCCGGCCGCCGTCCCGGGCGGCGATCCACGACAGGTACGGCGTGGGCCCGTCCGGCGCGCCGCCGTTCGCGTTGCTCTCGGCGGCGCTCCCGGGGAGAGCCGAGGTCCAGCGCACAGCTTCCGGCATGGCCATCCTCTCCCGTCGTGGGCTCGCCCGCCTCATATCTCAGGCTTGCCCATCGGCAGACACACGTCAACCAATACACGAAACCGGTTACGTGTATCGGGACACGGGAATGCCAGGTCGTTAGAGTTGGAGCATGGATGGACTGCCCGAGCCGCACAGCGGGGTTCCCGAGCCCCACACCGGATGGACATTTGTGACCAACCACGCCAGGGTGCTGGCGGCCATCGCCGACAACCACAACGCCCGCATCCGCGACATCGCCGCGCACTGCCGGCTGACCGAGCGCGCCGTCCAGAAGATCATCTCGGATCTGGAGCACGACGGTTACCTCTCCCACACCCGCGAGGGGCGGACCAACACCTACCGGATCGACCCCGGCAAGGTGCTGCGTCACCCGGCCGAGGCCGGTCTGACCGTGGCGTCGCTGCTCTCCCTGCTCGTCCAGGACGAAGCGGACCGCACCACGCTCCCCGGCGACGGACGCCGGCACAGCACGGCTTGAGCGCGGGACGCTCGGACGCCGCGGTTGGTTGTACGGAAATCGGCTGATTGCCCAGGGCGTAAGAGGCCTCTTGGATGAGCGGGCTCCGTAGGACGGGGTGAACGTGACGCGCGCTTCGAGAGGGAACCATGGGACGGCTCTTACGCACGAGACGCACAGGGCACGCAGGGCACGCAGAACGCTCAGGACGCACAAGGCACGCCGGGCACACAGGACGCACAGAGCCCACAGGACGCGGGGGACGTACGAAACGTACATCCTCCGCGAAGCGCATGGCCGTTGTCGCCGCCATCGCCACCGCGTGCGCCGCCGCCGTACTGCCGCCGGTTACGGCGCAGGCGCGATCCGCACCGGGCGCGGCGAGCACGGTACGGGTGAGCACCACTTCGGACGGGACGCAGGCCGACGGCCTGTCCGACGGGGCGTCGATCAGCGCCGACGGGCAGTACGTCGCCTTCTGGTCGGCCGCGCCGAACCTGGGCGCGGACCACTTCCGCGCACTGCTGATCAAGGACTTGGCGTCCGGTCAGGTCACGCGGGTGCCGGGCGCCAGGACATACGGCGGCAGCTATACGGCGATCAGCGCCGACGGCCGGTACGTCGGCTACGCGTCGGGCACCCGCTACCCGTCGGCCTACGTCTACGACCGCCTCACCGGCCGGAGCAGCGAGGCCAGTCGCTCCGAGCTGAGCAGCGTGGACTCGCTCAGCGCCGACGGCCGGTTCGCCGCCGTCACCGTCGGCAACCGCAACCCGAGCCGGCCCGCCCAACTGCGCGTACGGGACCTGGTGGACGGCACCGACGAGCAGATCGACCCGCAGCAGACCCCGACGGGCCATCCGTCCGTCGGCAACGGTTCGCTCAGCGGCGACGGCCGGCTGCTGGCCTTCGCCACCGGCCCGCGCAGCGGTGCGTACGACATCTTCGTCAAGGACCGGACGAGCGGGGCCGTCCAGCAGGTGGATGTGCCGCTCGACGGGGTGCAGGACGAGAAGCGGAGTTCGCTGGTGGCCATCAGCCGCGACGGCCGCTATGTGCTCTTCCAGTCCGAATCCGCGAACCTGGTCCCCGGAACCACCGGGCCCGGCCTGCACAGTTACCTCCGCGACCTGCGTACCGGCAGCACCGTGCGGCTCGCCCCGGCCGGCGTCACGGCAGCGGCCGTCAGCGGCGACGGACGCAAGGTGCTGCTGTCCGAGGACGGACGGCTCTCGCTGCTGGACGTGTGCACCGGCGACCGTGCCGAGGTCGGCCCGGCGGCACGGGCCCTTCCCGGCTCGGTCACCGGCAGCGGCGAAGCGGTGGCCTTCACCTCCGAGTCGGCCGTTCTCGTTCCCGGCGACACGAACGCGGTTGCCGATGTCTTCGTACACCGCCCGCCTCGGTGACCTGGCTCCGGTACGGCGGTCCGCCGGGCCGCGGCGGGTGCCACCGCGGCGAGGCCCGACAGCACCCGGACAAGATCCGGACAAGGCTCTGACCAGCTCGGACATCCCTCGACTGTCCGGGACAGCCGAACGCCGTTGCCTTGGGCCCCCGGCAGCCAGCAAGGTCGGTGACGCCCGGTCGGCGAAACGATCGCCCACCGCGGTTCACCCACAAGTCGAGGAGAGACCATGCGTTTTCGTCATGCCCTGGTGACGGCTGCCGTCAGCGGCGCGCTTGCCGCCGGTGCCTTCGCCACGCCCGCCCAGGCGGGCACCAGCTCCGCCCAGGGCATCCCGTCCTACTGCAAGCCCGGCAACGACAGCAACTACTTCGGCGTGAAGTGCCAGACCGCACGGGTCTATTACGTGAAGGCGGTCTGCGACAACCCCGACGGCAGACACAAGACGCTCACGGGGAACGACGCCGCGAACAACGGGTGGTCCACCATCCACTGCAACACCCTGGGTTCCGGGTGGTACTACCGTCCGGCGAGCGGGCAGTTGAAGTTCCGCTAGGCATCGACGCCCGGGAACGCCAGGCATCGACGCCCGAGGAAACAAAGCGAGGACAACGAAGCCGGACACGAGGTCGCCCGGCGGCTGTTGACGCGGGCCGCTGCTGGGGACGCCCCCGGCAGCGGCCCGGCGGATGCGGGTCGGCACCCCGGTACTGGGCGTTCGATCCCAGCCTGCGCCGCGTCGGAGTCGGCTGGCGCACCGGTGGCTGTCCGTCGGCCGCGCCGGCCCCGCCGGACCGTGATCCGGTCACGTACGGCCTTGATCCGGCCACCCCGGCTTGATCCGGCCGCCCCCGGGCCGGGGTTTTCGCAGCCCGTTTTTTGATGCACGGGCCCCTCACCTGGGATGAATCAAAAAGCGCTCCCGGGCCCTGTGCGCAAGGGGGTTGGCCGACGGGCGTCTTCTGCCGCGGAGGCGGGCCGTGCTGGTGTGGTAGAGCTGTGATCCCGATGGCGATGGGGTGGTGAATGGGACGCCGTGAGTCTGCGCTGGACCCGACAGCGGGCCCGGTGGCGCGGTTCGCCGCGGAGTTGCGGAGGCTGCGCCGGGACGCGGGCGGGATCACCTATCGGGTGATGGCGCAGCGGGTCCCGTGCTCGGCTGCGACGCTGTCGCGGGCCGCGTCCGGCGAGCAGCTCCCCTCGCTGGCCACGGCGCTGGCGTACGCCCGGGCCTGCGACGGCGACGCGGACGAGTGGGAGGAGCGCTGGCACCGGGCCGCGCGGGAGGCGGCGGCGGTGCCTCCGGCGCGGGAGGAGGACGGGGCGGAGGCGCCGTACCGCGGGCTGGCCCGGTTCGAGGCGGCGGACGGGGACCGTTTCTTCGGCCGGGAAGCTCTCGTCGACAGGCTGGTGGAGTGCGCGCTCTCCCACCGGTTCACGGCCGTGGTGGGCCCGTCCGGCAGCGGCAAGTCGTCGCTGCTGCGGGCCGGCCTGATCCCCCGGTTGCAGCAGGCCGCCGCCCCGGACGCCCGGCCCGGGGCGCTGCGCATCCTCACCCCAGGCCCCCGGCCGCTGCACACGCACCGCGCGATCTGTGTCCCGGCCGACGAGGAAGGCGGTACGGGCGAAACATGGCTGATCGTGGACCAGTTCGAGGAACTGTTCACCCTCTGCCACGACCCGCGCGAACGGACCGGCTTCATCAAGCTGCTGCTCGCCGCCCGGAAGGCGGACAGCCGTCTGCGCGTGGTGCTGGGGTTACGGGCGGACTTCTACGGCCGCATCCTGGAACTGCCCGACCTGACCGCCGCCGTACGCGACGCGACGGTGCCGGTCGCACCGATGGGCCCGGCCGAGTTGCGCCGGGCGATCGTGAAGCCCGCCGCGGTCGCGGGGCTGTTCGTGGAACGTACCCTGACCGCCCGCCTGGTGCAGGAGGTGGGCCACGAGCCCGGCGGGCTGCCGCTGCTCTCGCACGTCCTGCTGGAGACCTGGCGGCGGCGCCGCGGCCGTACCCTCACCTTCGACGCCTACGAGGCCGCCGGCGGTATCCACGGCGCCATCGCCCAGAGCGCGGAGCACCTCTACACCCGCCTCACACCGCACCAGGCGCGGGCGGCCCGCCGTATCCTGCTGCGCCTGATCACCCCGGGCGAGGGGCGTCCGGACACACGCCGCCCCGCGCCCCGTGACGAGCTGGACGCGGCCGACCTCACCCATGCCGGGGTGCTGGAACTCCTGGCGCGCGCCCGCCTGGTGACCACGGAGGAGGACACCGTCCACCTGGTGCACGAGGCGCTGATCACCTCATGGCCCCGGCTCCAGCACTGGGTCGACGAAGACCGCGAACGGCTGCTCGCGCACCGCCGTCTGACCGAAGCGGCCGACGCGTGGGCCGCACTCGACCGCGATCCGGGGGCGCTGTACCGCGGAACCCGCCTGGCCACGGCCCGCGAGGCGTTCGCCACCTCCGCCACCCGCAGGGATCTCACCCCGCTGGAACGGGACTTCCTCACCGCCGCCACCACCGCACACCAGCAGGAGCTGCGCGCGGCGGCCCGCACCGCCCGCCGCCTGCGTCAGGCAGCCGCCTCGCTGGCCGCCTTGCTGGCCCTCGCCCTGGTCGCCGGGATCACCGCCTTCGTCCAGTACCGCAGCAGTGAGGACCAGCGCCGCACCGCGCTGTCACGGCAGTTGGCCGCGCAGTCCTCCACGCTGCTCAACGGCCACCCCGACCTGGCGTCGCTGCTCGCCGTCCACGCCTACCGCATCCGCCCCACCGCGGAGGCCACCGCCGGCGTTTTCGCCGCTGCCGCCCTGCCCCTGCGGCAGCGTCTGAGCGGCCACACCAAGGACGTGCGGGCGGTCGCGTTCAGCCCCGACCGCCGCACCCTCGCCTCCGGAAGCAACGACGGCACCGTACGGCTGTGGGACGCGGACACCGGCAGGACCCGCACCGTCTTCAGGGCCGAGACAGTAACCGGCGAGCAGATCAGCGTGCACGCGGTGGTCTTCAGCCCCGACGGACGTACCCTCGCCACCAGCGGCGGGGACGGCACGGTGCACCTGCGGGATGCCGCCACCGGCGCCCTACGGGCCGCGCTCCCCGGCCACGCCAGTGCCGCGACGACGATGGCGTTCAGCCCCGACGGGCGGACCCTGGCCACCGGCAGCTGGGACACCACGGTACGGCTGTGGGACACGCTGCGGCACACCACCCGCACCGTGCTGACCGACCACAGCGACCGCATGAAGGCGGTGGCGTTCAGCCCCGACGGACGCACCCTCGCCACGGCCGGCGACGACGGCGTGGTGAAGCTGCGCGACGCGGCCACCGGCAGTCCTCGCACCGCCCTCACCGACCGCACCGACACCGTGACGACACTCGCGTTCAGCCCCGACGGGCACACCCTGGCCACCGGCAGCGACGACGGCACCGTACGGCTGCGGGACCCGGCCGGCGGAGCGACCCGTACGGTGCTCAGCGGCCACACCGACGCCGTGACGTCGGTGGCGTTCAGCCCCGACGGGCGCACCCTCGCCTCCAGCAGCGACGACGGCACCGTACGACTGTGGGAGACACGGAGCGGCAAGTCCGGCGCGACCCTGATCGGCCACACCGGCGGGGCGGCGGCGATCGCCTTCGCCCCCGGCGGACGCACCCTGGCCACCGGCAGTGCCGACGGCGCGCTGTGGCTGTGGGACGTCCACCGGCACCGGCCCGGCAGGACCCTGGCCGGGCACACCGGCGACGTGACCTCGGTGGCCTTCGGCCCCGACGGCCGCACCCTCGTCACCGGCAGCGACGAGGGCACCGCGCGGCTGTGGGACACCCGCACCGGACGCTCCCGGGCCGTTCTGGGCGGCCACAGCCGTGCGGTGCTGTCCGTGGCGTTCGCTCCGGACGGCCGTACGGTGGCCACCGGCAGCGAGGACGGCGCGGTCCGGCTGTGGGACGCCCGCACCGGACGCAGGCAGGCGGCATTCGGCGCCGATGGCGCGGTGTTCGCCGTGGCGTTCAGCCCCGACGGCAGCACCCTGGCCGTCGGCGACGACACCGGCCGGATACGGCTGTGGGACACGGCTCGTGGCCGCCCGCGCACGACTCTCCGAGGGTCCTCCGAGGCCGTGCTGGCGGTGGCCTTCAGCCCGGACGGGCGCACCGTGGCGGCCGGCGGTTCGGACAAGGTCAGACGGCTGTGGGACACCACGACCGGTAGGCTTCGGGCGGCCCTGCCCGGACACCGGGACTCGGTGCTGGCGGTGGCCTTCAGCCCGGACGGGCAGACCCTGGCCTCCGGCGGCTTCGACGGCCCGGTCCGGCTGTGGGACACGACCACCGGCAGGGCCCGCACCGTGCTCACCGGCCACACCGGCGCCGTACGGGCCGTGGTCTTCAGCCCCGACGGCCGCACCCTCGCGACCGGCGGCGACGACCGCACGGTGCGTCTGTGGGACCTCGCCTCGGCCCGGCCCCGCCTGACCCTGCCCGGCCGGGGCTGGCGGGTGACCTCGATGGCCGTCAGCCCCGACGGGCGTACCCTCGCCATCGGCCAGTCGGACAACAAGGCGCACCTGTGGCATCTGGACCTGCCCGCCCCTGAAGAGGCCATCGACCGGATCTGCCGCGCCGTCAACCGCGCCCTCACCAAGCAGGAGCGCACCACGTACCTGCCGGACCCACCGCGTCATGCCGCTTGCCCGGGGTGATCTGGGCAACCGGACCGGCCGGGCGTCCGGGGTGTTTCGGTCATCGCCGCTGTCGCAAACTCCGGTTGAGGCGGCGGAGTTCGGGTACATAGCGTGCCCTCATGCGCAGACGAGGAACGGTCGTGGCATTGCTGGGCGCCGGCGCTCTGGTGCTGTCGGCGTGTGGTGGCGGCGCGACGGAGCCGCCCAGCCACCCGTCGGCGTCGGCGCGGCCGTCGCATTCCTCCGGGCCGCCGGGCTCGGCCGCCTCTCCGTCCGTGCGGCCGGAGGCGGTACGCGGGGACGGGGCCGAACTGCTCCACCGGGAGCGGGGCAAAGGCAGCGCGCAGAACCCGGCGTTCGCGCCCGACGGGAAGTCCATGCTGTTCACGGTCTTCCACGGCGGTTACAACGAGGGGGCCGCGGCGCTGCGCGTGCTTCCGCTGGAGAGCCGGAACGGCGGCGGGAGGGGCCCCGGCGGCCGGGGCGTGCGCGAGGCCCGTGACCTGCTGGACGAGGACGACCGGTCCGCGGTGAACCTGCCCGGTTCGAGCTGGCGGCCGTCGGCGGGGGTGACCTTCGCCTCCGACCGCTCCGGAAAGGAGGAGATCTGGGTGCTCAAGCCGGGCGGGCGGCCGGAGCGGGTGACCGATCACCGCGGCGCTTCGGGTTATCTGGAGCCGAGTTTCTCGCCGGACGGAAAGTGGATCGTCTTCCAGGAGAGCGTGCAGCGGGAGAATCCGGACGAGGGCGCGGCGCTCGCGGACCGGTCGGCGCTCGGTTCCCTGTGGAAGGTCAGGCGGGACGGTACGGGGCGGACGCGGCTGGTGAACGGACCCGCGAGCCGTACGGACAACCGTGAGCCCAACTGGTCGCCGCGCGGCGACCGGCTCGTCTTCCAGCGGCGGGAACTGGGCAGCGATGCCTGGGCGTTGTACGTGATGAACGCCGACGGGAGCGGCGTACGCAGACTGACGACCCTGGAGGGGGAGCACACGGACGCCAGCTGGTCGCCGGACGGCCGTTCGGTGGTCTTCTCCTCCACCACGGGCGGGCTCGACCTGCCGAAGATCTTCGTCATGCCGGTGACGGGCGGCGGCGGGCCGGTGCAGGTGACGCGGGAGCGCGGTACGTACGACGGGGCGCCGAGCTGGTCCCCCGACGGCCGCTGGATCGCCTTCGAGTCGCATCCGGGGAGCGAGGACCGGTCCACGTCGTTGTGGCGGGTCCCCGCTCCCGGGAAGCAGTGACGCACATCGGCGGGCCGGGCCCGGGAGCACCGGTCCGCCGCCCCTGGGTCAGCTGATGGTGACGTTGAGCAGTGCGTACTGCACCACGGTCAGTTCGACGCTCACCTTGTCGCCGTCCGTCTTCCAGGCCACCGGCTGCGGCCCGGGGCCGGAGTTGTCGGGCGAGCTGACGGTGGCCGCCCGTACCTGCCGGCCCGCGGGGACGGTGAGTCCGACGGTGCAGGTGGTGGGCTTGGTCTTGAAGGCCGCGGGGGTCTCGCCGAAGGCCGTGAAGTTGACCAGCTGCACGATGGTGGCGTCGCCGAGGTGGCTCAGTTCCAGGTGGACACGCGGATCACCGGTCAGGGTGACGGCGGGCGGGGCGGCCGTGCGGACCGGTCCCAGGAGGGTGTCGGCGGTGGGCTGATCGGTGCGCGAGAGGTATTTCAGGCCGAGCAGGTCCTTGAAGAACCAGCAGGTGCCCTGGCCGAACGCGTTCCGCTTGGTGGCGGGCACCGGGTCCGCCTTGCGGAAGCCGAGGACGTCGGCGAGCGTGTACTCCGTACGGGCGCCGCCCCGCTCGTCGAGGCCGGTGGGCGCGGGGCCGGTGATCACGACGGTGCCGCCGCCCGCCACGTACGAGCGCAGGACGTCCGCCTCCGCGGCCGAGACCGCCTGGAGGTTGGGCAGGTACAGGACGCGGTAGCCGGCCAGGTCGTCGGCGCCGACGCCGGGGCTGGGCACGGTGTTGAAAGGAATGTGCGCGAGCACCAGGGACTTGACCGTGCCGCGGAACTCGCCCAGCCACTTCTGGTCGGTGCAGCTCTCCTCCGATGTGTCGAAGCTCCACCAGTCCTTGACCCCGGCGGGCGGCTTGGTGTTGACGTACATGCCGCTGCCCTCGACCGGGCTGACGAAGTCGCGTGACGACGAGGAGTGGTAGACGCCGACCGTGGCCCCGGAGGCGGCGGCGAACAGCTCCTCCTGGTGGGCCGCGACGAAGCCGTACATCCGGGTCCGCATGGCGGTGTCCGTGCTGTCGGTCTTGAACGGGCTCTTGACCTCGTACGGGTTGCAGCCCGCCGCCAGGGTCTCGGCCATCACCAGCGACGCGTCGTCGGCCTTCCAGCCGTAGGAGAACGCCCAGGCGGGCTTGGTGCCGCTGGCCGCGCGGGCGTACTTGTACATCGAGATCAGACAGGTCCAGTCGGACAGCGTGGCGTGGCGCATCCCGTCGTAGTTGCCGAGGACGTCCACCTCCCAGACGTGGCTGACGCCCTCCGCCCGGCGCAGGTAGGCGCCGTCCAGGCCCACGGTGGTGGCGTACTTGTAGTCCATGGTCACGGTTTCGACGAAGGTGACCAGGTCGGGGTTGACCGAGCGGCCGGCGGCGGCGATGTCGAGCTGGAACTGGTTGAGGTTGCTGTGGCGCCACTCGACATAGCGGCGGAAGGCGGGCTTGGAGAAGTCGACGGCGGTGGGCAGCGCCAGCCCGGTGTCGGCCTTGAAGGCGCTCGCCGCCCAGGTGGAGGCGTCGCACCAGCTGAGCGCGCCGTCGAAGTAGATCGGTACGTCCGGCCAGATCGCGTCCACACCGGTACGTGCCAGGGCCTTGATGCGGGTGAGGTAGTAGTCGCGCCAGGGGGAGTTGGGACTGACCCAGCAGCTCTCGTCGCCCGGGTCGACCCAGACGACCAGGCTGCCGTAGAAGACGTTGGGTTTGCCGTCGAGGCCGCGCTGCACCCAGTTCTTGCCGTCGCTGTCCTTGTAGAAGGACTTGCCCTTCTCCCCGCCGACGCTGATCACCTCCAGCGACGGGTAGTAGACGATCACCCGTATCCCGGCGGCGTGTGCCAGATCGGAGAAGCGTTTCATCTGTGCCATGTGCGCGGTGAACTCGGCGTCCGGCAGCCAGTTGGACAAGATCGTGTCGACCTCGATGACGCTGACGTTCTGCGCCTTGAGCTTGGCGATCACCGGCTTCATGTCGCGCGCCGGGTCGGCGTCGTCGTCGAACGTACCGTCCGCGACGCGGGCGAACCTGGCCCAGTCGGGGAACGCCGCGGCGGCTCCTGGGGCGTTCCCCGGTGAGCCGAGCGGTACGGCGGCCGGGGAAGCCGAAGGGGACGCCGCCGGGGAGGCGGCCCACGCCGCGCCCGGAGTACGTCCCCACAGCCCGGGCAACAGGCTGGTGGTCACGGCCAGTCCGCCCGCCCCCAGCCCGCTGCGTAACAGAGATCTGCGGCTCAGTCTGCGACTTTCGTTCATACGCCTCACACCCTCACCTCGGGTACCGACTCCGGTACGCCGCCCCGGAAACGTTCTCGATTCAACTCCGGTCCCGCCCGGTCATGCCCCCGTCACAACCAGAACGGCCGGAAGTAGCCGTAGGCGTGGCCACAGGGGCAACAGGGCGGGGCCGGGGCCCCCGGGGTGAGGGCAGCCGCGGCGGTGCTAGGCGGCGAAGAGCGACAGAACCCGCCGGACCGCTTCGACCACGGGAACGCCCACCTCGCCGACCATGGTGGCCACTCCGGCGACGGCGTTGAGGGCTCGGCGTACGGTGCCTGGCTCCGCGTTCTCGCCCGCGCCCAGGGCTTGCAGCGAATGATCGATGACTTGGCGGTCCTCCGGTGACACCCGCTCCCGCAGAATCCGGATCTCCCGGAGCATCTCCTGGAAGGAGGGATGCGAGTTTCCAGGGGACCGGCTCTTGTCGATGCCGATGTTGCCGATCCCCCCGTTCTGGATCACCGAGTCGCCATAGTGGTAGTACCCGCCGGTATTCAATTCCCCACCCTCTTTCCGATGTTGCCGTTGCCGCCGATCTGACTGATCCGGTCGCCGATGTGCTGGTTGAAGTGGTTGACGACGGTGGTTTTGTACGCCGCGTGGGGATTGGAGATCGCGTCCATGATCTGTCCGACGAGACGGCTCACCTCCCGCACGCTCACGCTGACCAGGACGGCGTGCGGGGCTCCCGCGGTCTCGATGACGAGCGCGTAGTACGTCGGTGTCGACAGTCCCGATACCAGCCGTACGACGAAAATCAGGACCAGGGCCACGAGCAGGGCGACCACGATGCGCTGGGCGTTCTCACGGTCGCTGTCGGACAGCTCAAGGTTCTTGATCACGGCGAGTGCGGCGGCCGCCGGGACGACCACCACGACGAGAGACGAAAGAAATCGCCAGAACGTCTCCCAGTGGTCGGGGACGAATTCCTCGACTTTCGCTCTGGCGATGTTGCGCAACGGATAGGCCCCGGCACCGATCCAGAGAACCTGCCGGTCGATCTCTACCGTGATGATGTCACGTCTGTCCATGGCGGATCCTTCCCCCGACCGCCCGACGCGGGGCGTACCCGCGTCGGGGTTCATGCTCCGCTCACCCGCTGCGCGAGGCCCTTACGGCCACGCCTTTTCTGTACGCCCCGGAGTGTCCGGGGCGCTCTCATCCCCGTGCCGCTTTGCCGAGCTCGTAGACGACCCCGCCCACGATGCCGAGGCCGAACCACTTGAACATGTTCGGCGGGAAGTTCCGGGGGTGGCCGCCGGTCTCCATCGACGACTGCACAACCCCCACCAGATCCAGACCGAACATCCCCAGACCCGTCACCATAAGGACGAGTCCCACCGTCATCACGAAACCACCAAAACCATGCAAGGCCCAACGCCCCCGTTCCATGCAGGCTGCTTTTGCACCACATCTCGTGAAGTGCGGCATTCCTCTCGGGCCGGCTTCCGGGAGCGCATTCGAGGTTGATTTTGTGTCGGGCCTTGCGAATCCGTGCGCCATCAGCCCCCGAAGCGCCCGCCTCGGCGCGGCTACTTCGCCATGGAGACGCGCCGCATCCGATCCAAGTTCCCGCGGGGCGCAATTCGGGGCGTGATTTTTCCGGCAGGATTCCGGGCGCTCACCGCACACCGCGCGTCGTCACTTCCCGGTGGCATTCCCGGAGCGCGGCACAAAGACAGGAGCGTACTGCTCGAATGGACCGATGTCCGGTACGTGCGGGTGCTCCGCGGAGCACCCGCACCACCGTTCACACCCCGTCCATCAACCGGAACAGGTCCTCGTCGCTGGCCGACGTCAGATCCAGCGCCTCGCCGGAGCCGGAGCCGGTGCCCGTGCCGCCGGCCGGTCCTGCCGCCACCGCCGCCTTCAGCCGGGCCATCGTCTCCTCCGAGACCTCCGCCCCGGCCGTGAGCAGGGCTTCCAGTTCCCGCACGACGGAGTTCACGTCACGTGCGGGACCGGCCGGGCGCGCGAGGCGTTCGCGGACGAGACCGACGACGGCGTTCGGCGTCGGGTAGTCGTACACGAGTGTGGCGGGGAGCCGCATGTCCAGGGCCGCGATGAGGCGGTTGCGGAGTTCGACGGCGTTCACGGAGTTGATGCCCATCTCCTTGAACGTGTGGGTGCCCTCCTCGTCGACTCGCTCCTGGCCGCCGAGCACGGCCGACGTCTCGGCGAGGACCAGGGCCAGTACGTGCGCGTCCGCGGCGACGTCGTCGAGGCCGGACAGCCGGGCCTCCAGCCCCGGCGGCTCCTCGTCCGCCGCCGTCGCATCCGTGGCAGCCGCGAGCCCCGCGCCGACGGCCGGACCGGCCGCGCCCACCGGGCCCGGGGCCGACGCCAGCCAGAACCGCCGCCGCTGGAACGCGTACGTCGGCAGGGCGACGGGCCGGGCCCCGGGAAGCACCGCGTCCCAGTCCACCGGAGCGCCGTGGGCGTGCACCCGGGCGACCGCGGTGAGCAGCGCGTGCCGCTCCGGCGCTCCGGCGCGCAGGCTCGGTACCAGGGCGGCACCGGGCTGCGGGTCGCCCGCCTCCAGGCACTCGTCGATCATCGGCGTGAGGGCCGCCTCGGCGCCCAGCTCCAGGAACCCGGTGACCCCCTCGTCCCGGAGCCGTCCGACGGCGTCCTTGAAGCGAACGGCCTGCCGTACGTGCCGCACCCAGTAGTCCGGGTCGCGCACGGTCTCGGCGGTCAGCGGGAGGCCGGTCACCGTGGAGACGATGGGAACGGTGGGCGCGGCGTAGGACAGCGTACGGACGACCTCGCGGAACTCCTCCAGCATGGGGTCCATCAGCGGCGAGTGGGCCGCGACGCTCATCGTGATCCGCCGGGTCTTGTGGCCGGCGGCGGCGAGCCGCTCCGTGAGCGCGATGAGCGGGGCCTCGACGCCGGAGAGGACGAGGGAGTGCGGACCGTTGACGGCCGCGATCGACACCGAGTCCGTCAGCTCCGTCAGCCACGGGGCCACTTCCGCCTCGGTGATGCGCACCGCCACCATCGCGCCGCCGAGCGGCAGCTCGCCCATCAGCCTGCTCCGGGCCGCCACCAGGGTGCACGCGTCCTGGAGGCCGAGTACGCCGGTCACATGGGCGGCGGCGATCTCGCCGACCGAGTGCCCCACCAGCTGGTCGGGGACCACGCCCCAGGACTCGAACAGCCGGTACAGGGCGACTTCGACGGCGAACAGCGCGGGCTGTGTGTAGGTGGTGTCGTCGAGGAGGGCCGCCTCCTCGGAGTCGGGAGCCGCCCACATCACCGACTTCAGCGGCCGCGGCAGCAGCGGATCGAGCGCGGCGCACACCTCGTCCAGCGCCCGCCCGAAGACGGGGAACTTGCCGGCCGCCTCGCGCCCCATGCCGTTGCGCTGGCTGCCCTGTCCGGGGAAGACGACGGCCAGCCCGCCCGGTACGGAGTCGTGCGGGGTGACGGCCGCGGTCCGCTCACCGCGTCCGAACTCGGCCGTCGCGGACAGCAGATGCGCCCGGTCGAAGCCGCTGACGACGGCCCGGTGCGGGTGCAGGGCGCGGGTGGTGGCGAGGGCGTGGGCGACGTCCTGGGCGCTCAGGCCGGGGTCGGCGCCCACGTGCTCGGCCAGGCGCCGGGCCTGCGCGCGCAGCGCCGCCCGGCTCCGGGCGGACAGCACCCAGGGCGCGGCCGTGTCATCGGCGGCTTCCGGGGCCGGAGCCGTCCCGGACGCGTTCCGTTCCGCCTCCGGGGCCGCGCTCGGCGCCCCTTCCGTTCCCCCGACCTCGTCGGGCGCCTCTTCGAGGATCACGTGCGCGTTGGTGCCGGTGAGTCCGAACGAGGACACCCCCGCGCGGCGTGTGGGTCCGCTCCCCTGCGGCCAGGCCTGTGCCTCGGTCAGCAGCCGTACCGATCCGGCGGACCAGTCCACCTTGGCCGTGGGGGTGTCCACGTGCAGCGTCCGCGGCAGGACGTGGTGGCGCAGCGCGAGCACGGTCTTGATGACCCCGACGACTCCGGCGGCGGCCTGCGTGTGCCCGATGTTCGACTTGACCGACCCCAGCCACAGCGGCCGGCTCTCCGGCCGCTCCTGGCCGTAGGTGGCCAGGAGGGCCTGGGCCTCGATGGGGTCGCCGAGCGGAGTGCCGGTGCCGTGGCCCTCCACGGCGTCCACGTCCGCGGGCGTCAGCCCGGCGTCGGCCAGGGCCTGGCGGATGACGCGCTGCTGCGCGGGTCCGCTCGGCGCGGTGAGCCCGTTGGAGGCGCCGTCCTGGTTCACGGCGGAGCCGCGTACGACTGCCAGGACGCGGTGTCCGTTGCGCCGGGCGTCGCTCAGCCGCTCCAGCAGCAGCAGTCCCGCTCCCTCCGACCACGCGGAGCCGTTCGCGGCGTCCGCGTACGCCATGGAGCGGGAGTCGGGGGACAGCGCGCGCAGGCGGGAGAAGTGCGCGAAGGGGGTCGGGTTCGCCATGACGGTGACGCCGCCGGCCAGCGCCAGGCTGCTCTCGCCCGACCGCAGGGACCGGCAGGCCAGGTGGAGGGCGACCAGCGAGGACGAGGAGGCGGTGTCGACCGTCAGCGCGGGGCCTTCGAGCCCGTACGTGTAGGCGATACGCCCCGAGATCGCGCTGCCGGAGGCCCCGGTGATGAGCATGCTCTCCCACGCGCTGGGCGTGGCGGACGCGTTGGCGCCGTAGCCGCGGTCCATCGCGCCGGTGAAGACGCCCGTGCGGGTGCCCTTCAGGGTCCTCGGGTCGATGCCCGCGCGTTCGAAGGTCTCCCAGGCCGCTTCCAGGAGCAGCCGCTGCTGCGGGTCGGTGGCCGTCGCCTCCTGGTCGGACAGGCCGAAGAAGCCCGCGTCGAAGTCGCCCGCCTCGTGCAGGAAGCCGCCTTCGCGCGCGTAGGAGGTGCCCGGCCGGTCGGGGTCCTCGTCGAAGAGCCGTTCCAGGTCCCAGCCGCGGTCGTCCGGGAAGCCGGACATCGCGTCGGTCCCGTCGGCGAGCAGGGCCCACAGGGCGTCGGGCGAGTCGACGCCGCCCGGCAGCCGGCAGGCCATGCCGATGATCGCCACCGGGTCGGCATCGTCGGCCGGGGTCTGCGGCGGCTCCTCCGGGGACGCGTTCTCCTGTTCGGCCAGTACGTGCGCGACGGCCCGCGGGTCGGGGAAGTCGAAGGCCAGGGTGACCGGGAGGGCGAGCCCGGTCTCCTCCCGCAGCAGGTTGCGCAGCCGCACCGCGTGGACGGAGTCGAGGCCGAGCCGGCGGAAGTCCGTGTCGGGGGCGAAGGGGACGGCTGTGCCGCCGTCGCCGAGCACCTGGCCGACGCAGTCGCGTACGAGTTCCAGCGCTTCCTGGACCGTGCACGGCGGGGCCGCGCCGGGGCGGGCCGGTACGGGTATCGCCGCAGGGTCGGCGAGCAGGCTGCCGAGCGCCCGGCGGTCGAGCTTTCCGGCGGGAGAGAGGGGCAGTTCGCGTACGGTGAGCAGTTCGAGGGGGATCTTGTGGTCGGCGAGCCCCAGCCGGCGCAGGAACGCGGTGACCTCGGTCAGGCCGATCGTGCGGTCCGCCCGGCCGGTCACGACCAGGCACGGGTACTCCCCGAGCCGGTCGTCCGGTGCGCCCACGACGGCCAGCGGGCCCAGGCCCGCCAGGTCCGCGAGCAGGTCCTCGACCTCGGTGGCGAGGAACGTCCGGCCGCCGGTGTCGATGACCTCGGCCGCCCGGCCGTGCAGGATCACCACGCCGTCCGCGTCGACGGCCGCGATGTCGCCGGTCCGCAGCCAGCCGTCGTCGGTGAGGGCCGAGCGCGTCGGCTCCGGCTCGCGGAAGTAGCCGCGGAACAGTCCGGGCCCGCGGTACTGGAGCTCTCCCGTGCCGCCCGCCGCGCACACCTCACCGGCCTCGTCGACGACCCGGACGGCCACGCCGGCGACCGGCTCTCCCACACTGCCGTCGGGGTGGTGGGCCCGGGTGCGGGTACCGGTGCCGATCTCGGACATCCCCCACACGACGACCAGTTCGCAGTCGAGGGCGGCGCGTATCCGTACGGCGAGGGCGGGCGCGACGGCGGCTCCCGCGGTACGCACCTGGTGCGGCGCGAAGCCCGCCGGCCCGTCCGTCCCGGCCAGCCGCGCGACGACGTCCCGCAGCTGGGCGGGCACGGCGAAGACGACGCGGGGGTCGTGCTCCCGCGCCAGTTCCAGGAAGCGGTCCGGGTCCCAGGCGGTGAGCAGGACCTGCCGGCCGGCGGCGAACAGCGCGGAGTGCATGGCCTGGAGGCCGAACAGGTGGGTCATCGGGCAGGCCGTGAGGACCGTACCGCCGAAGGCGTCGGCGGCCTCCGCGGTCACGGCCGCGGTGTTCGACAGCAGGCCGTCGTGGCTGTGCACGCACAGCTTGGGCCGCGCCGAGGTCGTCCCGGACGAGGGGATCAGGGCGAGCGGCATGTCGGGGGTGACATCCACCGGCCGGGGCCCGTTGCCCGCCCAGGCCGCCAGCAGCCCGTCCAGCGACGCGACGCCGGGCTCCTCGCTCTCCGTCTCCGGCTCCCCGGCCAGCAGCACGCCGCGCAGCGACGGCACGCTCTCCAGAAGCGAACGGCCCGTCGCCGCGCTCTCGCTCCCGGAGGCCGACAGGACGAGCAGTACGGGTTCCGCCCGGGTCAGCAGCGCACGGACCTCCGCAGTCGTGGTGCCCTGGTGGACGGGCAGCAGCACCGCCCCCACGGCCGCGACGGCCAGGTGCAGGGTCTGGAGCTGCCAGCAGTTCGGCAGCCGCGCCGCGACCACGTCGCCGGGCGCGACCCCCGTCTCCTGGAGGCCTCGCGCCAGCGCGTCGACGTCCGCCCGCCACTGCGTCCACGTCCACGAGCGGTCCCCGTCGACGACGGCCACCGCGTCGGGGGCGGTCCCCACGGCGGCCTCGAACACCTTGGGCAGCGTGTGGCCGCCCAGTACTTCCGCCGCTTCGGCCGGCGGCTGGATCACGTAGTCATCTGTGTGGAGGGGCACAGCACCATCACTCCCGGATCGCTCTCGACACTCTCGTCAGTTGTGGGGCGGGCCGGGGTTCGGACACGAGCTCCTGCCCGGGTCGGACGTCAGCCCTCTTGCACGGAGATGGCCCCCGACGGACACAGGGCGCCCGCCAGCCGGGCGGCGGCGGTCTCCTGGTCGGTGCCGGGCTCGGTGAGGAGGGTGACGAGCCCGTCGTCGTCCTGGTCGAAGATCGCGGGTGCGTTCAGCACACACTGGCCCGCCCCGACACAGCGGTCGGGGTCAACGGTGATACGCATGTCGGTGTCTCTTCCTGCGGTGGATGGGGGCCGCCCGGCGGCCGGTGGTACGGGCCGCCGGGCGGGTGGGGCCGAGCGGGTCACCAGCGGACGGGCAGCTCGTTCAGGCCGTAGAGGACGCCGTCGTACTTGATGTCCAGGCCGTCGGCGGGAACGGCGAGTTCGAGGTTCGGAATGCGCTCGAACAGCTTGCGGTAGGCGACTTCCATCTCGATCCGTACCAGGTTCTGCCCCAGGCACTGGTGTACGCCGTAGCCGAAGGCCACGTGGCCGCGGGCGGAGCGGGACGGGTCGAAGGCGTGCGGGCAGGCGAAGAGGTTCTCGTCGTGGTTGGCCGCGGCGACCAGCGGCACGATGCCCTCGCCCGCCTTGATGAGCTGTCCGCCGATCTCGACGTCCTCGACGGCCACGCGCAGGGACACCAGGTCGGCGACCGAGTGGAAGCGCAGGGTCTCCTCGACGGCCCGCTCGTCACCGATCCACTGGGGGTTCTGCAGAAGGGTGACCACGCCGAGCGCGATGTTGTTCGCCGTGGTCTCGTGGCCGGCGATCAGGAGCAGCATCAGCACGCCGGACATCTCGTGCGTGGCGATGGCGCCGGTGGCCAGCAGCCGGGTGATGAGGTCGTCGCGGCCCCACTTCTGCTTGATCTCGACCAGCCGGTTGATGTAGCGCAGCAGGTCCTTGGCGGCCGTCATCCGGTCGTCGTCGCCGGAGGAGCTGAGGGAGACCAGGACGCGGGTCCTGGACTCGAAGAACTCGCGGTCGGCGGGCGGCACGCCGAGCAGCGCGGAGATCACCAGGGAGGGGATGGGCAGGGCGAAGTCGGCGACGAGGTCGGCGGTGTTGCCCGCGGCCAGCATGGCGTCCAGCTGCGCGTCCACCGTGCTCTCGATCGCGGACTTCATCGCGCGTACACGCCGGACGGTGAACTCCGGGATGAGGGCCTTGCGGAACCGGTCGTGGTCCGGGGAGTCCATGCCCACGAACCAGCCGGGGATCTGGTCCTGGCTGGGCACGCCCAGGTTCCCGACGTTGGGGAACCCCTCGTGCTGGGGGTTGGAGCTGATGCTCGGGCTGGTCAGTACGGTGCGTACGTCCTCGTGCCGGGTGACCAGCCACACCCGCTTGCCGTCGGACAGGCGCGAGAGGACCAGTCCCTTGCGGTCGCGGAAGCCGGCGTAGTCCGGCGGCGGGAAGGGTACGCCGGGTTGGCGCTGCGGGAAGTCGACGATCAGCTGGTCCGTGGCGGCGGCCGAACCGGCCGCGTCCGTGGCCGTCTGTCCCGTGACCGGGCAGGTCTGGGGCGCGGCCGGGTCGTTGTGCGTCATGGGTGGATGTCCCCTTTCGAACGGCCCGGTCAGCCGGCGCCGTAGAACGCGCGGACCCGGTCGATCACGAACTCCTGGTCGCTGGCGGTCAGTCCGGTGTGGGTGGGCAGATACAGGCCGTCCTCGGCGAAGGTGTTCGCCTTGAGCGAGGGCCAGACGGGGTCGAGGTACATCGGCTGGCGGCTCATCGGCTTGAAGAACAGCCGGGTCTCGATGGACTCCCCCGCCAGGAACTCCCGCAGCTCCTCGCGGCGTTCGGCCCGCAGGTCGTACATCCACAGCACGTCCCGCCGCGGCATCAGCGTGATGCCGGGGATGCCGGCCAGGCCCTCGTCGTAGCGCCGCTCGATCTCGCTCCGCGTCGCGAGGATCTCGTCCAGGCGCTCGGTCTGGGCGAGCGCGACGGCGGCCTGCATGGCCGTCATACGGAAGTTGTAGGCGACCTTCTTGTGCAGGAAGCTGTGGTCCTTGGTGAAGGCCATGGCCCGCAGGTGCGCCACCTGCCCGGCCAGCTGGGGGTCGTCGGTGAGGCAGATACCGCCCTCGCCCGCCGTGATGATCTTGTTGGCGAACAGCGAGTAGCACGCGATGTCACCGACCGGGCGGATGCCGTGGGCCTCGGCGCTGTCCTCCACGACCCGCAGGTTGTACTGGTACGCGATGTCCATGATCGCGTCCATGTCACAGCGACGGCCGTAGATGTGGACGGGCATGATGGCCTTGGTCCGCGCGGTGATCTTCTCCTCGATGCGGGTGACATCGATGTTGAGGTCGTCACCGCAGTCGACGAACACGGGCGTCGCGCCGGTGTACGTGACCGCCCACGCCGAGGCGATCATGGTGAACTCCGGGACGATCACCTCGTCGCCGGGGCCGATGCCCAGGGCCCGCAGGGCCAGCGTGAGGGCCGCCGTCCCGGACGAGCAGGACACGCCGTGCGCGACGCCGTTGTAGTCCGCGAAGGCGCGCTCGAAACGCTGCACCATCGGGCCCTGGGACGATATCCAGCCGTCACCGACGGCACCGGTCACATACTCCAGCTCTCTACCGTCCAGAGCGGGCTTGGAGACGGGATACTTGAACGACATCCGCTGCTTCTTCCTTGTCTTCCTCGTGGTCCTCGAACGTCGGTGAATACTCGTGCGGCCTTACGCCAGGGCCGGGTGTCCGAGGACCAGCTCGGCAGCGGCCTCACGGCCGCCCGCCGCATGCTGCAGGGCGCTGAGCCGCTCGGCGTTCTCGCGGAAGGAAGGGGTCTCGATCACTCGCGTGAGCTTGTCGATCACGTCGTCGACGTCCATGTCCCGCGGCCGGTCGAGGGTCAGGCTGATGCCGAAGTCCCGGCCCCGGGTGGCCTGGTCGTAGCAGTCCACCCACAGCGGACGCACCACGAGCGGCTTTCCGAAGTACACGCCCTCGTTGTAGCCGTTGCCGCCGGCGTGGGTGAAGAAGACCTTCACGTTGGGGTGGGCGAGCACGTCCAGCTGCGACGGAACCCAGCTCTCGACCCGGAGGTTGGCCGGCAGCGACTCCTTCGGCGGCAGCATGTGCTGCTGTTCCGAGGGCAGCTTCCACAGCACCTGGTGCTTTCCTTCGAGGCGGCGGGTGACCTCCACCATGGAATGGACCTGGTCCCGGGTGAGCCGGGTGATCGTTCCGAATCCCGCGTAGATGACCGAGGACTGCTCGTCCAGCCATCGCGAGAGATCGTCGTCCTGCGAGGACTCCGGCAGCGGCGGCACCATCGCGCCGACCAGCCGCATCTTCTCCGGAATGTCGAAGGGATAGTCCAGCTCGGCGATGGAATTGCACAGCACCAGATCGGCACGGTCGATCCGCGTCATCAGGCTGGGCTTGCCGACGCCGTGCTCCATGCGCCGCCGGTTGTCCTCCTTGACCACCTTCATCATCTTCGGCGTCATGAACATCGCCAGGTTCCGCCACTTGAAGAGCGCGTTGCTGATCCGCTGGGTGAACGTCATCGGATACGGCAGGCCCGTGTGCGGCACCGGGAAGTCCCGCGGGGTGTAGGCCTTGGCGAAGGGCATGAACGCGGTCAGCACATTGCTCGGCGTGAACGGCACGCTCAGCACGAACGGAATATTGCGGGAGACCGCGACCTCGATCGCGAAGGCGCTGACACAGTCGATGATCATCAGTGCCGGCCGCACCTCCTCGACCACGGCCACCAGCTTGTGGAACTTCTCCTCGTGCCGTCCGGGCTTGTAGGTGTGCTGGACGACCGCGCGGTGCGCCTTGAAACGCGAGTTCTGGGTGACCTTGCGGTAGATCTCGTCGTCCCAGGTCACCGCCGACAGCTCGGTGACCACCTCGCCCAGCGAGGCGAACTCCACCGGGGAACCCACCCCGATCTTCTTCACATCCCCGCGCCGCGGCTCGTCGGTGGCGAACCAGAGGTCCGGCACGTTCTGGCGGGACAGCTCCTCGGCGAGTACGAGCAGCGGATTGGCCAGCCCGCTCTCCGGGAGAGTGACGAAGAGGATCGGCCGTCGGGCGGAGTCCATTGTTTTCCTTTCAGCAATGACAAACAGGGTCCGGCAAGCACACCCCCGTGCGGATCGACCAGCCGCACCCCCCTTTGATCTCACGCCGGCAGCCGGAAAATCCTTAGACCCGGTGCGACGGCATTCGGGGCAGGAACGAACCGGCCCTCCGCACTGGGGGGAGGGCCGGAACCGGGCGGACGGCGGGCCGTCACCGGGGCGGTGCTACGCGGTCTTGACGTCCTCCGCGATGACCCGCTCGATGTTGCGCTCGGCCAGCGCCGTGATGGTCACGAAGGGGTTGACGCCGATGGACCCCGGTACGAGCGAGCCGTCCGTGACATAGAGGTTGCGGTAGCCCGCGACGCGGCCGTAGAGGTCGGTGGCCTTGCCCAGGACGCAGCCGCCGAGCGGGTGGTAGCTGAAGTCGTCGGAGAAGTTCTTCAGCTGCGACCCGAACAGGTCGTAGCGGTACATCGTCGTGTTGGCCTTGTTGATCCGGTCGAAGAGCGACTTCGCGGCCTCGACCGCGGGAGTGTTCTGGTCCCGGGTCCAGCGCAGCTTGGCCTTGTCGGTGGCCTTGTCGTAGACGAAGGTTCCGCGCTCGGGGTTCTTGGTGATCGCCAGGTAGAGGCTGACCCAGGTCTCCAGGCCGGCCGGCATCGGCGCGATCTCCGCGAAGACCGGGGCGGCGGGGTTGTCCCAGTCGTCGATGCCCAGGGCGGGGATCGACGACTGGTGGGCCCCGGTGGGGTTCCAGACGTGGTTGGCGCGGCCGGTCATGATGTTGCCGTTGGGGCCCCAGCCGGCGCCGACCTCGGCGTTGAGGTCGGGCAGCGCGCCGGTGTCCCGGGCGCGCACCAGCAGTTCGGTGGAGCCGAGGCTGCCCGCGCCGAGGAACAGGTGGCGGCAGGCGATCTCCTTGTGGGCGAGGACCTTGCCGTTGACGTCGCTCTGCTCCACCGACAGCACATAGCTGCCGTCCTTCTGCTGGTGGATCGCCTTGACCTGGTGAAGGGTCTCGATGGTGACCTTGCCGGTGCCGAGCGCGGCGGCCAGGTAGGTCTTGTCCAGGCTCTGCTTGCCGTGGTTGTTGCCGTAGATGACCTCGCCGGCCAGCGCCGACTTGGGGGCCGTACCGGCGTCCTCGCGCTGCATGTGGCCGAAGTCGTAGACGTTGGGGACGAAGGTGGTGCCCAGGCCCGCCTTGGCCGCCTGTTCGCGCGAGACCCGCGCGAACTTGTACCACTCGGTCTCCTCGAACCAGCCCTTGTCGATGTGGTTCACCTTGAGCATGGAGTTGGCGCGCGGGAAGTACCGGTCGTACATCGCGGCGGCGTCCACCCGCGGGAGGACCTCCTCGAAGTACGAGCGCTTCGGTACGACGGCCATGCCGCCGTTGACCAGCGAGCCACCGCCGACGCCCCGCCCGACGTACACCGACATCTCGTCGAAGTGCACCTTGTCCAGCACACCCGCGTACGGGTCGATGTTCCTGTTGATCACGTCCAGCCACAGGAACGAGCCGAGCGGGGCCTCGGTGCGCGTCTTGAACCAGCTGGACCGGCGGTCGGGCTTGAGCATTTCGCAGAAGACATTGCCGTCCTCGGCCGGCTTGTTCCACAGCTGGCCCATTTCGAGCATCAGCGTCGAGACGCCCGCCTCGCCGAGCCGCAGCGCGGAGACCGCCGCGCCGTAACCGGTGCCGATCACCACGGCCGGTACGAACGTGCCGCTGCCGGCCTGCGGGCCGCCCTTGGCCGCTGCCGCGGCGCGCGGGGCGGCGGAAATCGTGGTCATTCCGGCGACGGCGGCGCCGCTGAGGGCGGCCATTCCGAGCAGACGGCGCCGTGACAGATGCTGGTTCTCGAACACGCTGTAAGTACCCAACCTTCGCCGACAGAATTCTTCCCCACAGGGCTGTGGCACGACGCCGCCCCGGTGGGTGACACGGGCTGTGTCCACCGGCTCACGCCGCCGCGCCGCACCATCCTGATCGAGAAAAACTGGGGGAAAACCCAGAGTTGCGCCGCCTGTCGTCCGGCCGGAACGCGCAGCCAGGGCATGTGCGGCGGCAGCGGGGCGAAGACAAGACCTCGGCCTCACTCTAGGTGATTCCAGGCCGTTTCGAGCCCTACGGTCCGGCTATGAACACACATTCCACGGCGGCGGTGCTGACCGCCCGCCGCATCGCCGTGTCGTTCGTGGCCACCGTGTCGGCGGTGGGAGTCACCGCGCCCCTCACCCCGGCCGAGGCCGTCGGCGCGCCGACCGGAGCGGGCCGGCACGCGCCGCGGGCACCGATCGGCGCGCACGGAATTCTGTTCACCGACGCGACGGTGACCCAGCAGAAGGACGGTTCGTTCACCGTGTCCTGGAAGGCGCCGGGCGCCCGTTCGGTGACCGTCTACGCCGGTGCCAGGGCCGTGGCGCACGGCGGCGCCGAGGCCACCGTCGTCGTCCGCGGGCTGCCCGCCTCCGACCGGCGGTGGTTCCGTCTCGTGCCCGACCAGGGCGATCCGCTGACCCTCGCCGACCGCTCGCTGCAGCTGGCGGGAGCGGCCAACTTCCGCGACGCGGGCGGCCATCGGACCGCCGACGGCCGGTGGGTGAAGATGGGTGTGCTGTACCGCGCCGACGCGCTGCACACGCTCACCGACGCCGACCTGGCCAAGCTCAAGCGCCTGGGCATCCGTACGGTCCTGGACCTGCGTATGGCGCGCGAGCGTGCCAAGGCCCCGGACCGGGTGCCCGCGGGCGCGCGCCACGTCGTCGCCGGTGTGTCCGGCGCGAAGGCCGAGGGCGAACTGCCCGCCACGGCCAAGGCGTCCGCGCACCTGATGGCCGGCTCCTACCAGAGGTTCGTCTCCAAGCCCTCGTCGGTCGACGCCTATCGCGCGCTGTTCAGACTTGCCAGGGACCCCGGCTCCTACGCGCTGGCCTACCACGGCGAGAGCGGCAAGGACCGTACGGGCTGGGCCACCGCCGCCCTGCTCACGGCCCTCGGCGTGGACCGCGGCACGGTCCTGCGCGACTACCTGGCCACCGGCGACCACCTCGCCGCGGCCGACGCCGCCGAACTCGCCAAGCGGCCGCCCAGGACCGCCGCGCGCCTCAAGCCGGTCCTGGACACCAGGGCCGAGTACCTGAACGCGGCCTTCGACGAGGTCGAGGCCCGCTTCGGTACCTTCGACGCCTATCTGCGGTCCGGCCTGGGGCTGAGCGACCGGGACCTGGAGCGGCTGCGTGAGGCGCTGCTGACCGGTTGACCGGGCCCGCTTGAAGGAAAGAACGCCCCCTCCCGGGTTTCGGGAGGGGGCGTTCTCGTGGGCCCACCGCGCCGCGGTGGCTGCCGCTCGGGCCGGGTCGGCCGGTACCGGTGTCACCGGTACCGGCCGATGTGCCGGGTCAGGACAGGCCGAGTTCGTTGTCGAGGAGGTCGAAGACCTCGTCGTCGGAGGCGGACTCGAAGTCGAAGTCCTCGTCGGACCGGGACTTGTCCTGTTCGGCGGTCCCGGCGGTGTCGCGCAGGGCGTTCCACTTCGCCCTGAGGACTTCCAGCCGTCCCGCTATCTGCTCGTGGATCTCCTCCGTGATGTCGAGCCCGCCGAAACTCTTCTCCAGCTTTTCGAGTTCGCCCAGGAGTGCGGCCGGGCCGGTGGACGGCTCGGGTGCGATCCGGGCGTGGAGGTGGTCGACGAGTTCCGCCGGCGTCGGGTAGTCGAAGAGCAGGGTCGCCGGCAGGCGGATTCCGGTGAGGGTGCTCAGGCCGTTGCGGAGCTCGACCGCGGTGAGCGAGTCGAAGCCGATGTCCAGGAAGGCCCGGTCCTCGTCGATCTCCGTGGCTCCGGCGTGACCGAGGACGGCCGCGGCCTGGCCGCGTACGGCGTCGAGTACGATCTCGCGCCCCTCGGCCGCTGACAGCCCGGTCAGGCGCCGGGCGAACGCGTCCGCGGCGTCGCCGCCCGTCGGGGCCGCCGCGGTGCGTCGGCCCGGGGTACGGATCAGGCCGCGCATCAGCGGCTGGGGCTCGCCCTGCTGCCGCAGCGCCGCCAGGTCCAGGCGGACGGGGAGGGCCATGGGCTCGGTGCTGCCGAGCGCGGCGTCGAAGAGCGCCACGCCCTCCTCGGCCGACAGCGGCGGCATGCCCGAGCGGGCCATGCGCTGCACATCGGTTTCGGTGAGGGTGCCGGTCATGCCGCTGTCCTGCGACCACGGACCCCACGCCAGCGACACGGCAGGCAGACCCGCCGCACGACGGTGGTGCGCCAGCGCGTCCAGGAAGGCGTTGCCCGCCGCGTAGTTGGCCTGACCGGGGCTGCCGATCGTGCCCGCCACCGACGAGAACACCACGAACGCGTCCAGATCGAGATCCTGCGTCGCCTCGTGCAGGTTCCACGCCGCGTCCACCTTCGGACGCAGCACCGCCGCCAGCCGCTCCGGCGTCAGCGACTCCACCACACCGTCGTCAAGAACACCCGCCGTGTGCACCACGGCGGCAGGCGCATGACGCGCGACCAGGTCGGCCACGGCAGCCCCATCGGTGACATCGCACGCCTCGACGACGGCTTCAGCACCGTTGCTCCGGAGTTCGGCCACCAGCTCCTGTACGCCCTCGGCATCCGGGCCCCGCCGGCTGACCAGCAGCAGGTTCCGTACGCCGTGCTCGGTCACGAGATGCCGGGCGATCGTACGGCCCAGGCCACCGGTACCACCGGTGATCAGAACAGTGCCGTCCTCACTCCAGGCGAACTCCCGCTGCGTCTGCGCACGGGCCAGCCGCGCCGCCAGCACCTCACCACCACGCACCAGCAGCTGCGGCTCGTCCGACGCCAGCGCCGCTCGCAAGGGCCTCGGGTCCACGTCGCCGTCCGCGTCCGCGGCCACGTCCACCAGGCCGAAGCGATCCGGGTTCTCGGCCTGCGCCGAGCGCACCAGGCCCCACACCGCCGCGCCCGCGAGGTCCGCGCCGGACACCGCGCCACGCGTCACGAACACCAGACGCGAGGACGCGAACCGCTCGTCGGCCAGCCACGACTGGATCACATCCAGCGCCGCGGCCGTCGCGGCGTGGACGGACCGCACCGTTCCGTCGGCCTCCGTCAGCGGCGGGACGAGCACGGTGCCGTGTCCGCCGGTCTCCGCGAGGTCGTCGAGATCCGCGTGGGGGCGCAGCGAGAGACCGTCGAGGATGCCCTCGGTGTCCTTGCCGAGCATGGCGAGGGTGTCCCCCGGCTCCCCGGCGGGCCGGATGCCGGTCCAGTCGACCTTGAAGAGGGAATCGCGGTCGCCGGTCTGCAACTGCCCGGCGGTGATCGGACGCGCGGTCAGGGACCGTACGGAGGCCACCGGCGCGCCGGCGGTGTCCGCGACGGCGATCGACGTGCCGTCCTCGGTGGGACGCAGGTGTACCCGCACCTGGGAAGCGCCGGTGGCGTGGAGGGTCACTCCGTTCCAGGCGAAGGGGACGGCTCCCTCGTCCGCTCCCCCGGCCAGCAGCGCCGCGTGCAGCGCGGCGTCGAAGAGCGCGGGGTGCAGGCCGTAGGCGCTGCCGTCGGTGCCCTCGGGGAGCGTCACCTCGGCGTAGACGTCGTCGCCCGACTTCCAGGCCGCCCGCAGGCCCTGGAACACCGGGCCGTACTCGAACCCGGCGTCGGCGAACCGTTCGTAGCAGTCCGTCGCGTCGAGCGGCTCGGCTCCCTGCGGGGGCCATACGGCCGTATCGAACGGCACCGCCTCGGCGGCCGGGGCCAGGACGCCGCCGGCGTGCTGTGTCCACGGCCCCTCGCCCTCACGGGCGTGTACCGACACCGGCCGGCGGCCCCCTTCATCGGGCTCGCCCACCCACACCTGCACCTGCACGGCGCCGCCCGAGGCGGGCAACACCAGGGGCGCGGCGAGCGTCAGCTCCTCCACGGCGCCGCAGTCCGCCTCGTCGGCCGCCCGCAGCACCAGTTCCACCAGGGCCGTGCCGGGAACCAGCACCGACCCCAGGACCACATGGTCCGCCAGCCACGGATGCGAGGACACCGACAGCCGCCCGGTGAAGAGCAAGCCGTCCGAGCCCGCCAGTTCCACGGCGGCGCCCAGCAGCGGGTGTCCCGCCAGGCCGAGGCCCGCGGACCGCACATCGCCCGCACGCGCCGCCCCGCCCGACGGCCAGAACCGCTCGTGCTGGAACGCGTACGTCGGCAGGTCCACCCACCGCGCACCCGAACCGGCGAACACGGCGGACCAGTCGACCGACGTGCCGTGGGCGTGCAGCTGTGCCAGGGCCGTGAGCAGTGCCGGCGCCTCGGGCCGGTTCTTGCGCAGGACGGGGGCCAGGACCGAGCCGTCCGCGGCGGACTCCGCGGCGAGCGCGGAGAGGGCACCGTCGGGGCCGATCTCCAGGAAGGACACGACGCCCTGTGCGCCCAGTGCGCCGACGCCGTCGGCGAACCGTACGGCCTCGCGGACGTGGCCGACCCAGTACTCCGCGGAGCACAGCTGTTCCGCGGTGGCGGGCTCGCCGGTGACGTTGGAGACCACGGGGATGCGCGGCGCCGTGTACGTCATGCTCTCGGCGATGACGCGGAAGTCGGCCAGCATCGGTTCCATGAGCGGGGAGTGGAAGGCGTGCGAGACCCGCAGCCTGCTGGTCTTGCGGCCCTCCTCCTCGAAGTGGGCAGCGATCGCGAGCACCGCGTCCTCGACGCCGGAGACCACGACCGACGACGGCCCGTTGACCGCCGCGATCGAAACCCCCTGCGTCAAGTGAGGAAGGACCTCGTCCTCCGTCGCCCGCACCGCGACCATCGCCCCACCGGCCGGCAGGGCCTGCATCAGCCGGCCACGGGCCGCCACCAGCGCACACGCATCCGGCAGCGAGAAGACACCCGCCACATGCGCGGCCGCGATTTCTCCGACGGAGTGGCCCAGCAGCTGGTCCGGGCGCACGTTCCACGACTCCAGCAGGCGGTACAGCGCCACCTCGATCGCGAACAGGGACGCCTGGGTGTAGGCGGTCTGGTTCAGCGGCTCCGGGTCCTCGCCCCAGACGACGTCCAGCAGCGGACGGTCCAGGTGCTCGTCCAGGGCCGCGCACACCGCGTCGAACGCCTCCGCGAACGCCGGGTAGTGCCCGTACAGCTCACGCCCCATGCCGAGACGCTGCGAGCCCTGGCCCGAGAACAGGAAGGCCAGCTTGCCGGAGCGGGCCCGGTCCTGCGCCACGACGGCCGACTCGACGCGGCCTTCGGCCAGGGCGGCCAGCGAACGCAGCAGGTCCTGCCGGTCCGCGGCCAGTACCACCGCGCGGTGCTGGAACGCCGAGCGGCCCGTGGCCAGGGAGAAGGCGACATCCGTGACCCGTGTCCCCGGCGCACCCTCCAGACGGGACAGCAGCCGTGCCGCCTGGGACCGCAACGCCGGCTCGCTCCGGCCCGACAGCGATACGGGAACCGGCACCTCGAAGGCGGCCGTCTCGACCTCGGCGGCGGCCGGTTCGGCGTCGGCCGCGACCGGCTCGGGCTGCTCCAGGATGACGTGCGCGTTCGTACCGCCGATTCCGAAGGAGGAGACACCCGCACGGCGCGGCCCGTCCCCCTGCGGCCACTCGGCCTCGGAGGTCAGCAGCCGCACGGCGCCCGCGCTCCAGTCCACGTGCGTCGACGGCTCGTCGACATGCAGCGTCCGCGGCAGCACACCGTGGCGCATGGCCTGCACCATCTTGATGACACCCGCGACACCGGCAGCCGCCTGCGCGTGGCCGATGTTGGACTTCACCGAGCCCAGCAGCAGCGGACGGTCCTCCGGCCGCTCCTGGCCGTAGGTGGCCAGCAGCGCCTGGGCCTCGATCGGGTCACCGAGCGTCGTACCCGTACCGTGCGCCTCGACGGCATCGACATCGGCCGTCGACAGACCGGCACTGGCCAGCGCCTGCCGGATCACCCGCTGCTGCGACGGGCCGTTCGGCGCCGTCAGGCCATTGGACGCGCCGTCCTGGTTCACCGCGCTGCCACGCACCGTCGCCAGCACCCGGTGCCCGTTGCGACGCGCGTCAGACAAGCGCTCCAGCACCAGGATTCCGGCGCCTTCGGCCCAGCCGACGCCGTCGGCACTGTCGGAGAACGCCTTGCAGCGCCCGTCCTGGGAGAGCCCGCCCTGGCGGGAGAACTCCACGAAGGTCAGCGGCGTCGACATCACCGTCACACCGCCCGCGAGCGCCAGCGAGCACTCACCGGACCGCAGCGCCTGCGCCGCCAGGTGCAGTGACACCAGCGACGACGAGCACGCCGTGTCCACCGTGACCGCCGGGCCCTCGAAACCGAAGGTGTACGAGACGCGGCCGGAAGCGATGCTGCCCGCGCTGCCGCTGCCCTGGTAGCCCTCGAACTCGCGCCCGGAGAGCAGCGTCGAGTAGTCGCTGTACATGACGCCTGCGAAGACGCCCGTCCGGCTGCCGCGCAGCGTGGCCGGGTCCATACCGGCGCGCTCCAGCGCCTCCCAGGACGTCTCCAGCAGCAGCCGCTGCTGGGCGTCGGTGGTCAGGGCCTCCCGGGGGCTCATCCCGAAGAACTCGGGGTCGAACTCCGCCGCGTCGTGCAGGAATCCACCGGAGCGCGTGGCGATGGCGCCCTCGCGCTCGGGGTCGTAGGTGTCGTCGATCTCCCAGCCCCGGTCGGTGGGGAAGGCCGAGACGGCGTCCACACCGTCGGACACCAGGCGCCACAGGTCCTCGGGCGAGGCCACGCCGCCGGGGAAGCGGCAGCTCATGCCGACGATCACGACCGGGTCGTCCGTCAGGGACGGAAGGGCGGACACCGGGAGCGGCGTCTCGGTCTCCGTGCCGAACAGCTCGTCGAGGAAGTGGTCCGCCAGGGCGCCGGCCGTCGGATAGTCGAACACGGTCGTCGCCGGGAGCCGCAGTCCGGTGGCCTTGCCCAGCAGGTTGCGGAGTTCGATCGCGGTGAGCGAGTCGAAGCCGAGGTCCTGGAAGGCCCGGTCCGGGTCGATCGTCCCCGGGCTCGCGTGGCCCAGGACCGCCGCGACCTGGGTGCGTACGACGTCGAGCAGCGCCTCGCGCCGCTCCGCCGTGGACAGCCCCGTCAGGCGCTGCGCGATGCCGGATGCCGCGGCGGCGCCGGTCCGGCGGGCCCGCGTACGGATCAGGCCGCGCATCAGCGGGGCCACCTCGCCCTGTTCGCGCAGGGCCGCCAGGTCCAGGCGGACGGGGAGGGCCATGGCCTCGGCGCTGCCGAGCGCGGCGTCGAAGAGCGCCACGCCCTCCTCGGCCGACAGCGGCGGCATACCCGAGCGGGCGATGCGCTGGATGTCGGCTTCGGTGAGGGTGCCGGTCATGCCGCTGTCCTGCGACCACGGGCCCCAGGCCAGGGATACGGCAGGCAGACCCGCCGCACGACGGTGGTGCGCCAGCGCGTCCAGGAAGGCGTTGCCCGCCGCGTAGTTGGCCTGACCGGGGCTGCCGATCGTGCCCGCCACCGACGAGAACACCACGAAGGCGCTCAGGTTCAGATCCTGCGTCGCCTCGTGCAGGTTCCAGGCCGCGTCCACCTTCGGACGCAGCACCCCTGCCAGCCGCTCCGGCGTCAGCGACTCCACCACACCGTCATCCAGAACACCCGCCGTGTGCACCACAGAACCGATCCCGTGCCGGGCCACCAGATCCGTCACGGCCACGGCGTCGGTCACATCGCATGCCTCGACGACGGCTTCAGCGCCGTTGCTCCGGAGTTCGGCCACCAGCTCCTGTACGCCCTCGGCATCCGGGCCCCGCCGGCTGACCAGCAGCAGGTTCCGTACGCCGTGCTCGGTCACGAGATGCCGGGCGATCGTACGGCCCAGACCACCCGTACCACCGGTGATCAGAACAGTGCCGTCCTCACTCCAGGCGAAAGCCTGCTGCGTCTGCGCACGGGCCAGCCGCGCCGCCAGCACCTCACCACCACGGACCAGCAGTTCCGGCTCGTCGGTCGCCAGGCCCTGCGGCAGCACCGTCACATCGGCGTCGCCGTCCAGGTCCACCAGGCCGAAGCGGCCCGGGTTCTCGGCCTGCGCCGAGCGCACCAGGCCCCACACCGCCGCGCCCGCGAGGTCCGCGCCGGACACCGCACCACGCGTCACGAACACCAGACGCGAGGACGCGAACCGCTCGTCGGCCAGCCACGACTGGGCCATCTCCAACGCCCAGGCGGCCGTGGCGTGCACGGAGTCCACCGTCCCCGACGTGTCGGCGGGCGGCGCGACCAGGACGGTCCCGGGCACTTCAGCGCCCGTCAGGGACTCCAGCTCCGCGTACGTCCGCAGCGGCTCGCCCTCCGGACCGGTACCGAGCTCGACGCGCTCGTCCGTGAGCGGGACGGGGGTCCAGTCGACCGTGAAGAGCGCGTCCCGGTCGGCGGTCCGCACCTGTCCGGCCGAGAGGGGGCGTATCACCAGCGACTCGACGGAGGCGACCGGCGCACCGGACGTGTCCGCGATCGCGACCGACATCGCGCTGCCCGCGCCGCGGATACGGACGCGGAGGTGCGAGGCGCCGGAGGCGTGCAGGGACACTCCGGTCCAGGAGAACGGGACGCCGCCCGCTTCGACGCCGTTCAAGGCCGCCGCGTGCAGCGCGGCGTCGAAGAGCGCGGGGTGCAGGCCGTAGGCGCTGCCGTCGGTGCCCTCGGGGAGCGTCACCTCGGCGTAGACGTCGTCGCCCGACTTCCAGGCCGCCCGCAGGCCCTGGAACACCGGGCCGTAGGTGAGCCCGGCATCGGCGAGGTCGTCGTAGCAGCCCGCCACGTCCACGGGCTCCGCGCCCTGCGGGGGCCATACGGCGGCGTCGAAGGAGGCCGCTGCTGCTCCGGTGGTCACAGCGCCACTGGCGTGCTGCGTCCAGTGGCCCTCTCCTTCCCGTGCGTGCACCGACACCGGCCGGCGGCCTCCGTCGTCGGGCTCGCCCACCCACACCTGCACCTGCACGGCTCCGCCCGAGGCGGGCAGCACCAGGGGTGCGGCGAGGGTCAGCTCCTCCAGCAGGTCGCAGCCGACCTCGTCGGCCGCCCGCAGCACCAGTTCCACCAGGGCCGTGCCGGGCACCAGCACCGACCCCAGCACCACGTGATCCGCCAGCCAGGGGTACGAGGAGACCGACAGGCGCCCGGTGAACAGCAGTCCGCCCGAGCCCGCCAGTTCCACGGCCGCGCCCAGCAGCGGGTGTCCGGCCGAGCCCAGGCCCGCGGACCGCACGTCACCGGATCGCGCCACCCCGCCCGACGGCCAGAACCGCTCGTGCTGGAACGCGTACGTCGGCAGGTCCACCCACCGCGCACCCGAACCGGCGGTCAGCACCGTCCAGTCGACGCCTGCGCCCCGGACGTACAGCTGTGCCAGGGCGCCCAGCAGCGTCGATTCCTCGGGCCGGTCCTTGCGCAGTACGGGTACGAGCACGGCCTCGTCCGGTGCCGATTCCCGGGCCATCGCGGTCAGCACACTGTCCGGGCCGAGTTCCAGGAACCGCGTCACCCCTTCCGCGCCCAGGGCCGCGATCCCGTCCGCGAAGCGCACCGCTTCGCGGACGTGCCGGACCCAGTAGTCGGGGTGGGTGAGCTGTTCGGGCTCGGCGAGCCGGCCCGTGAGGTTCGATACGACGGGGATCGTCGGCGTGCCGAACGACAGCCGGGCCACCACCGCGCGGAATTCCTCCAGCATCGGTTCCATGAGCGGGGAGTGGAAGGCGTGCGAGACCCGCAGCCTGCTGGTCTTGCGGCCCTCCTCCTCGAAGTGGGCAGCGATCGCAAGCACCGCGTCCTCGACGCCGGACACCACGACCGACGACGGCCCGTTGACCGCCGCGATCGAAACCCCCTGCGTCAAGTGAGGAAGGACCTCGTCCTCCGTCGCCCGCACCGCGACCATCGCCCCACCGGAAGGCAGCGCCTGCATCAGCCGGCCACGGGCCGCCACCAGCGCACACGCATCCGGCAGCGAGAAGACACCCGCCACATGCGCGGCCGCGACCTCGCCGATCGAATGGCCCTCGGCGACGTCCGCACGTACGCCCCACGACTCCGCCAGCCGGTAGAGCGCGACCTCGATCGCGAACAGCCCGGCCTGGGCGTAGGCGGTCTGGTTGAGCAGTTCGGCGTCCTCGCCCCAGACCACGTCGCGCAGGGGGTGGTCCAGGTGCTCGTCCAGGGCGGCGCACACCGCGTCGAACGCCTCCGCGAAGACGGGGTAGCGGCCGTACAGCTCACGCCCCATGCCGAGGCGCTGCGATCCCTGGCCCGAGAACAGGAAGGCCAGCTTGCCCGTACCGGTCGAGCCCTCCGCCAGGCCGGGGTCGGTCTCGCCCTGCGCGAGTGCGGACAGGGCGCGTACCAGTGCGTCGCGGTCCTGGCCCCACACCACCGCGCGGTGGGCGAACCTCGACCGTCCTGTCACCAGCGAGTGGCCGATGTCCCGCGCGGACGGCGCGTCGTCGGCCATGGCCAGGGGCAGCAGGCGTGCTGCCTGGTCGCGCAGCGCGGCCTCGTTCCTGCCGGAGAGCACCCACGCCAGCGCGCCGGGCCCGGTCTCCGGAACGTCCGGTTCGGCGTCGGCCGCGACCGGCTCGGGCTGCTCCAGGATGACGTGCGCGTTCGTACCGCTGACGCCGAACGAGGAGACGCCGGCGCGGCGCGGGCGGTCGCCCTGGGGCCACCGGGCCTCGGAGGTCAGCAGCTCTACGGCGCCCGCGCTCCAGTCCACGTGCGTCGACGGCTCGTCGACATGCAGGGTCCGGGGCAGCACGCCGTGGCGCATGGCCAGCACCATCTTGATGACACCCGCCACACCTGACGCGGCCTGCGCGTGGCCGATGTTGGACTTCACCGAGCCCAGCAGCAGCGGACGGTCATCCGGCCGTGCCTGACCGTAGGTGGCCAGCAGCGCCTGGGCCTCGATCGGGTCACCGAGCGTCGTACCCGTACCGTGCGCCTCGACCGCGTCGACATCGGCGGCCGACAGACCGGCACTGGCCAGGGCCTGCCGGATCACCCGCTGCTGCGACGGACCGTTCGGCGCCGTCAGACCGTTCGACGCGCCGTCCTGGTTCACCGCACTGCCACGCACCGTCGCCAGCACCCGGTGCCCGTTGCGACGCGCGTCCGACAAGCGCTCCAGCACGAGCATGCCGACGCCCTCGCCCCAGCCGACACCGTCGGCCGCATCGGCGAAGGACTTGCACCGGCCGTCCGCCGACAGGCCCCGCTGCCGCGAGAAGTCCACGAACGTCGTCGGCGTCGACATCACCGTCACACCGCCCGCCATGGCCAGCGAGCACTCACCGGACCGCAGGGCCTGCGCCGCCAGGTGCAGGGCGACCAGCGACGACGAGCACGCCGTGTCCACCGTGACCGCCGGGCCCTCGAAACCGAAGGTGTACGAGACGCGGCCGGAAGCGATGCTGGCCGCGCTGCCGTTGCTCCGGTAGCCCTCGTACTGGTCACCGACCATGATCTCGCTGTAGTCGGTGTACATCATGCCCGCGAAGACGCCCGTACGGCTGCCGCGCAGCGTGGCCGGGTCGATGCCCGCCCGTTCGAGGGCCTCCCAGGTCGTCTCCAGCAGCAGCCGCTGCTGCGAGTCCGTCGCCAGGGCCTCCCGGGGGCTCATCCCGAAGAACTCGGGGTCGAAGTCCCCTGCCTCGTGCAGGAATCCACCGGAGCGAGTGTACGAGGTGCCGAGCGTCTCGGGGTCGGGGCTGTAGAGCGACTCCACGTCCCAGCCGCGGTCGGCCGGGAAGTCCGAGACGGCGTCCGTACCGTCCGACACCAGCCGCCACAGGTCCTCGGGCGAGGCCACGCCGCCCGGGTAGCGGCAGCTCATGCCGACGATCACCACGGGGTCGTCGGCCGCGGCCACCCGCACCGGCGCCGGCAGCGCTTCTTCCGCCGCGGCCTCCGAGCTGAACAGCTCGTCCAGCAGGTGGCCGACCATCGTGCCGGCCGTGGGGTAGTCGAAGACGGCGGTGGCCGACAGGCGCATGCCCGTCGCCTTGTTGAGCCGGTTGCGCAGCTCGACCGCGGTGAGCGAGTCGAAGCCGAGGTCCTGGAAGGCCCGGTCCGGGTCGACCGTCTCGGGGCTCGCGTGGCCCAGGACCACCGCTATCTGGGCGCGTACCAGGTCCAGCAGCGCTTCGCGCCGTTCCACCGTGCCCAGGCCGGACAGGCGTCCCACCAGGCCGGCGACCGCGGCCGACCCGGCGACCGCCGAGCGCCGGGAGCGGGTCCTGATCAGGCCGCGCAGCAGCGAGGGGATGTCGCCCTGTTCGCGCAGGGACGCCAGGTCGAAGCGGACGGGGAGGGCCGTGGGCTCGGCGCTGCCGAGTGCGGCGTCGAAGAGCGCCAGGCCTTCCTCCGCGGACAGCGGCGGCATGCCCTGCCGGGCGATGCGCTGGATGTCGGCTTCGGTGAGGGTGCCGGTCATGCCGCTGTCCTGCGACCACGGACCCCACGCCAGCGATACGGCAGGCAGGCCCGCCGCCTGGCGGTGCTGCGCCAGCGCGTCCAGGAAGGCGTTGCCCGCCGCGTAGTTGGCCTGACCGGGGCTGCCGATCGTGCCCGCCACCGACGAGAACACCACGAACGCGCTCAGGTTCAGATCCTGCGTCGCCTCGTGCAGGTTCCACGCCGCGTCCACCTTCGGACGCAGCACCCCTGCCAGCCGCTCCGGCGTCAGCGACTCCACCACACCGTCGTCCAGGACACCCGCCGTGTGCACCACGGCACCGATCCCGTGCCGGGCCACCAGGTCCGTCACGGCCGCGGCGTCGGTGACATCGCATGCCTCGACGACGGCCCGCGCTCCGAACTGCTCAAGCTCGGCGACAAGTTCCCCGGCGCCCGCGGCTCCCGGGCCGCGGCGGCTGACCAGCAGCAGATTGCGCACACCGTGCTCGGTCACGAGATGCCGGGCGATCGTACGGCCCAGACCACCCGTACCACCGGTGATCAGAACAGTGCCGTCCTCATCCCAGGCAAAAGCCTGCTGCGACTGCGCACGGGCCAGCCGCGCCGCCAGCACCTCACCACCACGCACCAACAGCTGCGGCTCGTCCGACGCCAGCGCCCTCGGCACCAGTGCCGTGTCGGCGTCGCCGTCCAGGTCCACCAGGCCGAAGCGGCCGGGGTGTTCCGACTGCGCCGAACGCGCCAGGCCCCACACCGCCGCGCCCGCGAGGTCCGCGCCGGACACCGCACCACGCGTCACGAACACCAGACGCGAGGACGCGAACCGCTCGTCGGCCAGCCACGACTGGGCCATCTCCAACGCCCAGGCGGCCGTGGCGTGCACGGAGTCCACCGTCCCCGGCGTGTCGGCGGGCGGCGCGACCAGGACGGTCCCGGGCACAGGGCCGGAGGCGGCCAGGGTTTCCAGGTCCGCGAAGTGCTCGATCAGGTCCCCGCGCCAGTCGGACGACGCGTCCGCGGCGAAGCCGACCGCCGCGACGGTCTCCGCGGCCCCGGCCTGGGGCAGGCGGACGGGGTCCCACTGGAGGCGGAACAGCGCGTCGCGGCCGACCGGGTTCGTGCCGCTCTCCCACTGGTCGGCGGAGACCGTCCGCAGGACGAGGGCGCCGATGGTGGCGACGGGCTCGCCCGTGGTGTCGGCGATGTCCACGGACACGGTGTCGCCGCTGTGCCGGGTGACCCGGACGCGTACCGCCGCGGCGCCGGAGGCGTGCAGCGAGACGCCCTCCCAGGAGAAGGGCACGACCTGCTGGTCGATTCCGTTGAAGGTGACGACGTGCAGGGCGGCGTCGAACAGCGCCGGGTGCAGGCCGTAGGCCGCCGCGTCGCCTTCGGCCGCGGCGGGCAGGGCGACCTCGGCGAAGACCTCGTCGCCCCGGCGCCATGCGGTGTGCAGGCCCTGGAAGTGCGGGCCGTAGTCGAAGCCGCGGTCGGCCAGGCGCGGGTAGAGGCCGGTCAGATCGACGGGCTCGGCGTCGGCGGGCGGCCAGGAAGCGGCGCCGAAGTCGACGTCGGTGGCGGCCGGCTGCGGGCCGGTGGCGAGTACGCCGGTGGCGTGCTGCACCCACGGGTGGTCGCCTTCGCCCTCCGTCCTGGAGCGCGCGCTGACGGTGCGGCGGCCCGCCTCGTCGGCGGGGCCCACGCGCAGCTGGAGCTGCACGCCGCCGCGCTCGGGCAGGACGAGCGGTGCGGCCAGGGTCAGTTCCTCGACGCGGTCGCAGCCCACCTCGTCGGCGGCGCGGATGGCGAGTTCGGCGAACGCCGTGCCCGGCAGGAGGACCGAGCCCATGATGGTGTGCCCGGCCAGCCAGGGGTGGGAGGCGAGCGACAGGCGCGTGGTGAAGAGCAGGCCGTCGCCGTCGGGCAGTTCCAGGGCGGCGCTCAGCAGGGGGTGTCCGGTCGCCGCTAGACCGACGGCGCCGATGTCCCCGGTACGGGTGTGGTCGGGGGTCGGCCAGAACCGCTGGTGCTGGAAGGCGTACGTCGGCAGATCGACGGCGCGTGCGTCGCGGCCGGCGAGGAACGCCGTCCAGTCGATGTCGGCGCCGTGCACGTGCAGGTGCGTCAGGGCCGCGAGCAGGGTCGTTCCCTCGGGGCGGTCCTTGCGCAGCACGGGGACGAGGAGCGTCTCCTCGGGGGCGCTCCGGTCGGCGGCGCCGTCCGGGAGCGACTCGCGCGCCATGGCCGACAGCGTGCCGTCGGGGCCCAGCTCCAGGAAGCGCGTCACGCCCTGCGCGGACAGGGCGCGGATTCCGTCGGAGAACCGCACCGCGGCGCGGACGTGGGTCACCCAGTATTCGGGGGTGCGCAGTTGGCCGGGGGCGGCGAGGCCGCCGGTGACGTTCGATACGACGGCGAGGTCCGGCTCGCCGTAGGACAGGCCCTCGGCGACGGCGCGGAAGTCGGCCAGCATCGGGTCCATCAGGGGCGAGTGGAAGGCGTGCGAGACGCGCAGCCGGGTGGTCTTGCGGCCCTCGGCCTCGAAGTGCCGCGCGATCGCGAGAACCGCGTCCTCGGTGCCGGACACCACCATGGCCCGGGGGCCGTTGACGGCGGCGAGCGCGACGTCCTCGGTCAGGAGCGGGAGCACCTCCTCCTCGGTGGCCTGGACGGCCGCCATGGCTCCGCCGGCGGGCAGCGCCTGCATCAGCCGGCCGCGGGCCGCCACCAGCGCACAGGCGTCGGCCAGCGAGAACACCCCGGCGACATGCGCGGCGGCGATCTCGCCGACGCTGTGCCCGGCCACGTACTGCGGCCGTACGCCCCAGGACTGCACGAGCCGGAACAGGGCCACCTCGATGGCGAACAGCCCGGCCTGGGCGTACGCCGTCTGGTTCAGCAGCTCCGCGTCCTCGCCCCATACGACGTCCCGCAGGGGGCGGTCCAGGTGCTCGTCCAGGGCGGCGCACACCGCGTCGAACGCCTCCGCGAAGACCGGGTGGCGGGCGTGCAGCTCGCGGCCCATGCCCAGGCGCTGTGATCCCTGGCCGGAGAAGAGGACGGCGTCCGGGCCGGTGTGGGCGAGGCCCGTGTCCACGGCGGGGTCGGACGCGCCCTCGGCCAGTGCGGCCAGGGCGCGCAGCGCGGCGTCGTGGTCGTCGGCGCGGACGGCCGCGCGGTGGGCGAACGCCGTGCGGCGCGTCACCAGCGCGTGGGCGACGTCCGTGAGCCGGGGCGCGGGCTCGCGATCGAGGTGGGAGCGCAGTCGGGCCGCCTGGGCGCGCAGGGCGCTCTCGCTCTTGGCGGAGAGCAGCAGCGGCGCCGTCCCCTCGGAGGCGGCGGTCGTGCCGTCGTTCTCGCCGGGGGTGGCGGCGGGTGCTTCGGAGTCCGTGGCCGCGGGCAGTTCCAGGACGACGTGGGCGTTGGTGCCGCTGATGCCGAACGCGGAGACGGCGCTTCGCCTGGGGTGGTCGGTCTCGGGCCAGGCCGTGTGCTCGGTGAGCAGCTCGACGGCGCCCGCGGTCCAGTCGACGTGCTCGGTGGGCTCGTCGACGTGCAGGGTGCGCGGCAGCACACCGTGGCGCATCGCCAGCACCATCTTCATCACGCCCGCCACACCGGCGGCGGCCTGGGTGTGGCCGAGGTTGGACTTGACGGCGCCCAGCAGCAGCGGCTGCTGCGGCGACCGCTCCTGGCCGTAGGTGGCCAGCAGCGCCTGGGCCTCGATCGGGTCGCCGAGCGTGGTGCCCGTGCCGTGGGCCTCCACGGCGTCGACTTCGGCGGCGGTCAGCTGGGCGTTGGCCAGGGCCTGCCGGATCACGCGTTGCTGGGACGGGCCGCTGGGCGCGCTCAGGCCGTTGGACGCGCCGTCCTGGTTGACGGCCGAGCCGCGGACCACGGCGAGCACCTGGTGGCCGTTGCGGCGCGCGTCGCTGAGCCGCTCGACGAGCAGCAGGCCGACGCCCTCGCTCCAGCCGGTGCCGTCGGCCGCGGACGCGAACGGCTTGCAGCGGCCGTCGGGGGCCAGGCCGCGCTGGCGCGCGAACTCCACGAAGGAGGCCGGGGTGGACATCACCGTCACGCCGCCCGCGACGGCCAGGGAGCACTCGCCCTGGCGCAGCGCCTGCGCCGCCATGTGCAGGGCCACCAGCGAGGAGGAGCACGCCGTGTCCACCGTGACGGCCGGTCCTTCGAAGCCGAAGGTGTAGGAGACGCGGCCGGAGACGACGCTCATCGCGTTGCCGGTGAGGCGGTGCCCGCCGGATTCGTCCTGGGCCGTGTCCAGGACGGCACCGTAGTCCTGGGTGTTGGTGCCCGCGAAGACACCGGTGCTGCTGCCCCGCAGGGTCTCCGGGTCGATGCCCGCCTGTTCCAGGACCTCCCAGGTGGTCTCCAGGAGCAGCCGCTGCTGCGGGTCCATGACGAGGGCCTCGCGCGGCGAGATGCCGAAGAAGTCCGCGTCGAAGCCGGCCACGCCGTCCAGGAAGCCGCCGCCGCGGGCGTAGCTGGTGCCCTGGTGGTCGGGGTCGGGGTGGTAGAGCCGGTCCAGGTCCCAGCCGCGGTCGGCGGGCATGGGGGTGATGGCGTCGCCGCCCTCGGCCAGCAGGCGCCACAGGGCCTCGGGCGAGTGCACTCCGCCGGGGAAGCGGCAGGCCATGCCGACGATCGCCACCGGTTCGTCGAGGGCGGCGGCCGAGGCCTGTACGACCGTGGCGGGTCCCGCGGCGCCCAGGACCTCGGAGCGCAGGTATGCGGCGACCGCGACGGAGGAGGGGTGGTCGAACAGCAGGGTGGCGGGCAGCCGCAGGCCCGTCGCGGCGGAGAGCCGGTTGCGCAGGTCGACCGACATCAGCGAGTCGAAGCCCTGCTCGCGGAAGGCGCGTTGGGCGTCGACGGTGTCCGGCGAGGGGTGTCCGAGAACCTTCGCGGCCTCTTCTCTGACCATGGTCAGGAAGGCCTGTTCCTGTTCGGCGGGCGGCAGTGCGCCGATCCGGTCGCGCAGCGGGGAGCGTTCCCGGCGCGGGCCGTCCGCGGGCCCGAGCGCGCGGCGGGCCTCGGGCAGGTCGCCGATCAGGGGGCTGGGGCGGACGGCGGTCAGGGCGGGGGCGTACGCGCTCCAGTCGATGTCGGCCACGGTCACATGCGTCATGCCCTGGGCGAGGGCCTGGCGCAGGGCGGCGAGCGCGGGGACCGCGGCCATGGGCAGCAGCCCGTCGCGGCTCATCCGGTCGGCCGCGTCGCTGTCGGTGGCCATGCCCTGGCCGGCCCAGGGGCCCCAGGACACGGAGGTCGCCGGGAGGCCCTGCCGGTGGCGGTGTTCGGCAAGCGCGTCCAGGTAGGCGTTGGCGGCGGCGTAACTGGCCTGTCCGGCGTTGCCCAGGACGCCGACGATCGAGGAGAACAGCACGAAGTGGTCCAGGTCCAGGCCCTGGGTGAGATCGTGCAGGTTCCGTGCGGCTCTCGCCTTGGGGCTCAGTACGGTCTCGAAGCGCTCGGGGGTGAGCGCCTCCAGTACGCCGTCGTCCAGTACGCCCGCGGCGTGGATGACGGCGGTCAGCGGCAGGTCCTCGGGGATGTCCGCGAGGACGGCCGCCAGCGCGTCGCGGTCGGCGGCGTCACAGGCGGCGAGGGTGACCCGGACGCCCCGGTCGGTGAGGGCGGCCGCGAGTTCCGGCGCGCCGGGGGCCGCGGCGCCGCGGCGGCCGGTGAGCACGAGGTGTTCGGCTCCGGCGTCGGCCAGCCAGTGGGCGACGTGTGCGCCGAGGGCTCCGGTACCGCCGGTGACCAGGACGGTGCCGTGGGCGCTCCACCGGTCACCGGTGTCGCCGCCGGGGGTGATCCGTTCCAGGCGGCGGGTGAAGACCCCGGCCGGGCGGACGGCGACCTGGTCCTCTTCCGAGGCGAGGGCGCTCAGCAGCGCGGGGACGGTCCGGCCGTCCAGGTTCTCGGGGAGGTCGACGAGCCCGCCCCAGTTCTGCGGGGACTCAAGGGCGGCCACCCGGCCCAGGCCCCAGATCTGTGCCTGTACGGGGTGGTCGAGCGCCTCGTGCCGGTCGACGGCGACGGCGCCGCGGGTCACGCACCACAGCGGTGCCTGGATGCCCGCGCCCTCCAGGGCGTGCAGCAGCGTGGTCGTGGCGGCCAGGCCGCGTGGTACGGAGGGCAGCTGCGGGTGGGGGCGCTCGTCGAAGGCCAGCAGGGAGAGCACGCCGTCGACGGGGGTGTCGGGCAGGGCGAGGGTGGCACCGGGCTCGTCGGCGGCGGGCGCCTCGCGTACGTCGGTGTGCAGGCCCTGGTTGTGCAGGGCGTCCAGGAGGCCGGCGGTCCACGGGTCGTCGGTCGTGCCTTCGGGCAGGACGACGAGCCAGTTCCCGGTGGCGGCGGGGCCGTTGGACGCGGTGCGCGGGGTCCAGTGGGTGCGGTAGCTGAAGCGGTCCGCGGCGGCCTGGGTCCTGCGCTGTCTGCGCCAGGAGGAGAGGGTGGGCAGGAGGCTGCCGAGGGAGTCGGCTTCGCTGCCGTCGATGGCGAGGACGGCCGACAGTTCCTGGAGGTCCTCGCGTTCGACGGCCGCCCAGAATCCGGCCTCGCCGGCTTCTTCGCCGGCCGGCTCCCCCGCTTCGCGGTCGACCGGGCCCAGCCAGTACCACTGGCGCTGGAAGGGGTAGGTGGGCAGCTCCGCGCGGAAGGCGCCGGGCGCGCCCAGGCAGGCGGCCCAGTCGACGCGGACACCGTGCGCGAAGGCGGTGGCGACGCCCTCGGCGAGGGCGGGCGCTTCGGGACGGCCGGTGCGCAGGAGGGGGACGAGGACGGGGTCTTCGAGGGTGGTCAGGCAGTCCTGGACCATGGGGGTGAGGACGCCGCCGGGGCCGATCTCCACGAACGTGGTGACGCCCTCGGCTTCGAGGGTGCGTACGGCGGCGCAGAAGCGGACCGCCTCGCGGACCTGCCGTACCCAGTAGTCGGGCGAGCGCAGTTCCTCTTCGGCGGCGAGCTCGCCGGTCACCGTGGACACCACGGGGATACGGGGGGCGTGGAAGGTCAGGCCGTGCGCGACGCGGCCGAAGTCCGCCAGCATGGCGTCCATGTGCGGGGAGTGGAAGGCGTGGCTGACCCGCAGCCGCTTGGTGCGGCGGCCCTGCTGCGACCAGTGGGCCGCGATCTCGGTCACGGCCTGTTCGTCGCCCGAGATGACGGTGGAGTCGGGCCCGTTGGCGGCGGCGAGGGCGACATGGGCCTCGTGGCCCGCGAGGTGGCCGCGGATCTCCTCCTCGGTGGCCTGGACCGCGACCATGGCGCCGCCTTCGGGCAGCGCCTGCATCAGGGTGCCGCGCGCGGCGACCAGCCGTGCGGCGTCCTGGAGGGTCAGCACGCCGCTGACATGGGCGGCGGCGATCTCGCCGATCGAGTGTCCGGCGACGAACCGGGGCGCGGTGCCCCAGGATTCGACGAGCCGGAACAGGGCGGTCTCCAGGGCGAAGAGGGCGGCCTGGGTGTAGACGGTCCGGTCGAGCAGGGCGGCCTCGGGGCTGTCCTGCTCGGCGAAGACGATGTCGCGCAGCGGCCGGTCCAGGTGCGGGTCGAGTTCGGCGCACACGGCGTCGAAGGCCGTGGCGAACTCGGGGTACGCGGCGTACAGGTCGCGCCCCATGCCGGGGCGCTGGGAGCCCTGCCCGGCGAAGAGGAACGCGGTGGGGGCCTTGGCGGCGACACCGCTGACCAGGCCGCTCGCGGTGCGGCCGGCGGCCAGGGCGTCCAGGCCGCCCAGGAACGCTTCCCGGTCGTCCGCGACGACCACCGCGCGGTGCTCCATGCGGGCGCGGGTGCCGGCGAGGGCGTGGGCGACCGCGGCCGGTTCGAGGTCGGCGTGGTCCCGTATGTGGCGGGCCAGGCGTTCGGCCTGGGCGCGCAGGGCGTCTTCGGTGCGGGCGGACAGTATCCAGGGCAGCACGCCGGGCCGGGCGGCCGGTGCGGCTGGTTCGGGGGCCGCTCCGGTCTCGTCGGCGGGCGCCTGCTCCAGGATGACGTGGGCGTTGGTGCCGCTGATGCCGAAGGAGGAGACGGCGGCGCGGCGGGGCCGGTCGGCCTCGGGCCAGGGCTCGGGCGCCGCGAGGAGCCTGGCGTTGCCCTCGCTCCAGTCGACGTGCCCCGTGGGCTCGTCCAGGTGCAGCGTCCTGGGCAGCTGTCCGTGCCGCATCGCCAGGACCATCTTCATGACGCCCGCGATGCCGGCGGCGGCCTGGGTGTGCCCGATGTTGGACTTCATGGCGCCGATCAGCACCGGCCGGTCGGCGGGGCGCTGCTGACCGTAGGTGGCCAGCAGGGCGTGTGCCTCGACGGGGTCGCCGAGGGTGGTGCCGGTGCCGTGTGCCTCCACCGCGTCGATGTCCGCGGCGGCCAGGCCCGCGCCGGTCAGCGCCTGGCGGATGACGCGCTGCTGCGAGGGGCCGTTGGGGGCGGTCAGGCCGTTGGAGGCGCCGTCCTGGTTGACGGCCGAGCCCTTCAGCACGGCGAGTACGGGATGGCCGTTGCGTACGGCGTCGCTGAGCCGCTCGACGAGCAGCAGGCCGACGCCCTCGCTCCAGCCGGTGCCGTCGGCCGCGGACGCGAACGGCTTGCAGCGGCCGTCGGGGGCCAGGCCGCGCTGCCGCGCGAACTCCACGAACATCTTCGGCGTGGACATCACGGTCGCGCCGCCCACCAGGGCCATGCCGCACTCGCCGCGCCGCAGCGCGTGCGCGGCCAGGTGCAGGGCGACCAGCGACGAGGAGCAGGCCGTGTCCACGGTCAGCGCGGGGCCTTCCAGGCCCAGGAGGTAGGAGATCCGGCCGGAGGCGATGCTGATGTGGTTGCCGGTCAGCAGGTGTCCGCCGACCTCGTCGGCGCGCCGGCCGCCCTCGGCGTCGTACTCTCCGTGGCCGGTGCCGACGAAGACGCCGGTACGGCTGCCCGCGAGGGATTCCGGGTCGATTCCGGCGCGTTCGACGGCCTCCCACGCGGTCTCCAGGAGCAGCCGCTGCTGGGGGTCCATGGCGAGCGCCTCGCGCGGGGAGATCCCGAAGAAGCCGGGGTCGAACTCGCCCGCGTCGTGCAGGAACCCGCCCTCGCGCGCGTAGGAGGTGCCCTGGTGGGCCGGGTCGGGGTGGTAGAGCGCGTCCAGGTCCCAGCCGCGGTTGCGGGGGAAGGAGGAGATCGCGTCGACGCCGTCGCGCAGCAGGTCCCAGAGCTCTTCCGGCGAACGGACGCCTCCCGGGAAGCGGCAGGCCATCGAGACGATCGCGATGGGCTCCCGCTGCTTCGCCTCCGTCTCGTCCAATTGCTGACGAGTCTCGTGAAGGTCCGCGATCGCGCGCTTGAGGTAATCGCGCAGCTTCTCCTCGTTCGACATCAGGACGCCAATCGCTCGGTGGGATGCCGGACCCGGGGCGCTGCCCCGACACGTACGTCCGACCGTTTCTCCGCCATCCTCCTTGAGCTGGACTGCGGGTTTCCCTAGACCACGGACCTTTCGGCAGGGGCTTTGGACCGGCAGACCATGTATAGGGTTTTCCCGGTCCCGGTGCCGCTAGCGTCGCACCCCACGCGTCATGCCATGAAGCACACGTAAGGGACCCCCTATGACCGCAGCCTCCCAAGACCTGCCCTGCCTCAACCTCGAATCGCCCAAGACACTGGAGCTGAGCCCGCTCCTCAGCGAGCTGCAGGACCGGGGGCCGATCCACCGGGTGCGCACACCTGCAGGGGACGAGGCGTGGCTGGTGACCCGTCACGCCGAGCTCAAGCAGCTGCTGCACGACGAGCGCATCGGCCGTACGCACCCCGACCCGGCCTCGGCCGCGCGGTACGTGCGCAGCCCGTTCCTGGACCTGCTGATCAGCGACAGCGACGCCGAGACCGGGCGCCGGCAGCACGCCGAGACCCGCCGCCTGCTCACGCCGCTGTTCTCGGCCCGGCGGGTGCTGGAGATGCAGCCGAAGGTGGAGGCGGTCGCGGACGCCCTGCTGGACGCGTTCATCGCCCAGGGACCTCCCGGTGATCTGCACGGTGAGCTGTCCGTGCCGTTCGCCCTCACCGTGCTCTGCGAGGTCATCGGTGTGCCGCCGGAGCGCCGGGGCGACCTGATCTCGGTGCTGTCCGGCATCGCCAAGCTGGACGACCGGGCGGGCGCCGAGAGGGCACAGCAGGAGCTGTCCGCGTTCGTGGAGGGGCTGGTCCAGCTCAAGCGGGCCGAGCCCGGACCCGACATCATCTCCCGGCTGAGCGACGGCGAACTGCCCGATGCCCGTGTGGCGCACCTGTCCATGGGGCTGCTGTTCGCCGGGCTGGACAGCGTCGCGAGCATCCTGGACAACGGCGTGGCGCTGCTGGCCATCCACCCCGAACAGCGCAAGGCGGCGCTGGCCGACCCCGATGTGATGTCGCGTGCCGTGGAGGAGGTGCTGCGGACCGCGCGGGCCGGCGGATCGGTTCTGCCGCCGCGCTACGCCAGCGAGGACATGGAATTCGGCGGGGTGACCATACGGGCCGGGGACCTGGTCCTGTTCGACCTCGGTCTGCCCAACTTCGACGGGCGGGCGTTCGACGAGCCGGGCGAGTTCGACGTCAGCCGGGCCCCCAACCCGCACCTGAGCTTCGGCCACGGCATCTGGCACTGCATCGGCGCGCCCCTCGCGCGCATGGAGCTCAAGACGATGTTCACCAAGCTGTTCACCCGGCTGCCGGACCTGCGCCTGGAACTCCCGGTGGACGAGCTGCAGCAGAAGGAAGGCCAGTTGTCGGGCGGCTTCTCCGAGCTCCGGATCACCTGGTAGGGGCGGCTGCCGTCCGAGCGGCTCGTCCGGGCCCACGAAGAATGCGGCGCAACCCCGGTGCGTCAGCGTCTGTCCGACGACGCTGCCGCACCGGGGTTCTTTCACATGGTCCGACGGCTTCGGGAGGCGTCCACGCGTCACCTCCCGCGCGGTGCGGGCGCCCCGTCCTGCTTCAGGTCGCCGAGGAGGCCGTCCAGGGCCTTCTTGAGGGTCGCCGCGTTGGCCGGATCGAACCAGGTGGTGCGGATGCGCTCGTTGTTGCCCTTGGGTGTCTCGTGGTCGGCGGCGAGTCGGTGCAGGGGGCGGGTCCCGTCGCTCAGGGAGCGGCCGACGTTCTGGAAGAGGCCGCGCACATACCGGTCGGCGGCGTCGGAGGCGATGCCGTGGCCGGTGGCCCACGAGGTGAGCGTGGCGAGGTAGGCGTAGTGGGCGGTGAGCGTCCCGGTCAGTGCGGAGAAGACGTTGAAGGCGTCCTCGTCCGGGACGGGGAGCGCGCCGCCCAGCTCTTCGAAGAGAGCGTCCACCACCGGGTGCGAGGGGCAGGTCACGGTGACGGAGCGGCGCTCGCGCACGGCGGGCAGCGGGATGGCGCGGACGATCGGGGCGCCGGTGGCGAGGGTTCGGCGCAGGTCGTCGGTGGCGACGCCGGCCATCAGGTTGACCACGGTCCTGTCGTCGTCCACCGTCAGCCCGGCGAGTGCCTCGTGGTGGTCCTGGCGGCGTACGGCGATGATCACCACCTCGGAGCGGTCCAGCACCCCCTGGTTGTCGGCGCACACATGGACGCCCTCGAAGCGCTCGGACAGTTCGGCGGCGGTACGGGCTCCCCGGGGAGAGAGGAAGACCTCCGGCGACGCGCCGCCCCCGTCGCGCAGCCCCTCGACCATGGCCCGGCCGATCTCGCCCACTCCGATGATGCCGATGCTCTGCACGGTGTCTTCCTCCATGGTGTGCGGTGCGTTGTTCCTGCGTCACTTCGCCGGGGCCGCGCGGGGGAACGCGGGGATCTCATCCCCGGCGGCCTGCCCCGGGTGCTTCGCCGTGGCCGACCGGTCCGCCCCCACGCATTATGCACGCGGTGCGTGCATCAGCAAGCGCTCAGGTTAGGCTGAGTCCGGACGAGAGGGGCGAGATGACGGGCCGAAGGCGATGGTCGACCGAGGAAATCCTCGACACGGCGGCGGAACTGCTGCGCACGGGCGACGCCGAGTCGTTCAGCGTGCGCAGACTCGCCGCGGCGCTCGGGACCGATTCCTCCAGTCTCTACCGGCACTTCCGCAACAAGACCGAACTGCTGCGCGCGGTCGCCGACCGCGTCCTGCTGGCCGCCATGGACGGCCACCGCCCCGAGGGCGACTGGAAGCAGCGCGTCACCGCCCTCGCCCTGCGCCTGCGCGAGGCCTTCGGTGAGCAGCCCCAACTCGCCGTGGTGTGGGGACGCTACGCGTCCGGCGGCACCGGCTCCCGGCTGGTCATGGAGGAGCTGCTACAGGCCCTGCGCGCCTCCGGCCTGCCCGACGAGGAGATCCCGGCGCAATACCACCGCATCGCGGTCCTCCTCGCCGCGCTGATCGCCTCCGAGGCCGGAATCAGCACCATCACGCCCAAGGAGTACGAACAGGGCATGGAACAGTTCCGTGTCGCGGTGCTCGGCGCCGACCCCGAACGCTTCCCCGCCCTGGCCCACTTCGCCCGCGACGTCCGCCCCCTCGGAGCGGACCGCCGCGCCGCGTTCGAAGAACTCCTCGCCGCCCAGCTCGCCCCCATCGAGGCCCGGCTCCCCTGACGTGCCGGCGGGAACGCGCCAGGGCGGGCGGCCCGGGGGCCG
>NZ_JBHWHY010000043.1:0-40302 GCF_042732265.1 Streptomyces sp. NPDC059788 | reverse complement strand
GGCGTTCTGCTCCGGTGGCGGTGGTTACGCCTCGCCGAGGGAGCCGAGCCATTCCTTGATGATCCGCGCGGTCTCCGGGGCGTCGTCACGGACCATGGAGAAGTGGTCCGCGTCCACGCTGCGGACCTCGGTCGGCGAGTCCCCGCCGCCGGGCTGATCGGCGTCGAGGCCGGTGACGGTCTTGATGCCGAAGATCTCCTGGGCGGCACGGACGATCAGTACGGGGGCGGTCGTGTGCTGCATTTCGAGCTGGTTCAGCATGCCCATCCAGCGCCCCATGGCGGACAGCCTGGAGTTGGTCATCCGTACCGGCGCGACCTCGTCGACCATGAAGTGGCGCCGCATCAGGCCCCGGAAGTCGACGTCCGCACTCCTCTCGTGCCGGATGCTGATGGTGTCCAGCAGCACCACGGCCTCCGGCCTGATGCCCCAGGTGTTCTCCAGCAGGGCCGCCGCCAGGTAGGCGAAGGCGCCGGCGGACGAGTGCCCGAGCAGGACGAAGGGATTGCCGTCGCTGGCCCGCAGCGCGCTCTCCGCGATGACGCGCACCGCGGTCTCGGGGGTGGCCGGCAGCCGCTCCCCCGTGGCGAAGCCGACCAGCGGCAGCGCGCTGACGTGCCGCTCGCCCCGGAAGGGCGCGGCGAGGCGGGCGTATTCGTGTACGCCGCCGTTGGCGGTGGGGGTGCTGACACAGATCAGCCGCGGTGCGTCGGGGCCGTCGGCGAGGGTGGCCGAGAGCGGCAGATCCTCCAGTTCGGCGGTGTTCTCGAAGTTCGGACGCAGGGCGCCGAGGGCGGAGATCATTTGCTGGGCCTCCGCCATCTTGTCGTTGTCCAGGGCGTCGAGGAACAGCCGCTCCAGCGAGTCGGTCTCCGGCGCGGCCGGAAGGAAGCCCCCCTGGGCTCCGGAGCCGTCCAGGGAGGACTGTTCGGCGAGGTCGCCGTAGAGTCGGGCGGCGAGGTCGGCGGGGGTCTTGCTGTCGAAGACGACGGTTGCCGACAGGTGCAGTCCGGTGATGGCGGAGAGGCGGTTGCGCAGTTCGACGGAGGTCAGGGAGTCGAAGCCCAGCTCGTAGAACTCGCGCCGGCCGTCGAGGTTCTTGGCCGAGGCGTGCCCGAGTACGGCGGCGGCCTCGGTGCGCACGACGTCGGTCAGCAGCTGCGTACGCTCCTCCGGTCGTGCCGCCTGCAGCCGGTCGATGAGCGTCGCGGAGTTCTGCGTACGGCCCGTTGCGCCCGCGGCGGTGCGCCGGCCGCCCTTGACCAGTCCGCGGAGCACCGGCGGCACCGGGCCCTGGGCCCGTACCTGCCCCGACGCCCGGCCGACCGCGACCAGGTGCGCCGCGCCGGTCGCGGTGGCCGTGTCGAACAGGGCCAGGCCGCGTTCCGGGCTGAGCGGTGCCGTCCCGTACGACGCCATGCGCTGCATGTCCGCGTCCGAGAGGGAGGCGGTCATGCCTCCGCCCTGTGTCCAGGCTCCCCAGGCGAGGGACTGGGCGGGCAGCCCCTGTCCGGCCCGGTGCCAGGCGAGCGCGTCGAGGAACACGTTGCCCGCGGCGTAGTTGCCCTGTCCCGGAGAGCCGACCACGCCCGAAATGGACGAGTAGAGCACGAACGCGGCCAGGTCGAGGCCCTTGGTCGCCTCGTGCAGGTTCCAGGCCGCGTCCACCTTCGGCCGCAGCACCGCCGAGAGCCGCTCCGGCGTGAGCGAGGTGACCACGCCGTCATCGAGCACACCGGCCGTGTGGATCACAGCGGTCAGCGGACGGTCGGCGGGCACCGAACCCACCAGCTCGTCCACCGCCGCACGGTCCGCCACGTCACACGCCCGGACGTCCACCTCGGCACCGTGAGCGGTCAGCTCCTCGCGCAGCTCGTCCACGCCCGGCGCCCCCGGCCCGCTGCGGCTGACCAGCAGCAGATGCCGCACATCACGCTCCACCACCAGGTGCCGGGCCAGGTCACGGCCCAGGCCTCCGGTGCCACCGGTGATCAGCACCGTGCCGTCCGGGTTCCACTCCCCCGGCACCAGCGCGGCGCCCTCGCCCCGCTCGGCCAGCCGCCCGACCCGTACGGCACCGTCGCGCACCACGAACTGGGCGTCGCCGGTCGTCAGCAGGCCCGGCAGGTCCGCCAGCACCGCGGCGAGATCCCCGTCCCGCAGATCCACCAGCGCGATCCGCCCGGGATTCTCCGACTGCGCCGAGCGCACCAGGCCCCACACGGCGCCCGCGGCCACATCCGCCACAGGCTCGCCCTCGACGGAAGAGACGGCGGCACGCGTGACGAACACCAGCTGCGAGGTGCCCGAATCCTCCCGGCCCAGCCACTCCTGCAGCACGCCCAGCGCCTGCGCGGTGAGTTCGTGGGTACGGCCGGGGACGTCGTCGCCCGTGCCGGTTACGGGAACCACCACGAAGTCCTCGTCGCCGGTCAGCTCGGCCAGGGACGCGACCGACGCCCCCACGCCCGGCACATCCGCGCCCAAGGACACACACCGCACCTCGGACGGCTGCACCTCGGGCGCCGCCACCCACTCCAGCGACAGCAGCGCGTCCGTGCCCGCGCCGCGCCGTGCTGCCGTCGCGGCGCCCGCGTCGGCCTGCTGGCCGCGCAGTACGAGTTCTTCGACGGACAGGACGGGCGCGCCCTCGACGTCGACGGCCGCGATGGACACCGAGTCCTCGCCGGTCTTCAGCACCCGTGCCCGCAGCACCGACGCGCCCGCGGCGTGCAGCGACACACCCTGCCAGGCGAACGGCAGGCGCTGGTCGCCCTGGCTGCCGACACCGGCCAGCCGGCGCGACTGGAGCACCGCGTCCAGCAGGACCGGGTGCAGCCCGTAGGCCCCGGCGTCCTCGGCGACCTGCTCGGGCAGCGCCACCTCCACATAGGCCCCGTCGTCGAACTGCCACACCGAACGCAGGCCGCGGAACGCGGGGCCGTAACCGGTCCCGTCGTAGAAGTCCTCCAGGTCGACGGCGACCGCGTCCTGCGGCGGCCAGGCCGTGGGCCCGAAGTCGGCGATCCGCTCCCCGCCGGCCAGCGTGCCGCCCGCGTGCTGGGTCCACGGCTGGTCGAGGGCGCCGTCCGGGCGCGAGTACACCGAGACCGTACGGTTGCCCGCCTCGTCGGCGGCCGCGGCCAGCACCTGGACCTGCGTGGCGTGCTCCTCCGTGAGCACCAGCGGCGTCATCAGCACGAAGTCCTGGAGCCGCTCGCAGCCGACCTGGTCACCGGCGCGCGTCGCCAGCTCCAGGAAACCGGCGGCCGGGAAGAGCACGTTGCCGCCCATGGTGTGGTCGGCCAGCCAGGGATAGGCCTGGAGCGACAGCCTGCCCGTCAGCACCACCCCGCCGTCGTCGGCGAGGGTGAGCGTCGCGCCCAGCAGGGGGTGTTCCGCGGGCAGCAGGCCCGCACCGCTCACGTCTCCCGACAGGGCGGCCGGACGCGGCCAGTACCGCTCGTGCTGGAAGGGGTAGGTCGGCAGGTCCACGCGACGGGCACCGGTGCCGTGGAAGATCCCGGACCAGTCCACCTCGACTCCTGCCACATGCAGCCGCGCCAGGGCTGTGAGCAGCGCCGTCTCCTCGGGGCGGTCCTTGCGCAGGGCCGATACGGCCACCTGGCCCTCGGTAGCGTCGAGGCTGTGCTGGGCCATCGCCGTCAGCACACCGTCCGGGCCCAGTTCCAGGAAGACATCGACGTCTTCGGCCACCAGGGCGCGTACCCCGTCGGCGAAGCGCACGGTCTCCCGTACGTGGCGCACCCAGTACTCCGCCGAGCACACCGATTCCCCGGTGGCGAGTCCGCCCGTCAGGTTCGAGACGATGGGGATCTGCGGGGCCTCGTACGACAGCCCCTCGGCCACCCGCCGGAAGTCCGCGAGCATCGGCTCCATCAGCGGCGAGTGGAAGGCGTGACTGACCGCCAGCCGCTGGGTCTTGCGGCCCTCCTTGGCGAACTCCTCCGCGATACGGAGCGCCTCCGCCTCGTCCCCGGCGATCACCACGGCCTCCGGCCCGTTGACCGCCGCGATCGACACACCGTCCACCAGCCGCGCCGCCACCTCACCTTCCGTGGCCTGGACCGCGACCATCGCGCCGCCCGCAGGCAGCGCCTGCATCAGCCGCGCCCGCGCCGCCACCAGCGCACACGCATCCGCCAGCGAGAACACCCCCGCCACATGCGCGGCGGCGATCTCACCGATCGAATGCCCGGCCACGAAGTCAGGACGGATACCGAGCGACTCGGTCAGCCGGAACAGCGCCACCTCCACCGCGAACAGCGCAGGCTGCGTGAACCCGGTCTCATCCAGACCCTCCGCATCACCGAACAACACATCGCGCAACCCGCCGTCGAAGTGAGCCAGCACCTCGTCGAACGCCTCGGCGAACACCGGGAACCGGCCGTACAACTCCCGGCCCATACCGACCCGCTGCGCACCCTGACCCGAGAACAGCACCGCCAGCTTGCCGACCGCGGACTCGGCGTACCCACGCGCGGCCTCGACGGTTTCGCCGCCCTCGGACAGCAGCACCGCACGGTGCTCCAGGTGCGCCCGGGTGGTCGCCAGCGAGAAGCCCAGGTCCAGAGGCGACTGGTCGGTCAGCGCGGAGATCTGCTCGATCTGCGCGGCCAGTGCCTCACCGGTTCTCGCGGAGAGCAGCCACGGCACGGCCGACGGCGAGGTACGCGGCCCCTCCTCGTCGTCGGACTCCTCCACGGCCGGGGGCTGCTCGATGATGACGTGGGCGTTGGTGCCGCTGATGGCGAAGGACGACACGCCCGCGCGCCACGGCCGGTCGGTCTTGGGCCACTCCTGGGGCTCCGTCAGCAGTTCCACCGAACCCGACGGCCAGTCCACGTGCGATGTCGGCGCGTCCACGTGCAGCGTCTTCGGCAGCACCCCGTGCCGCATCGCCATGATCATCTTGATCAGCCCCGCCGCGCCGGCCGCTGCCTGGGTGTGGCCGAGGTTGGACTTCACCGAGCCGAGCAGCAGCGGCCGCTCCGGGTCGCGGTCCTGGCCGTACGTGGCCAGCAGCGCCTGCGCCTCGATCGGGTCGCCGAGCGGGGTGCCCGTACCGTGCGCCTCGACGGCGTCCACGTCCGAGGCCACCAGACCGGCACTGTTCAGCGCCTGCCGGATCACCCGCTGCTGCGACGGGCCGCTGGGCGCGGTCAGACCGTTGGAGGCGCCGTCCTGGTTGACGGCCGAGCCCCGGACGACCGCGAGGACGGGGTGACCGTTGCGGCGGGCGTCACTCAGCCGCTCGACGACGAAGACGCCCACGCCCTCGGACCAGCCGGTGCCGTCCGCCGCGTCGGCGAACGCCTTGCACCGGCCGTCCGGCGCCAGCCCGCCCTGCCGGGTGAAGCCGACGAAGCTCATCGGGGTCGAGATCACCGTCACGCCGCCGACCAGCGCCAGCGAGCACTCACCGGACTGCAGCGCGTGGGAGGCGAGGTGCAGGGAGACCAGGGAGGAGGAGCACGCGGTGTCGAGGGTGACGGCCGGGCCCTCCAGACCGAAGCTGTAGGCGACCCGGCCGGACAGGATGCTGGCGATGAGGCCGGTGCTGCCGTGCCCCTCGATGTCCTCACGGGAGTTCATCACGACATTGGTGTAGTCGATGCCGCTGGTGCCCACGAAGACACCGGTGTCGGTGCCCCGCAGGGACCCGGGGTCGATTCCGGCGCGCTCCAGCGCTTCCCAGGAGGACTCCAGCAGAAGGCGCTGCTGCGGGTCCATCGTCACGGCCTCGCGGGGCGAGATGCCGAAGAAGTCCGCGTCGAACGAGGCGGCGTCCACGAAGCCGCCCTCGGAGGTGGCGCTGCTGCCGGCGCCGTCACCGGCGAGAACGTCGAGGTTCCAGCCGCGGTCCGTGGGGAACGCCGAGATGCCGTCCCGGCCGTCCGTCAACAACTGCCACAGGTCTTCCGGCGAGCGCACGCCACCCGGCAGCCGGCAGGACATCCCGACGATGGCCATGGGCTCCTGCTTGGCGGACTCGGCCTCCCGAAGCCGCTGGCGGGTCTGGTGCAGATCGTTCGTGACCCACTTGAGGTAGTCAACGAGCTTTTGGTCGTTCGACATGCCGTGGAACCTTCCGTGTGAAAAAGGGGGCCGGACTCAACGGTCGTTGTGACGGCCGAGCTCGTTGTCGATGAAGGCGAAGATCTCGTCGGTGCTGGCGGCTTCGATGCGCTCGGCGACCTCTGCCCCGTCCTCCTCCGCCTGGGAGTCCCGCCAGTTCTCCAGGATCTGCGTCAGGCGGGTGGTGACGGCGGCCCTGGTACGGGCGTCGGGCTCGCCCGCGGCGAGTGCGGCGTCGAGCCGTTCGAGTTCCGCCAGCAGGCCGGGCCCCGTAGTGGCGTCTTCCACAAGCTCCGAGACGAAGTGTTCGGCGAGTGCGCCGGGGTTGGGGTAGTCGAAGACGAGGGTGGCGCTCAGCCGGAGCCCGGTGATGGCGGACAGGCGGTTGCGCAGTTCGACGGAGGTCAGGGAGTCGAAGCCCAGGTCGTTGAACTCCCGCCGGGCATCGACGCTCTTGGCCGAGGCGTGGCCGAGCACGGCGGCGGCCTCGGTGCGCACGACGTCGGTCAGCAGCCGCGTACGCTCCTCCGGACGTGCCGCCCGCAGCCGGTCGATGAGTGCCGCGGCCGTCTCCGCACCACCCGCGGAGCCCGCAGAGCCCGCGGCCGTGCGCCGGGCGCCCTTGATGAGCCCGCGCAGCACCGACGGCACCGGGCCCTGGGCCCGTACCTGCCCCGACGCCCGGCCGAGCGCGACCAGGTGCGCCGCGCCGGTCGCGGTGGCCGCGTCGAACAGGGCCAGACCCCGCGCGGGGCTGAGCGGCACCGTTCCGTACGACGCCATGCGCTGCATGTCCGCGTCCGAGAGCGCGGAAGTCATGCCCCCGCTCTGCTCCCAGGCACCCCACGCCAGCGACTGCGCGGGCAGTCCCAGCCCCATGCGGTGCGAGGCGAGCGCATCCAGGAACACGTTGCCCGCCGCGTAGTTGCCCTGTCCCGGCGCACCCAGCACGCCCGAGACGGACGAGTACAGGACGAACGCGGCCAGGCCGAGGTCCTTGGTCGCCTCGTGCAGGTTCCAGGCCGCGTCCGCCTTCGGCCGCAGCACCGCCGAGAGCCGCTCCGGCGTGAGCGAGGTGACCACGCCGTCATCGAGCACACCGGCCGTGTGGATCACAGCGGTCAGCGGACGGTCGGCGGGCACCGAACCCACCAGCTCGTCCACCGCCGCACGGTCCGCCACGTCACACGCCCGGACGTCCACCTCGGCACCGTGAGCGGTCAGCTCCTCGCGCAGCTCGTCCACGCCCGGCGCGCCCGGCCCGCTGCGGCTGACCAGCAGCAGATGCCGCACATCACGCTCCACCACCAGGTGGCGGGCCAGCTCGCGGCCCAGGCCTCCGGTGCCGCCGGTGATCAGCACCGTGCCGTCCGGGTTCCACTCCCCCGGCCCCGCCTCATCATCAGTGCTCCGCTCGGCCAGCCGCCCCACCCGCACAGCGCCGTCGCGCACCACGAACTGGGCGTCGCCGGTCGTCAGCAGACCCGGCAGATCCGGCAGCACCGCGGCGAGATCCCCGTCTCGCAGATCCACCAGCGCGATCCGCTCCGGCTGCTCCGACTGCGCCGAGCGCACCAGGCCCCACACCGCGCCCGCCGCCACATCCGCCACAGGCTCGCCCTGACCGGCCGAAACGGCGCCTCGCGTGACGAACACCAGCCGCGCGGCGACGGTCTCCTCCAGGCCGGCCCACTCCTGGAGCAGGCCCAGGACCCGGCCCGTCACCTCATGGGTACGGGCGGGAACGTCGTCGCCGGTACCGGACACCGGGACCACCACAAGGTCCTCGTCCCCGGTCAGCTCCGACAGCGACGCGACCGACGCCCCCACGCCCAGCACGTCCGCGCCCAGGGACACGCACCGCACCTCGGACGGCTGCACCTCGGGCGCCGCCACCCACTCCAGCGACAACAGCTCGCCGTTCTCCGCGCCGCGCCGCGCCGCCGACCCGCCGGTGCCGGGGTCGCGGTAGGCCCGCATCACCATCGCCTCGGCGGACAGGACCGGCGCGCCCTCGACGTCGACGGCCGTGATGGACATCGCGTCGTCGGCGGTCTTCACGACCCGGACCCGCAGGACGGAGGCGCCGCCCGCGTGCAGCGAGACGCCCCGCCAGGCGAAGGGCAGGAACTGGTCGTCCTCGGTGCCGACCCCGGCCATGCGGTGCGCCTGCAGCACCGCGTCCAGCAGCGCCGGGTGCAGACCGAAGCCCCCGGCGTCACCGGCGACGTGCTCCGGCAGCGCCACCTCGACGTAGGCCCCGTCGTCGCTGCGCCACGCCGAGCGCAGGCCCTGGAACGCGGGGCCGTAACCGGTCCCGTCGTAGAAGCCTTCCAGGTCGACGGCGGCCGCGTTCTGCGGCGGCCAGACCGTGGGCCCGAAGTCCCCGATCCGCTCCCCGCCGGCCAGCGTGCCGCCCGCGTGCTGGATCCACGGCCCGTCGTCACCGACCGGACGCGAATGTACGGAGATCGTGCGGGCGCCTGCCTCGTCGGCGGCCCCGACCAGTACCTGGACCTGCGTGGCGTGCTCCTCCGTGAGCACCATCGGCGTCATCAGGACGAGGTCCGCGACACGGTCGCTGCCGACCTGGTCGGCGGCGCGCGTCGCCAGCTCCAGGAAACCGGTCCCCGGAAAGAACACGTTGTCGCCGATGGCGTGGTCGACCAGCCACGGGTGCGTCTGGAGCGACAGCCTGCCCGTCAGCACCACCCCGCCGTCCTCGGCCAGGGCGAGCGTCGCGCCCAGCAGCGGATGGTCCGCCGGCAGCAGGCCCGCACCGGTCACGTCCCCCGACAGGGCGGCCGGACTCGGCCAGTACCGCTCGTGCTGGAAGGGGTAGGTCGGCAGGTCCACGCGACGGGCGCCGGTGCCTTCGAAGACCCCGGACCAGTCCACTCCGGTCCCGGTGACATGCAGCTGTGCGAGCGCGGTGAGCAGGGCGGTCTCTTCGGGGCGGTCCTTGCGCAGGGCGGGGACGGCCACGGCCGACCCGTCCAGGGTGTGCTGGGCCATCGCCGTCAGCACACCGTCCGGACCCACCTCCAGGAAGACGGACGCCCCTTCGGCCACCAGCGCACCGACGCCGTCGGCGAAGCGCACGGTCTCCCGTACGTGGCGCACCCAGTACTCCGCCGAGCACACGAGTTCCTCGGTGGCGAGTCCGCCCGTCACGTTCGAGACGAGCGGAATCTCCGGCGGCCCGTACGAGAGTCCTTCGGCCACCTGCCGGAAGTCGGCGAGCATCGGCTCCATCAGCGGCGAGTGGAAGGCGTGGCTCACCGACAGGCGCCGCGTCTTGCGGCCCTCGTTGGCGAACTCCTCCGCGATCCGCAGCACGTGGGTCTCGTCCCCGGCGATCACCACCGACTCCGGCCCGTTGACCGCCGCGAGGGATACCCCGTCCACCAGCCGCGCAGCCACCTCACCTTCCGTGGCCTGGACGGCGACCATCGCACCGCCCGCCGGCAGCGCCTGCATCAGCCGCGCACGGGCCGCCACCAGCGCACACGCATCCGCCAGCGAGAACACCCCCGCCACATACGCGGCGGCGATCTCACCGATCGAATGCCCGGCCACGAAGTCCGGTCGGATACCCAGGGATTCCGTCAGCCGGAACAGCGCCACCTCGATCGCGAACAGCGCAGGCTGCGTGAACCCGGTCTCATCCAGACCCTCCGCATCACCGAACATCACATCGCGCAACCCGGAATCGAAATGCCCCAGCACCTCGTCCAGCGCCTCGGCGAACACCGGGAACCGGCCGTACAACTCCCGGCCCATACCGACCCGCTGCGCACCCTGACCCGAGAACAGCACCGCCAGCGAGCGGCCCGTCTCCGCGCGGCCCCGGGCCGCCTCGGACAGCTCGCCGTCGGTGCTCTGAGCCAGCAGTACCGCACGGTGCTCGAAGAGCGAACGGCCCGTGGCGAGCGAGAAGCCCACATCCACCGGCGGCGCCGAGCCCCGCAGCGACGCGATCTGTTCGATCTGCGCCGTGAGCGCCTGCTCGGTCCTGCCCGACACCAGCCACGGCGCCACCGTGGGTGTCGTCACCGGTTCCGTGGCCGGCTCCTCGGCCGGTTCCGCCTGTTCCACGATCACGTGCGCGTTGGTGCCGCTGATTCCGAACGACGACACCCCCGCCCGCCACGGGCGGTCGACCGTGGGCCACTGCCGGGGCCCCGTCAGCAGGTCCACCGCGCCGGACGACCAGTCGACGTGCGATGACGGCGCGTCCACGTGCAGGGTCTGCGGCAGCACGCCGTTGCGCATCGCCAGGACCGTTTTGATGATCCCCGCCACGCCGGCCGCGGCCTGGGTGTGCCCGAGGTTGGACTTCACCGAGCCGAGCAGCAGCGGCCGCTCGGGGTCGCGGCCCTGGCCGTACGTGGCCAGCAGCGCCTGTGCCTCGATCGGGTCGCCGAGCGGGGTGCCGGTGCCGTGGGCCTCGACGGCGTCCACGTCCGAGGCCGCCAGACCGGCGCTCGCGAGCGCCTGGCGGATGACCCGCTGCTGCGACGGGCCGCTGGGCGCCGTGAAGCCGTTGGAGGCGCCGTCCTGGTTGACGGCGGAGCCCCGGACGACCGCGAGGACGGGGTGACCGTTGCGGCGGGCGTCGCTCAGCCGCTCGACGACGAGGATGCCCACGCCCTCGGACCAGCCGGTGCCGTCCGCCGCGTCGGCGAACGCCTTGCAGCGGCCGTCCGCCGCGAGGCCGCCCTGCCGGCTGAACTCCATCAGGGAACCAGGGGACGACATCACGTTCACGCCGCCGACCAGGGCCAGCGAGCACTCACCGGCCCGCAGGGCGTGCGAAGCCTGGTGCAGGGCCACGAGCGAGGAGGAGCACGCCGTGTCGACCGTGACGGCCGGGCCTTCCAGGCCCAGCGTGTAGGACAGCCGCCCGGAAGTGGCGCTGGCGGCGATTCCGGTGCCGATGTCGCCGGTGGCGTCGGCCAGGGAGCGCACCAGCAGGTATGCGTAGTCCTGGCCGTTGGTGCCGACGAAGACACCGGTGCGGCTGCCGCGCAGGGACACCGGGTCGATGCCGGCGCGTTCGATCGCCTCCCAGGAGGTCTCCAGCAGGAGCCGCTGCTGCGGGTCCATGGTGACGGATTCGCGCGGCGAGATCCCGAAGAAGTCCGCGTCGAAGTCCGCCATGCCGTCGAGGAAGCCTCCTTCCTGGCTGACGGCGTTGCCGCGCTGGTCGACGCCCGCGTCCCGCAGGGCGTCGAGGTCCCAGCCGCGGTCCGTGGGGAACGCGCTGATCGCGTCCTTGCCGGAGGCCAGGAGTTCCCAGAGCTCCTCGGGCGAGTTCACGCCGCCGGGGTAGCGGCAGCTCATCGCCACGATCGCGATCGGCTCGGTGGCCGCTGCGACGAGTTTGCGGTTCTCCCGCCGCAGGTGCTCGGCTTCCTTGAGAGAGGCGCGGAGGGCCGCGACGACGGTTTCACTGGATGTGGTCATGGTCCGCTCTTTCAGCGCTCTTGGGGGGAATTGCCGTCGAGTGCCGCCTGCACCAGGTCGGCGATGTCCATCGCGTCGATCGACTCCTCGTAGGCGTCTGCTTCCGTGGCGGCCGGGGCCTCGCCGTTGGACGCCGCGCTCTGCTCGGCGGCGAGCTTCATCAGGGGTTCGAGTACGCCGATCTCACGCAGCTTGTTCATGGAGACGGAGGCGAGCAGGGCCCTGATGCCGGAGGCGTCCGGGTCGCCGTCGCCGGCCCCCGGTCCCTCGTCGGGGACGAGCAGGCTCAGGATGTGGGCTGCCAGGTCGACGGGGTTGGGGTGGTCGAAGACGAGCGTGGCGGTCAGGGACAGTCCGGTCGCGGCGCCGAGCTGGTTGCGCAGTTCGACGGCGCTGAGGGAGTCGAAGCCGAGGTCGCGGAACGCCCGGTCGGCGCCCACGGCGTCGACCGTGGGGTGTCCCAGTACGGCCGCGGCCCGGGTGCGGACCAGATTCAGTACGGCTTCGGGGCGCTTGGCGGGCGGCAGGGCCGTCAGCTTCTCGCGCAGCGCCTCGCCGGTGGTGTCCGCACCGGTGTCCCCCGCCTCCGGGTGCTCGGCCCCGGCCGCCTCGCCGAGGAGCGGGCTGGGCCGTACGGCGGTGAAGGAGCGGACGAACCGGTCGCGTTCGATGTCGGCGACGACCTCGGTGGGCCGCCCGTCCATGACGGCCCGGCGCAGCGCCACGACGGCGAGGTCCGGGTCCAGCGGGCGGATTCCGATGCGCCGGGCCACGTCGGCCGCCCGGTCGCCGTCGGCCATTCCGCCGCCGCCCCACACGCCCCAGGCGATCGAGGTCGCGGCCAGGCCCTCGGCGCGACGCTGCTCGGCGAGCGCGTCCAGGAAGGCGTTGGCGGCGGCGTAGTTGGCCTGGCCGGCGTTGCCGACCGCGCCGGAGGACGAGGAGAACAGGGCGAACACGGCCAGGTCCAGGTCCCGGGTGAGGTCGTGCAGGGCCAGGGCCGAGGCGGCCTTGGCGTGGTACACGGCCTCGTAGCGGTCCGGGGTGAGGCTGTCCAGGACACCGTCGTCCAGGACGCCCGCCGTGTGGATCACGCCGGTCAGCGGCGCCTCCTCCGGCAGGTCCGCCAGGACCTTCCCGAGCGCGTCACGGTCGGCGGCGTCGCAGGCGGTGAGGGTGACCTCGGCGCCCAGCGCGGTGAGTTCGTCCCGCAGTCCGTCCGCGCCGGGGGCGTCGGCGCCCCGGCGGCTGAGGAGCAGCAGGTGCCGGGCGCCCGCCTCGGCGAGCTTACGTGCCACGTGGGCGCCCAGGGCTCCGGTACCGCCGGTGATCAGGACGGTGCCGTCGGGCTTCCACTCCGCCGCGCCGCGTCCGGCCGGTACGGGGACCAGCCGGCGGCCGAGGGCGGCGGAGGGCCGGATCGCGATCTGGTCCTCCCCGCCGGGAGCCGCGAGGGTTTCGGCGAAGCGGGCGGCGGACCGCTCGTCGAGGGTGCCGGGCAGGTCGACCAGACCGCCCCAGCGCTGCGGGTGCTCCAGTGCGGCGACCCGTCCCAGGCCCCATACGGCGGCCTGGGCGAGTCCGGGTACCGGCTCGGAGGGCGCCGCGGCGACCGCGCCGCGGGTGACGCACCACAGGGGTGCGGCGAGGTCCGCGTCGCCGAGCGCCTGGATCAGGGCGGTGGTCAGGGCCAGTGCCTCGGGTGCGTCCGCACCGGGTGCGGGTGCTTCGGCGAGGGCGAGCAGGGACACCACTCCGGTGAACTCGTGCCCGTCGGCGGCCAGTCGCCGCAGCCGCTCGGCCAGTGCCGCGCGGTCGGGGCCGGGCGCTTCCAGGCGTACGGCGTCCGGGCCCAGGGCGGCGACGGCGTCGGCGGCCCAGGGGTCGTCGGCGTGTCCGGCCGGGAGTACGGCGAGCCAGGTGCCTGCCGGGGTGCGGGCGGGCTGCGTGCTCAGCGGCTGCCAGGTGATCTGCTGCCGCCAGCCGTCGACGGTGCTGTCCTGGCCGCGCCGGCGGCGCCAGTCGGCGAGCGCGGGAAGCACCTTGGCCAGTGCGTCGCCGTCGACGTCGAGCGTCGTCTCCAGTGAGGCGAAGTCGGCCTCGCGGACCGCCGACCAGAAGCCGTCGTCCTCGCCGCCCGCAGCGGTGGCGGCCGTCGGCAGTGCGACCGGCCAGTACCGCTGGTGCTGGAAGGGGTAGGTGGGCAGGTCGGTGCGGCGCGGTTCGGCCGCGGCCTCTTCGAGTACGGCGTCCCAGTCCGGGACGGCTCCGCCGACGTACAGCCGGGCGAGGGCGGTGAGCACGGACTCCTGCTCGCCGCGGTCCTTGCGCAGCGCCGGCACGGCCGCCGCCTGCGAGGACACGGCGTCCAGGGTGTCCTGGGCCATGGCGCACAGCCCGCCGTCGGGGCCGAGTTCCAGGAAGGTGGTCACGCCGCGCTCGGTGAGGGTGCGGACGCCGTCACCGAAGCGGACCGCGTCACGGACGTGGCGCACCCAGTAGTCCGGGGAGCACACCTGCTCCGCGGTCGCCGCTTCGCCGGTCACGTTGGACACGAGCGGAATCCGGGGGGCGTGGTAGTCCACGCTCCCGGTGATCCGTCGGAAGTCCTCAAGAATGGCGTCCATGTGCAGGGAGTGAAACGCATGGCTGACCCGCAAACGCCTAGTCTTGCGCCCGTCGGCGGTGAGTTTCGCCGCGACGGTCAGTACGGCGTCCTCGTCGCCGGACAGGACCGTCGACCGGGGACCGTTGACCGCGGCGATCGACACGCCCTCGGTCAGCAGCGCCGTCGTCTCCTCCTCGGTGGCCTGGACGGCGACCATGGCGCCGCCGGCCGGCAGGGCGTCCATCAGCCGGGCCCGTGCGGCCACGACCTTGCAGGCGTCCTCCAGGGAGAAGACCCCGGCCACGTGTGCCGCGGCGATCTCACCGATCGAGTGCCCGGCGGCGAAGTCCGGGCGGATGCCCCAGGACTCGACCAGGCGGAACAGCGCCACCTCGATGGCGAACAGCGCGGGCTGGGTGAAGCCGGTCCGGTTGAGCAGCTCCGCGTCGTCGAACACGACGTCCCGCAGCGGGCGTTCCAGCTCGGCGTCGAGGTGCGCGGTCACCGCGTCGAAGGCCTCGGCGAAGACCGGGAAGCGGTCGTACAGCTCCCGTCCCATGCCCAGCCGCTGGGTGCCCTGGCCGGAGAACAGCACCGCCAGCTTGCCGCGGCGGGCGCCGGCCTCTCCCTGGACGACCTGCGGCGTGGTGTGGCCGTCGGCGAGCGCGGCCAGGCCGTCCAGCAGCTCGTCGCGGTCGCCGGCGAGGACGGCGGCGCGGTGTGCGAAGACCGAGCGGGTGGTGGCCAGCGACCGGGCGAGGCCGGCGGTGGTGAGTTCGGGCCGGGCGCTCACGTAGGAGTGCAGCTGCCGGGCCTGGGCCCGCAGTGCCTCCGGCGCGGCGGCCGACACGGGTACCGGCAGCGGGCCGCGGACCTGTCCCGCGGGTTCGGCCGCGGCGGGCTGCCCGGGCTGCGCGAACTGCTCGATGATCACGTGGGAGTTGGTGCCGCTGGCGCCGAAGGCCGAGATGCCGGCCCGCCGGGGGCGGTCGGTGAGCGGCCAGTCGGCCGCCTGCGTCAGCAGGTCGACCGCACCGGCGGTCCAGTCGACGTGCGCCGACGGCTCGTCCACGTGCAGGGTCCTGGGCAGGACGCCGTGGCGCATGGCCTGCACCATCTTGATCACGCCGGCGACGCCCGCGGCGGCCTGGGTGTGGCCGATGTTGGACTTCAGCGATCCCAGCAGCAGCGGCCGTTCCCGGTCCTGTCCGTACGTGGCCAGCAGGGCCTGGGCCTCGATCGGGTCGCCCAGGGTGGTGCCGGTGCCGTGCGCCTCCACCGCGTCGACGTCGGCCGGTGCCAGTCCGGCGTCGGCCAGGGCCCGCCGGATGACGCGGCGCTGCGAGGGGCCGTTGGGCGCGGTGATGCCGTTGCTGGCACCGTCCTGGTTGATCGCCGAGCCGCGCAGGACGGCGAGGATCTCGTGGCCGTTGCGGCGGGCGTCGGAGAGCCGTTCCAGGACGAGGACGCCCACGCCCTCGGACCAGCCGGTGCCGCTCGCGGAGTCGGCGAAGGCCCGGCAGCGGCCGTCGGGCGCGAGGGCGCCCAGCTCCCCGAACTCCACGAAGTTCACCGGGGAGGACATCACCGTCACACCGCCGGTGAGCGCGATGGAGCACTCGCCGCTGCGCAGTGACTGGGCGGCCAGGTGGAAGGCCACCAGGGACGAGGAGCAGGCCGTGTCGACGCTGACGGTCGGGCCTTCCAGGCCGAAGTGGTAGGCCACCCGGCCGGAGAGCAGGCTCGCCGACTGCGCGGTCTGCGCGTGGCCCAGCTGGCCCGCCTCGGGCCGGTAGTCGCCCGAGCCGCCGCCGATGAACACGCCCGTGTCACCGCCGCGCAGCCCGGCCGGGTCGATGCCGGTGCGCTCCAGCGCCTCCCAGGTCGCCTCCAGCAGGATGCGCTGCTGCGGGTCCATGACCATGGCCTCGCGCGGCGAGATGCCGAAGAAGCCGGGGTCGAAGTCGGCGACGTCGTGCAGGAAGCCGCCTTCCCGGGCGATGGTGCGGCCGCGGCCGTCCCGGTCGCCGTGCAGCAGTTGGTCCAGGTCCCAGCCGCGGTCGACGGGGAAGCCGCCGATGGCGTCCACCTCTCCCATGGCCAGGTTCCACAGGTCCTCGGGCGAGCGGACCCCGCCCGGGAAGCGGCAGCTCATGCCGACGATGACGACCGGGTCGTCGGCCACGTCCGCGCCCCGCGCCCGTACCGCCGTGGCGGCGGGCAGCTCGTCGCCGTCCTCGCCGAGGAGTTCGGTGCGCAGGTGGCCGGCCAGCGCCTCCGCCGTCGGGTAGTCGAAGACCAGGGTGGCGGGCAGCGACAGGCCTGTCGCGGTGGCGAGCTGGTTGCGCAGGTCGACGGCGGTCAGCGAGTCGAAGCCGAGGTCCTTGAAGGCCGGTCCGGTCGGTACGGCGTCGGCGTCGGCGAAGCCGAGTACCGAGGCCACCTCGCCGCGGACCAGGGTCAGCAGCATCTCGGTCCGCTCCGCGGCCGGGCGGGCGGCGAGCCGCTCCTTGAGACCGGTCGCCGTGCCCTGCTCGGTGCCCTCGGGCTCCGCCAGGGCGGCTCGCGCCTCGGGGAGTTCGGTGAACAGGGCGCCGCTCCGGTTGCGGGTGAAGGCCGGCGCGAACCGGTCCCACCGCACGTCGGCGACCGTCACCGAGGCCGCGTCGTCGCCGACGCAGCGGGCGAGGGCGCTCAGGGCCCGCCCGGTGTCCATCGCGGGCAGTCCGTTGGCCCGCAGGTGCGCGGCCAGGCTGTCGTCGGCGGTGTCCGCCCAGGCGCCCCAGGCCACGGACAGGGCGGGCAGCCCGTGTGCGCGGTACCGCCGGGCCAGGGCGTCCAGCAGGGCTCCGGCCGCCGCCTCGGTTCCCCGGGCGCCGGCACCCCAGGTCCCGGCGATCGAGGAGCAGAGGACGAAGGCGTCCAGGGGCCGCTCTCCGGTCGCCGCGCCGGCCACGGCCGCCAGGTTCTCCACGGCCGTGTGCAGCGCGGCCAGGGCGGCGCCCGGCTCGCTGTCACCGGACAGCGCGTCCGCGTCGGTGTGGACCACGGCGGTCAGCGGTGCCGTCTGCGGGAGCGCGGCGAGGGCGGTCAGGATTGCCTCGTCGTCGGCCGGGGCGCAGTCGAGGTGCGTCAGCTCCGCGTCCAGGCCGTCGAAGTCGGCACGCAGCTGGTCGATGCCGGATGTGGCGGGCCCGGCCAGCAGGATGTGCCGGGCGCCCTCTTCGGCGAGCCGGCGGGCGAAGGGCCCGGCGATGCCGGACGCGCTGCCGACGACCAGGACCGTGCCGGACGGCTGCCACGTGGCGGCCGGGGTGTCGGCCGAGGCGCGCACCAGCCGGCGTCCGAAGACGCCCGAGGACCGCAGTGCCACCTGGTCCTCGCCGCTCTTGCCGGACAGTACGGCACGGAACCGGTCCGCCGAACGCCGGTCGAGTACGTGGGCGATGTCGACGAGGCCGCCCCAGCGCTCGGGGTGGTCCAGGGCCATGACCCGGCCCATCCCCCACACGGCCGCCTGGGCGGCGTCCAGGTCGGTCTCCGAGCGGCCGGCCGACACCGCGCCCCGGGTGACGTACCAGAGGGGGGCGTCGATACCGGCGTCGGCCAGTGCCCGCAGCGCCCGGTCCGGCCAGACCGGCCCGGCGGGGGCGATGCCTTCGGCGGCCCGGACCGCGAGCAGGGAGACGACACCCGCGAACCCGGTGCCGGATGCGGCGGTTTCGGCCAGCTGAGCGGACAGCGCGCGGCCGTCCGCCGGGTCCACCTCGACGCTCACGGCGTCGTCACCGAGGGCCGCGATCACGGCGGCGGTCCACTCGTCGCCCGCGCCGCCTGCCGGGACGAGCGCCAGCCACGGTCCGGGAAGCGTGCCCGCCGAGATCCCGGTGAGCGGCTTCCACGTGACCTGGTAGCGCCAGCCGTCGACGGTCGAGCGCTCGACGCGCTTGCGGCGCCAGGCGGACAGGGCGGGTACGAGGGCGGTCAGCGCGGTGTCGTCCAGTTCGAGGTCGGCGGAGAGCGACGACAGGTCCTCGCGCTCCACCGCGTCCCAGAACTCGGCGTCCACGGGGTCCTGCGAGCCGTCCGACAGGTGTCCCGTGGGCGCGGCCTCCGGCCAGTACCACTCGTGCTGGAAGGGGTAGGTCGGCAGGTCCACGCGACGGGCACCGGTGCCGTGGAAGACCCCGGACCAGTCGACGCCGACACCGTTGACGTACAGGTGTGCCAGCGCGGTGAGCAGGGCCGTCTCCTCGGGGCGGTCCTTGCGCAGGGCGGGGACGGCCACGGCCGACCCGTCCAGGGTGTGCTGGGCCATCGCCGTCAGCACACCGTCGGGACCCACCTCCAGGAAGACGGACGCTCCCTCGGTCTCCAGCGCACGCACGCCGTCGGCGAAGCGCACCGTCTCCCGCACGTGGCGCACCCAGTAGCCGGGCGAGCACACGAGTTCCTCGGTGGCGAGTTCCCCGGTCACGTTCGAGACGATGGGGATCTGCGGGGCCTCGTACGACAGCCCCTCGGCCACCTGCCGGAAGTCGGCGAGCATCGGCTCCATCAGCGGCGAGTGGAAGGCGTGGCTCACCGACAGGCGCCGCGTCTTGCGGCCCTCGGCGGCGAACTCCTCCGCGATACGGAGCGCCTCCGCCTCGTCCCCGGCGATCACCACGGCCTCCGGCCCGTTGACCGCCGCGATCGACACACCGTCCACCAGCCGCGCCGCCACCTCACTCTCCGTGGCCTGGACCGCGACCATCGCACCGCCCGCAGGCAGCGCCTGCATCAGCCGCGCCCGCGCCGCCACCAGCGCACACGCGTCCGCCAGCGAGAACACCCCCGCCACATGGGCCGCGGCAATCTCACCGATCGAATGCCCGGCCACGAAATCCGGACGGATACCGAGCGACTCGGTCAGCCGGAACAGCGCCACCTCCACCGCGAACAGCGCAGGCTGCGTGAACCCGGTCTCATCCAGACCCTCCGCATCACCGAACATCACATCGCGCAACCCGCCGTCGAAGTGAGCCAGCACCTCGTCGAACGCCTCGGCGAACACCGGGAAACGGCCGTACAACTCCCGGCCCATACCGACCCGCTGCGCACCCTGACCCGAGAACAGCACCGCCAGCTTGCCGTCGGCCTCCTGGGCGACGCCGCGTGCGAGTTCCCGTACGCCCTCGCCGTCGGCCGCGAGGACCGCGCGGTGGGCGAACGCCGTCCTGCCGGTGGCGAGGGAGTGGCCCACGTCGACCGGTGACGGGCCGGTCAGCGCCGAGAACCGTTCGATCTGGGCCGCCAGCGCGGCCTCGGACGTGCCCGACACCGGCCAGGGCACGATGCCCGGCACCGTGGTGGGCGTGGCGGGCTCGGCCGCCGCGGGCTCCTCGGCGTCCGGCGCCTGCTCGATGATCACGTGCGCGTTGGTGCCGCTGACACCGAAGGCGGAGACACCCGCCCGCCGGACGTGACCGGTCTCGGGCCACTCCTGCTGCTCGGTGACGAGCGTGATCGTCTCGTCCGTCCAGTCGACGTGCGAGGACGGGGCGTTGACGTGCAGGGTCTTGGGCAGGACGCCGTACCGCATGGCCAGGAGCACCTTGATGGTGCCGGCGACGCCGGCCGCGGCCTGGGTGTGGCCCAGGTTCGACTTGACGGCGCCGAGCAGCAGCGGGCGCTCCCGCTCCTGTCCGTAGGCGGCGATCAGGGCGTGTGCCTCGATGGGGTCGCCGAGGGTGGTGCCGGTGCCGTGGGCCTCGACGACGTCGACGTCGGCGGGGCTGAGGTCGGCGTCGGCGAGGGCCTGGCGGATGGCGCGCTGCTGGGCCCGTCCGCTGGGCGCGGTCAGTCCGTTGGAGGCGCCGTCCTGGTTGACGGCGGTGCCGCGCACGATGCCCCATACGTCGTGGCCGTTGCGGCGGGCGTCGGAGAGCCGTTCCAGGACGAGGATGCCCACGCCCTCGGACCAGCTGGTGCCGTCGGCCGCGTCGGCGAAGGGCTTGCAGCGGCCGTCGGGGGCCAGCCCGCCCTGGACGGTGAACTCGGTGAAGGAGTCGGGGCTGGACATGACCGAGACGCCGCCGGCCAGTGCGAGTGTGCACTCGCCGCCGCGCAGGGCGTTGGCGGCCATGTGCATGGCCACCAGCGCGGAGGAGCAGGCGGTGTCGACGGTGACGGCCGGGCCCTCCAGGCCGAAGGCGTAGGAGAGGCGGCCGGACATGACGCTTGCGGTGTTGCCGGTGGCGACGTGGCCGCGTACGTCGGCGGTGCCGGTGCCCTTGCGCAGGAGCGTGGCGTAGTCCTGGCCGTTGGTGCCGACGAAGACGCCGGTGCGGCTGCCGCGCAGGGTGCTCGCGTCGATTCCGGCGCGCTCGAAGGCCTCCCAGGTGGTCTCCAGCAGCAGGCGCTGCTGGGGGTCCATGGCCAGGGCCTCGCGGGGCGAGATACCGAAGAAGGAGGCGTCGAAGAGGCCGACGCCGTCGAGGAAGCCGCCTTCGAGGGTGGCGGAGGCGCCCTGGGCGAGCGCTTCCAGGTCCCAGCCGCGGTCCGCGGGGAATCCGCTGATCGCGTCCTCGCCGCCGCTCAGCAGCCGCCAGAGGTCTTCGGGGGACCGTACGCCGCCGGGGAAGCGGCAGTTCAGGCCGACGATGGCGATGGGGTCGTCGTCCGCCGCCCGGCCGAAGGTGGCCGGGATGCCGGTGCCGGTCTCGGGCAGGGTGCCCAGGAGTTCGCCGAGCAGGAAGTCGGCGAGGGCGGTCGGGGTCGGGTAGTCGTAGACGAGGGTCGCGGGCAGTTTCAGGCCGGTGCCGGCCGTGAGGGTGTTGCGCAGTTCGACGGTGGTCAGCGAGTCGAAACCGAGGTCGCTGAAGGCGCGGTCGGCGCCGATGCCCGAGGTGCCGGTGTGTCCGAGGACCGCGGCCACCTGGGTGCGGACCAGGTCCAGGACGAAGCGCGGGCGCGCGGCCGGGGAGAGGTCGGCGAGCTGCCGGCGCAGGGTCGGTTCGCGCAGCGCGGCTTCGGCCGCCCCGGCGGTCGGTGCGGCCCGGTGCAGTTCGGGCAGGTCGGCGACGAGGGGGCTGGGGCGCAGCGCGGTGAACACCTCCGCGTAGCGCTGCCAGTCGATGTCGGCGAGGGTCAGCGTCGTGGCGCCGTGCTCGATCGCGCGCCGCAGGGCGGTGAGGGCGAGCTGGGGCTCCATGGGGTTGAAGCCGCCGCGGCGGACGCGTTCCTGGATGCCGGTGCCGTCGGCCGCCATGCCGCCCTCGGCCCAGGGGCCCCAGGCCAGCGAGGTGGCGGGCAGGCCGTGGGCGCGGCGGTGTTCGGCGAAGGCGTCCAGGAAGGCGTTGGCGGCGGCGTAGTTGCCCTGGCCGGCCGCGCCGAGGGTGCCGGCGACGGAGGAGAACAGCACGAAGGCGGTCAGCTCCAGGTCGCGGGTGGCCTCGTGCAGGTTGCGGGTGGCGGTGACCTTGGCGCGCAGGACGGTGGCGAACTGCTCGGGGGTGAGCGTGTCCAGGGTGCCGTCGTCGACGGTGCCGGCGGTGTGGAACACCGCGGTGAGCGGGTGCTCGTCGGGGATCAGGGCCAGTGCGGCGTCGAGCTCGTCGCGGTCGGCCGTGTCGCAGGCCGCGACGGTGACCCGGGCGCCCAGGTCCTCGATCTGTGCGACCAGGTCGGCGGCGCCGGGGGCGTCGGTTCCGCGGCGGCTGACCAGCAGCAGGTGCTGGGCGCCCGCTTCGGCGAGCCATCGGGCGACGTGGCCGCCGAGGGCTCCGGTGCCGCCGGTGACGAGCACGGTGCCGGTGGGGCCGAACGTTTCGGCCTTGGTGGCCGGTTCGGTTCGGTGGTGCGCCAGGCGGCGGGCGAAGGTCGCGGTGGTGCGTACGGCGAGCTGGTCCTCGCCCCCGCTTGCGGCGAGGACGGTGGCCAGGCGGCGCAGGGTGGTGCCGTCGAGCTCGTCGGGGAGGTCGACGAGGCCGCCCCAGCGCTGCGGGTGCTCCAGCGCGGCGACACGTCCCAGGCCCCACACGGCGGCCTGGGCGGGACGGGCCGGGTGTTCGGCGCGGTCCACGGCGACGGCGGTGCGCGTCACGCACCACAGGGGGGCCTCGATCCCGGCGTCTCCAAGGGCCTGGACGGCGGCCGTCGTGAGCAGCAGGCCCGCGGCGGTGGCGTCATCGACGCCCCCGGCGCCTTCGCCCGCCGTGGCCAGCAGGGACAGGACGCCCGCGAACTCACCGTGCTCGGCGGCCAGTTCGCCCAGCCGCTCGGCCAGTTCCCGGCGCTGCGGCGTGGTGACCTCGACCCGTACGGAGTCGGTGCCCAGGGCGCCGGCGACCGTGTCGGGCCAGGTCTGCTCGCCGTCGGCGGGTGCGAGCACCAGCCAGGTCCCGGACGGGCGTGCGGCGTCGGCCGGGCCGGTGAGGGGCTTCCAGGTGGCCCGGTAGCGCCAGCCGTCGACGGTGGAGCGCTCGCGGCTCTTGCGCCGCCAGGAGGAGAGGGCGGGCACGACGGCGGTGAGGGTGTCGTCGTCCAGGTCGAGCGAGGAGCCCAGGGACTCCAGGTCGGCGCGCTCGACGGCCGACCAGAACTCCGCGTCCGCCGCGTCGGCGGGGTGCACGGGTGCGGCGGTACCGGCGGTTGCCTCGGGCCAGTAGCGCTCGCGCTGGAAGGAGTAGGTGGGCAGGTCGATCCGGCGGGCGCCGGTGCCCGCGAACACGGCGTCCCAGTCGACGCCCACCCCGTGGAGGTGGAGCCCGGCCAGCGCCGTGGTCAGCGCCACGGCCTCGGGCCGGTCACGGCGCAGTGCCGGGACGGCGGTGGCCCGCTCCTGGTCGCCGGTGCTCTCGCGTACCGCGCCGCTGAGTACGGCGTCCGGCCCGAGCTCGAAGAAGGTCGTCACGCCGTGCTCGGTGAGGTGCTGTACGGCGTCGGCGAAGCGGACGGTGCCGCGGACCTGTCCGGTCCAGTACTCCGGTGTGGCGAGCTCGTCGTGCGTCAGGAGCGCGCCGGTGACCGTGGACACCAGCGGGACGGTGGGCGCGTGGCAGGTGACGGAGCCGACGACGCGGGCGAAGTCCGCCAGCATCGGGTCCATGTGCGGCGAGTGGAAGGCGTGGCTGACGCGCAGCCGCTTGGTGCGGCGGCCGAGCTCCTGGAAGTGCGCCGCCACCGCGAGGACGGCGTCCTCGTCGCCGGAGACGACCAGGGAGGCCGGGGTGTTGACGGCGGCGACCGCGGCCCGCCCCTCGTAGGAGGCGAGCACGAGGGCCACCTCGTCCTCGGTGGCCTCGACGGAGGCCATGGCGCCGCCCGCGGGCAGCGCCGCCATCAGGCGCCCGCGGGCCGCGACGAGGGTGCAGGCGTCCTCCAGGGAGAGGACTCCGGCGGCGTGCGCGGCGGCGAACTCGCCGATGGAGTGTCCCGCGACGTAGTCGGGGCGCAGGCCCCAGGACTCGGCGAGGCGGAACAGGGCCACTTCGAGGGCGAACAGGGCGGGCTGGGTGTAGCCGGTGTCGTCCAGCAGCGCGGCCTCGGGGGTGTCCGGGGCGGCGAAGAGGATCTCGCGCAGCGGCCGGTCGAGTTCGAGGTCGAAGCGGGCCAGTACGGCGTCCAGGGCCTCGGCGTACACGGGGTGGCGCTCGTACAGCTCGCGTCCCATTCCGGGGCGCTGGCTGCCCTGGCCGGTGAAGAGGAAGGCCAGCCGGCCGCGGTCCGGGCTGCCGGTGAGCAGCCCGCCGTCGGGGGCCGCGTCGCGCAGTGCGGTCAGGGCGCGGACGAGGGTGTCGTGGTCGTCGGTGACGACGGCCGCCCGGTGCTCCAGGGCCGACCGGGAGGCGGCGAGGGAGAACGCGAGGTCGGTGAGGGGCAGTCCGGGGTGGTCGGTGAGGTGGGTCAGGAGCCGCCCGGCCTGTGCGCGCAGGGCCGCTTCGGTGTGTCCGGACAGGGTGAAGGGGACGGGGGTGGGCTCGGCCGGGCGGGCCGGCGCGGTGTCGGTGTCGTCCTCGGGCCGCTCTTCCGGGGCCTGTTCGAGGATGGTGTGGACGTTGGTGCCGCTGAGCCCGAAGGAGGAGACGCCCGCGCGGCGCGGGTGGTCGGTGCCGGGCCAGGACAGCGGCTCGGTGAGCAGGCGGATGGCGCCGGAGCTCCAGTCGACGTGCGTGGAGGGCCGGTCGATGTGCAGGCTCTGCGGCACGGTGCCGTGGCGCAGGGCCATGACCATCTTGATGACGCTGGCCACGCCGGACGCCATCTGGGTGTGCCCGATGTTGGACTTGACGGAGCCCAGGAGCAGCGGGTTCTCGGGGTCGCGGCCCTGGCCGTAGGTGGCGAGCAGGGCCTGCGCCTCGATCGGGTCGCCGAGGGCGGTGCCGGTGCCGTGGCCGTCGATGACGTCGATGCCGTCGGGGTCCACCTTGGCGTTGGCCAGGGCCTGGCGGATGACGCGCTGCTGGGACGGGCCGTTGGGCGCGGTCAGGCCGTTGGAGGCGCCGTCCTGGTTGACGGCGGAGCCCCGGATGACGGCCAGGACCTGGTGCCCGTTGCGGCGGGCGTCCGACAGGCGCTCGACGAGGAGCAGGCCGACGCCTTCGGCGAGGGTCATGCCGTCGGCCTGGTCGGAGTACGCCTTGCAGCGGCCGTCGGCGGCCATCGCGCGCTGGCGGCTGAAGCCGATGAACGCGCCGGGCGTGGACATGATGCTGACGCCGCCGGCCAGGGCCAGGGAGCTCTCGCCGTTGCGCAGCGACTGGCAGGCCAGGTGCAGGGCGACCAGGGACGAGGAGCAGGCGGTGTCGAGGGAGACGGCCGGGCCCTCGAAGCCGTAGGTGTAGGAGAGCCGGCCGGACAGGACGCTGGAGATGGTGCCGGTGATCAGGTGTCCCTCGGCGCCTTCCGGGCTGGCCCCGGAGGCTCCGTAGTCCTGGTAGCTGGCGCCGATGAACGTGCCGGTGCCGCTGCCGCGCAGGGTCGCGGGGTCGATGCCCGCGCGCTCCATGGCCTCCCAGGAGGTCTCCAGCAGCAGCCGCTGCTGGGGGTCCATGGCCAGGGCCTCACGCGGCGAGATGCCGAAGAAGGAGGCGTCGAAGTCCGCGGCTTCGTGGAGGAAGCCGCCGCGGGTCGAGTAGGTGTGGCCGGCCCGGTCGGGGTCGGGGTCGTAGAGGCCCTCGGTGTCCCAGCCGCGGTCGGTGGGGAACTCGCCGGTGGCGTCGCCGCCCTCGGTGACCAGGCGCCACAGGTCCTCCGGCGAGCCGACGCCGCCGGGGTAGCGGCAGCTCATGCCGATGATGGCGATGGGCTCGTCGTCGGCGGCGGCGCTGCTCGTGGTGGTGGCGGTGCCCGTGGCGGACCCGGCGATGGACTCGCGCAGGTAGGCGACGAGCGCGAGCGGGTTGGGGTAGTCGAAGACCATGGTGCTCGGCAGGGCGAGCCCGGTCACGGCGGCGATCCGGTTGCGCAGGTCGACGGCGGTCAGCGAGTCGAAGCCGACGTCGCGGAAGGCGCGCTGTTCGGAGAGCACGTCGGGTGAGGCGTGGCCGAGCGCGGTGGCCGCCTCGGCGCGGACGAGGTCCAGCAGGAGGCGGTCCTGCTCGACGGGGGCGAGCCCCTGGAGCCGGGCGGCGAACTCGTTGCCGGAGTCCGCGACGGTGCCGGTGTCCTCGGCGAGCCGCTGGACCTCGGGCACGTCCTCGAAGAGGCGGGTGGGCCGCGCGGCGGTGAAGACGGGGTGGTAGCGGTCCCAGTCCACGTCGGCGACGGCCAGCAGCGTCTCGTCGTCGTCGAGGGCCTGGCGCAGGCCGGTGAGGGCCAGCTGCGGGTCCATGAAGACCAGTCCGCTGCGGCGGATCTGGCCGGGGTCGACGCGGCCGAGCTTGAGGTCGTCGGCCCAGATGCCCCAGGAGACGGCGGTGGCGCGGGCGCCGCGGGCGCGGCGGTGTTCGGCCAGGGCGTTGAGGTAGGCGTTGCCGGCGACGTAGGCGGCGTGGGCGCCGCTGCCCCACATGCCGGCGGTGGAGGAGTACAGGACGAAGGCGTCGAGGTCGTCGCCGAGGAGTTCGTCCAGGTGCCGGGCGCCGGTGACCTTGGCGTCCATCACCTTCGCGAAGTCGTCGTGGGTGGTCTCCTCCAGCGTCGCCAGTTCGATGGTGACGGCGGTGTGCACGACGGTGCGTACGGTACGGCCTTCGGCTTCGAGCCCGGCGAGCATCCGGGCGACGGCGTCGCGGTCGGTCAGGTCGCAGGCGACGACGCCGGCCTCGCAGCCCAGCTCGGCCAGTTCCTGGACGAGTTCCTCCGCGCCGGGCGCCGCGGGGCCGCGGCGGCTGGTGAGCACGACGTGCTCGGCGCCCTGCTCGGCGAGCCAGCGGGCCAGGTGCGGGGCGAGCGTGCCGGTGCCGCCGGTGACGAGGGTGGTGCCCCTCGGCGTCCAGGGGTCGGCCGGGGCGGTGTCGGCGGGCGTGGCGCGTACGACGCGGCGGGCGAGGACGCCCGAGGCGCGCAGGGCGAGGTGGTCCTCACCGGTACGGCCGGACAGGACGGCGGCCAGGCGCTCACCGGCCCGCTGGTCGAGCTGCTCGGGCAGGTCGACCAGGCCGCCCCAGCGCTGGGGGTGTTCGAGGGCGGCGGTCCAGCCGAGGCCGAGGATCTGGGCCTGGTCGGGGTGGGTCAGCCGGTCCGCGCGGCCGGTGGAGACGGCTCCCTGGGTCAGGCACCACAGGGGTGCGCCGATCCCGGCGTCGCCGAGTGCCTGGACGAGCGCGAGGGTCAGGGCGAGCCCGCGGGTGAGCGCCGGGTGCGCCGTGCTCTGCTCCTCGGCCTCGGCCAGCAGGGACACCACTCCCGTGAGGTCCGCCGCGCCGTCGAGTCCGGTCAGGCGCGCGGCCAGGGTCGCGCGGTCGGCGCAGGCGTCGTCCAGGACGAGGGTGCGCGGGTCGGCGCCGTGGGCGGCGAGGACACCGGTGACGGCGTCGGTGTCGGCCCCTTCGGGGGCGACGACGAGCCAGGTGCCCGTCAGGGCCGCCGTGGGCAGGCTGGTCAGCGGCTTCCAGGTGGCGCGGTAGCGCCAGGAGTCCACGGTGGACAGGTCGCGGCGGCGCTTGCGCCAGTGCGAGAGGGCCGGCAGAACCGGAGCCAGCGAGTCGCGGTCCAGACGCAGGCTGGAGGCGAGGGTCTCGACGTCCTCCTCCTCGACCGCGGTCCAGAACTCCGCGTCCGCGGGGTCCGCTTCGGCCCGTTCCCGGGTCCGCTCGGGGATCGCCCACAGGTGCTCGCGCTGGAAGGCGTAGGTGGGCAGCGGCACGCGGCGGGCGCCGGTGCCGGCGAGGACACCGGCCCAGTCGGCGTCCGCGCCCCGTACGAAGGCCTCGGCGAGGGAGGTCAGGAAGCGGTCGGTGCCGCCCGTGTCGCGCCGGAGCGTGCCGAGCACCGCGGCCTTGGCGCCGGCCTCCTCGACGGTCGCCTGGATGCCCATGGCGAGGACGGGGTGGGAGCTGACCTCGATGAAGAAGTGGTGGCCCTGGGCGAGGAGTTCGCCGATGGCGGGCTGGAAGCGGACGGTCTGCCGCAGGTTGGTGTACCAGTAGCCGGCGTCCATGACGGTGGTGTCGAGCCAGTCGCCGGTGACGGTGGAGAAGAACGGCACCTGCGCCGTGCGCGGGCGCACCGGCGCGAGGACGGTGTGCAGTTCGTCGCGCACCATCTCGACCTGCGCGGAGTGCGAGGCGTAGTCCACGGCGATGCGCTTGGCGCGGATGTCCTCGCCGACCAGTTCGGCCTGCAGGGCGTCCATCGGCGCGACGGCGCCGGAGACGACGGTGGACTGGGGGCCGTTGACGGCGGCGATCGACAGTCCCTCGTACGCGGCGAGGCGCTGTTCGACGTCGGCGGCGGGCAGCGGGACCGACATCATGGCGCCGGCTCCGGCCAGCCCGCGGGCGATGGCCTGGCTGCGCAGCGCGACGACGCGGGCGGCGTCCTCCAGGGAGAGCGCCCCGGAGACGGCGGCCGCGGCGATCTCGCCCTGCGAGTGGCCGACCACGGCGTCGGGGGTGATGCCGTGGGAGGTCCACAGCGCGGCCAGCGAGACCATGACGGCGAAGGAGGCGGGCTGTACGACGTCGACGCGGTCCAGGGTCGGCGCGCCTTCGGCCTGGCGCAGCACGTCGAGCAGCGACCAGTCGGTGAACTCCGAGAGGGCGACGGCGCATTCGGTCAGGCGCTCGGCGAAGACCGGGGACTCCTCCAGGAGCCGTGCGCCCATGCCGACCCACTGGGAGCCCTGGCCGGGGAAGACGAAGACGGTCTTGCCTTCGGTGTCGGCCGTGCCCTGGACTACGCCGGGCGCGGAGCCGCCGGTGGCGAGGGCGTCGAGGGCCGCGCGCCGGGTGCTGTCGTCGGTGCCGACGACGACGGCGCGGTGGTCGAAGAGCGTGCGCGAGGCCACCAGGCTGTGCGCGACGTCCAGCGCGCCGGGTGCCTGAGCGCCGTCGAGGTGGGCGGCGAGGTGGGCCGCCTGGGCGCGCAGTGCGCCCGGGGTACGGGCGGACAGCACCCAGGGGACGGCGTCACCGGCCGGGGGCACCGTCACGGCGGGCGCCGTCGCCTCGATCGGGCGGGGGGCCTCTTCGAGGATGGTGTGGGCGTTGGTCCCGCTGATGCCGAAGGAGGAGACCGCGCAGCGGCGCAGGCGCTCGCCCTCGGACCAGTCGGCGGGGTCGTTCAGCAGGGAGAGGGTGCCGGACGTCCAGTCGATGTGGCTGGAGGGAGTGTCCGCGTGCAGGGTGCGCGGCAGCACTCCCTGGCGCAGCGCCATGACCATCTTGATGACGCCGGCGACGCCGGCCGCCGACTGGGTGTGGCCGATGTTGGTCTTGACGGAGCCCAGGAGCAGCGGGTTCTCGGGGTCGCGGTCCTGGCCGTAGGTGTTGAGCAGGGCCTGCGCCTCGATGGGGTCGCCGAGGGCGGTGCCGGTGCCGTGGGCCTCGACGACGTCGATGTCGCCCGGCTCCACCTTGGCGTTGGCCAGGGCCTGGCGGATGACGCGCTGCTGGGACGGGCCGTTCGGGGCGGACAGGCCGTTGGAGGCGCCGTCCTGGTTGATGGCCGAGCCGCGGACGACGGCGAGGATCTCGTGCCCGTTGCGCTGGGCGTCCGAGAGCCGCTCCAGGACGAGGATGCCGACGCCTTCGGCGAGGGTCATGCCGTCGGCGCCGTCGGAGAACGCCTTGCAGCGGCCGTCACCGGCCAGCGCCCGCTGGCGGCTGAAGGCGACGAACGGGTTGGGGTTGGTCATCACGGTCGCGCCGCCGGCCAGGGCCAGGGAGCTCTCGCCGTTGCGCAGCGACTGGCAGGCCAGGTGCAGGGCGACCAGGGACGAGGAGCAGGCGGTGTCGACGGTGACCGCCGGGCCTTCGAGGCCGAAGAGGTAGGCCAGGCGCCCGGAGAGCACGCTGGGGCTGGTGCCGGTCACCAGGTGGCCGGCGGAGCCGTCCTCGACGCCCAGTCCGTACTCCTGGTAGGTGGAGCCGATGAAGGTACCGGTCGCGCTGCCGTGGACGGTGGTGGGGTCGATGCCGGCGTATTCGAACGCCTCCCAGGTGGTCTCCAGCAGCAGCCGCTGCTGGGGGTCCATCGACAGGGCCTCGCGCGGCGAGATGCCGAAGAAGGAGGCGTCGAACTCGCCCGCGTCGTGCAGGAAGCCGCCCTGGCTGGAGTACGTCGTGCCGGGGTTGTCCGGGTCGGGGTGGTGCAGGTCGGTGTTCCAGCCGCGGTTGACGGGGAAGTCGGTGATCGCGTCGACGCCGTCGGAGACCAGGTCCCAGAACTGCTGCGGGGAGCGGACGCCCCCGGGGAAGCGGCAGCTCATGCCCACGATGGCGACGGGCTCGTCGAATCCGCCGGCGGCCACGGCCGCGGTGGCGGCCTGGGAGCCGCCGGTGCCGAGGATCTCCTCGCGCAGGTGGCGGGCGAGGACGGTGGGCGTCGGGTAGTCGAAGACGAGGGTGGCGGGCAGGGACAGGCCGGTGCGGGTGGCGAGCCGCTTGCGCAGTTCCACGGCGGTCAGCGAGTCGAAGCCGGCGTCGCGGAAGGCCCGCCGCTCGGAGATGGCGTCCGCCGAGTCGTGGCCGAGGGCGATGGCCGCCTCGGCGCGCACCAGGTCGGCCAGCAGCCGCTCCTGCTCGTCCTGGTCCAGGCCGCTGAGGCGGGCGGCGAACTCCGGCGCGGCGCTCTCGGCTCCGCTCCCGTCGCCCGCCAGTGCCTTGACCTCGTCCAGTTCGTCGAAGAGGGCGCTTGGGCGGGTGGAGGTGAAGACGGGGTGGTAGCGCTCCCAGTCGATGTCGGCGACCGTGACGGTCACGTCCTTGTGGACGACGGCGCGCCGCAGTTCGCTGATGGCGGTGGCGGGCGCGAGGAAGCGCAGTCCGCGCTTCTGCAGCGCGTCGGTCATGGTCTCGTCGGTGGCCATTCCGGCCTCGGCCCAGGGGCCCCAGGCGACGGAGGTGGCGGGCAGGCCGCGGGCCGCACGGTGCTCGGCGAGGGCGTCGAGGTAGGCGTTGGCGGCGCCGTACGCGCTCTGTCCGGCGCTGCCCCAGACTCCGGCGATCGAGGAGACGAGGACGAAGAAGTCCAGGTCGTGGCCGTCCAGGAGGCTGTCGAGGTGGGCCGCGCCGAGCATCTTGGCGGCCATCGCCCCGGCGGCGTCGGCCAGCGGGGTTTCGGCGAAGGCGGCGTTCTGGCCGACGCCGGCCGCGTGCACGACGCCGGTCAGCGGGTGCTCTTCGGGTACGGAGGCCAGGAGCGCGGCGAGCGCGTCCCGGTCGGCGGTGTCGCAGGCCGCGATGGTGACCCGGGCTCCCAGGCCCTCGATCTCCGTGGCCAGTTCACCGGCGCCGGGGGCGTCGGGGCCGCGGCGGCTGGTGAGGAGGAGGTGTTCGGCGCCGCTGCGGGCGAGCCAGCGCGCGACTTCGGCGCCGAGCGCTCCGGTGCCGCCGGTGACGAGCACGGTGCCGCGCGCGGTGAACGCGTCGGCCGGGGGCAGTTCGGCCTGCGGGTGGCGCACCAGGCGCCGGCCGAGCGCACCGGTGGCGCGGATCGCGAGCTGGTCCTCGCCGCCCTGTGCGGCCAGCGCGCTGACGAGGTGCTGGGTGGCGGGGGCGTCGAGGGTGGCCGGCAGGTCGATCAGGCCGCTCCACAGCTGCGGGTGCTCCAGGGCGGCGACGCGGCCCAGTCCCCAGACGGCTGTCTGGAGGGAGTTGGTGAGCGGGTCGGCCGGGCCGGTGGTGACCGCGCCGCGGGTCAGGGTCCACAGGGGGGCGTCGAGCGGGGTGTCGGTGAGCGCCTGGGTCAGTACGAGGCTGAGCGCGAGTCCGGCCGGGGTTTCGGCGGCGGGCCGGTGGCCGGGCAGGTCGGCGAGCGGGAGCAGGGACAGGATGCCGGAGAAGGCGTGTCCGTCCGCTCGTACGGCGTCGAGCCGGGCGGCGAGTTCGCCGCGTTCGCGGCAGGCGTCGTCCAGGACGAGGGTCTCGAACTGGGCGCCGTGGCCGCGCAGCGCGTCGAGGATCTCGTCGCTGTCGATGCCGTCGGCGGTGACGAGCAGCCAGGTGCCTTCGAGTACCGGGGCGGCGGCGGCCCGTACGGGACGCCAGGCCACGCGGTAGCGGGTGGAGTCCAGCAGCGCCTTCTCGTGCCGCTGCTGGCGCCAGGACGACAGTGCGGGCAGCAGCGCGTACAGGGAGGCGTGCTGTTCGTCGCGCAGTCCCAGGAGAGCGGCCAGCTCCGCGGCGTCGCCGCGTTCGACGGAGCCCCACAGCTCGGCGTCGGCGGGGTCGGGGGTGCCCTGTGCGAGGTGGACGGGGGCCGGCTCGGGCCAGTAGCGCTCGTGCTGGAAGGCGTAGGTGGGCAGGTCGACCGTGCGTGCTCCGGTGCCGGCGAGGTAGGCGGGCCAGTCGACGGCCGTGCCGCGTACGTGCAGGCGGGCCAGTGCGGTGGCGGCGCTGCGCTCCTCGCCGCGCCCGGCGCGCAGCAGCGCGACGAAGTCCGCGTCCGCCTCGTCGCCGAGGGTGTCCTGGGCGGGGGCGGACAGCGCGCTGTCGGGGCCGATTTCGAGGAAGGTGCCGGCGCCGGAGGCGTGCGCGGCGCGCACGGTGTCGGCGAAGCGGACGGTGCCGCGCGCGTGCGCGACCCAGTAGTCCGGGGAGCGCAGTTCGTCGTCGGTGGCGGGCTGTCCGGTGAGGCCCGAGATGACGGTCACCTCGGGTACGCCGTAGGTGAGCTGTTCGGCGACCTCGCGCAGGTCGTCGAGGGCGGGCTCCATGAGCGGCGAGTGGAAGGCGTGGCTGACCTTCAGGCGCTTGGTCTTGCGGCCCTGTGCGGCGAAGTGGGCGGCGATCTCCTCGGCCGCGGCCAGGTCGCCGGCGACGACGACGGCGCGGGGGCCGTTGACGGCGGCGAGGGACACCTCGTGCTCGCGTCCGGCGAGCAGCGGGGCGGCCTCCTCCTCGGTGGCCTCAAGGGAGATCATCGCGCCGCCGACGGGCAGCGCCTGCATCAGCCGGCCGCGCGCGGCGACCAGACGGGCCGCGTCGGGGAGGGTGAGGACGCCGGCGACGTGCGCGGCGGCGATCTCGCCGACGGAGTGGCCCAGCAGGATGTCGGGGCGTATGCCCCAGGTGCGCAGCAGCCGGTGCAGCGCGACCTCGATGGCGAACAGGGCCGGCTGGGTCCACTCGGTGTGGTCCAGCAGCTCCGCCTCGGGGCTGCCCACCGGCGCGAACAGGACGTCCTTCAGGGGACGGTCCAGGTGCGGGTCGAGGGCGGCGGTCACCTCGTCCAGGGCCTCGGCGAACGCGGGGAAGCGGGCGGCGAGTTCCCGGCCCGCGCCGGGGCGCTGGCTGCCCTGCCCGGCGAACAGCACGGCCAGCTTGCCCGCGCCGCCGATCTCGCCCTCGGTGAGCGCGGAGTCGGGGCGGTCGGCGGCCAGGTTGGCCAGCGCGCGCAGCAGTTCGTCGCGGTCGCCGGTGACGACGGCGCGCTGGTCGAAGGCCGAGCGGGTGGTGGCGAGGGAGAGCCCGACGTCGACCGGGTCGAGGCCGGGGCGCTCGTCGAGGAAGGTCCGCAGACGGGCGGCCTGGTCCCGCAGCGCCGCCCGGTTCCTGCCGGACAGCGTCCAGGGCACGACGGCCGGGCTGAGCTCCGGCTCTTCGCGCTCCTCGGGGACGGCCGACGGCTCCTCGACGATGAGGTGCGCGTTGGTGCCGCTGAAGCCGAAGGAGGAGACGGCGGCACGGCGCGGCCGGTCGGCCTGCGGCCAGGGGGTCTCCTCGGTGATCAGGCGCACCGCGCCGGAGTCCCACTCCACGTGCGAGGACGGCTCGTCGGCGTGCAGCGTGCGGGGCAGCACGCCGTGGCTCATGGCCATGACCATCTTGATGACGCCGGCGACGCCGGCCGCGGCCTGGGTGTGGCCGATGTTGGACTTGACGGAGCCCAGCAGCAGCGGGCTCCGCGCGTCGCGGTCCTGGCCGTAGGCGGCGAGCAGGGCCTGCGCCTCGATGGGGTCGCCGAGGGTGGTGCCGGTGCCGTGGCCCTCCACGGCGTCGATGTCGGTGGCGGACAGGCCGGCGGCGGACAGCGCCTGCCGGATCACCCGCTGCTGGGAGGGGCCGTTGGGGGCGGTCAGGCCGTTGGAGGCGCCGTCCTGGTTGACGGCGGAGCCGCGTACGACGGCCAGGACGTGGTGCCCGTTGCGGCGGGCGTCGGAGAGGCGTTCCAGGACGAGGACGCCCACGCCCTCGGACCAGCCGACGCCGTCGGCACTGTCGCCGAACGCCTTGCAGCGGCCGTCCGGGGACAGTCCGCGCTGCCGGGAGAACTCGATGAGGGCGCCCGGGGTCGACATGACCGTGACGCCGCCGGCCAGCGCGAGGGAGCACTCCCCCGAGCGCAGCGCCTGCATGGCCCAGTGCATGGCGACCAGCGAGGACGAGCACGCGGTGTCGACGGTGACGGCGGGGCCTTCGAGGCCGAGGGTGTAGGAGACACGGCCGGAGACGACGCTCGCGGCGGTGCCGCTGCCCTGGTGGCCCTCGAACTGCCCGCCGGAGAGCACCGTGGCGTAGTCGTTGTACATGACGCCCGCGAAGACGCCGGTCTGGCTGCCGCGCAGCGACACCGGGTCGATGCCCGCCCGCTCGACGGCCTCCCAGGACGCTTCGAGGAGCAGTCGCTGCTGGGAGTCGGTGGCCAGGGCCTCGCGGGGGCTCATGCCGAAGAAGGCGGGGTCGAAGTCGGCGGCGTTGTGCAGGAAGCCGCCGAAGCGGGAGTAGGAGGTGCCGGTGCGGTCCGGGTCCGGGTCGTAGAGCGCGTCCAGGTCCCAGCCCCGGTCGGTGGGCAGACCCGAGATGGCGTCGGTGCCCTCGCTGACCAGCCGCCACAGGTCCTCGGGCGAGGCGACGCCGCCCGGGTAGCGGCAGCTCATGCCGACGATGACGATGGGGTCCTCGTCGGCGGCGGCACGGGGGGCCTCGGCCGCGGCGGCGGCCTCGGAGCCCATGAGTTCGGCGAGGATGTGCGCGGCGAGGGCGTCGACGGTCGGGTAGTCGAAGATGACCGTCGCGGCGGTGCGCAGGCCGGTGGCCGCGCTGAGCCGGTTGCGCAGTTCGACCGCGGTCAGCGAGTCGAAGCCCAGCTCCCGCAGCGGGCGCCGCGCGTCGATGTCGGCGGTGTCGGCGTGGCCGAGTACGGCGGCCACCTGGCCGGCCACGACGTCGAGCACGACCTCGCGGCGGTCGGTCTCCGGCAGCCGGGACAGCTTCTGTACGAGGGTGACGGCGGCCTCCGAGCCCGAGACCACCGCGCGGCGGGCCGGGGTGCGGATCAGGCCGCGCCACAGCGGCGGTATCTCGCCCTGGACGCGCAGGACGGACAGGTCGAGCCTGGTCGGCAGCAGGACGGTGGCGTCCGTGGCGGTGGCCGCGTCGAAGAGGGCGATGCCCTGTTCCTCGGTGAGCGCGGGGGTGCCCATGCGGGCCAGGCGGTCGAGGTCCTCGTCCGTCAGGCCGCCGGTCATGCCGCCGGTGGGGGCCCACGGGCCCCAGGCCAGGGAGAGCCCCGGCAGGCCCTGGGCGCGGCGCAGCTGGGCGAGCGCGTCGAGGAAGGCGTTGGCGGCGGCGTAGTTGCCCTGGCCTGCGGCGCCCACGGTGCCGGAGAGGGAGGAGAAGACGACGAAGGCGGCCAGGCCGAGGTCCTGGGTGGCCTCGTGGAGGTGCCACACGGCGTCGGCCTTGGGGCGCAGGACCGCGCTGATCCGCTCGGGGGTGAGCGATTCGAGCACGCCGTCGTCGAGGGTGCCGGCGCTGTGCACGACGGCGGTGACGGGGTGCTCGGCGGGCACGCCGGCCAGCAGCTGCCGCACGGCGGCGCGGTCGGACAGGTCGCATGCGGTGATGGCGACCTGCGCGCCGAGCCCGGTCAGTTCGGTCAGGAGTTCCCCGGCGCCGTCGGCGTCGGGGCCGCGGCGGCTGGCGAGCAGCAGGTGCCGTACGCCGCGCTCGGCGACCAGGTGGCGGGCGAGTACGCGGCCCAGGCCGCCGGTGGCGCCGGTGAGGACCACGGTGCCCTCGGGGTCCCACTCCGTGTGGGACTGCGAGGTCTGGGCGCGGGCGAGCCGCGCGGTGAGCACGGCGGTGCCGCGGACGGCGGTCTGCGGCTCGTCCAGGGCCAGGGCCCGCGCCAGCGGCTCGGCGGCGGGTACGGCGGTGTCGGTGTCGAGGTCCAGCAGCGCGAAGCGGCCGGGGTGTTCGCTCTGCGCGGCGCGCACCAGGCCCCAGACGGCGGCGGCTGCCGGGTCCGGCGCCTGCCGGCCGTCGGTGGCGACCGCGCCACGGGTGACGAGGACGAGCCGGGAGGCGGCGTAGCGCTCGTCCGCCAGCCAGGTGCGCAGGAGTTCCAAGGCGTGCGCGGTGCGGGCGTGCGCGGCGGTGACGACGTCGTCGTCGGCCGTACCCGCCACGGGGGCGAGGACCACGTCCGGGACGGTGGTGGCGGCGTCCAGGCCGGACAGCGCGGTGACCGTGAAGTCCGGCGACGCGAGGGCCTGCTCCAGGCCGAAGAGGTCCGGGCCGAGGACGGCTGCCGAGGCGGGGGCCGCCTGGGCGGCCTGGCGGGGTTCGGTCCAGCGCAGCTCGAACAGGGCATCGCGGACGAGGGCGTCGGCGGCGCCGAGCTGCTCGTCGGGCATGGTGCGCAGGACCAGCGAGCCGATGGAGGCGACGGGGGCGCCGGTGGTGTCGGCGACGGCGATGGACACCGCGTCGTCCTCGGCCTGGGTCAGCTTGACGCGGACCGTGCTCGCCCCGCTGGCGTGCAGGGTCACGTCCTGCCACGCGAAGGGCAGGCCGCCGCGGGCGTGCTCGCCCAGGTCGACGAAGGCCGCGGCGTGCAGCGCGGCGTCCAGCAGGGCCGGGTGGATGCCGAACGACGTGGCGGTCTCGGTGTCGGCGCCGTTGGTCTGCGGCAGTGCCACCTCGGCGTAGACGTCGTCGCCGCTGCGCCAGGCCGCGCGCAGGCCCTGGAACAGGGGGCCGTATCCGAAGCCGGTGTCGGCCATCCGGTCGTAGAAGCCGTCGAGGTCCAGCGGGCGCGCGTCGGCGGGCGGCCAGACGGTGGCGTCGAAGTCGGCGTGGTGCTCGCCGGCGACGAGGATACCGGCGGCGTGCTGGGCCCAGGGCAGTTCCTCCGGCCCGTCGGGGCGGGAGTGGACGCTGACGGCGCGGCGGCCCGTCTCGTCCGGGCTGCCCACCCACACCTGGACCTGGACGCCGCCCTCTTCGGGCAGCACCAGCGGGGCGGCCAGGGTCAGTTCCTCCACGCGGCCGCAGCCGGCCTCGTCCCCGGCGCGTACGGCCAGCTCCAGGAAGGCGGTGCCCGGCAGCAGCACCGTGCCGCGCACGGCGTGGTCGGCGAGCCAGGGGTGGGTGCGCCGCGACAGCCGGCCGGTGAGCAGCAGGCCGTCGGAGTTGGCGACCGACACGGCCGCCGCCAGCAGCGGGTGGTGTGCCGCGCCGAGGCCGGCGGCCCGCACGTCGCCGCCGGTCCCGAGCACGCTCTTGGGCCAGTAGCGGCGGCGCTGGAATGCGTAGGTGGGCAGGTCGGCGCGCCGGGCGCCGGTGCCCTGGAAGTAGGGCTCCCACTGGACGGTGACGCCGCGGGTGTGCAGACCGGCCAGCGCGGCGGTGAGCGTCTCGGCCTCGGGGCGGCCCGGCCGCAGCACGGCGAGCGTCGCGGGGACGGCGTCGGCGGTGTCGGCGGATTCGGGGGTGTCGTCGGTGCTGCCGGACGCGGCCAGGCAGGTCTGGGCCATGGCGGACAGGACGGCGTCGGGGCCCAGTTCCAGGAAGGTGGCGGCGCCGTGGCCGTCGAGCCAGGCGAGGGCGTCGGCGAACCGTACGGCGTTGCGGGCGTGGTCCGCCCAGTAGTCGGGGGAGGTCAGCTGCTCCACCGTGGCGAGGGTGCCGGTCAGGGCGGAGACGACCGGGATCACGGGCGCCTGCGGCGTGAGCCGGGAGACGACGGCCCGGAACTCCTCCAGCATGGGCTCCATGAGCGGGGAGTGGAACGCGTGCGAGACCCGCAGCCGCTTGGTCCGGCGGCCCAGCTCGCGGAAGTGCTCCGCGACGGCCGCGGCCTCCTCCGCGTCACCGGCGACCACCACGGCGGCGGGTCCGTTGACCGCGGCGATCGAGACGCGGTCCGACCGGCCCTCCAGCAGGGGCAGGACCTCCTCCTCGGTGGCTTCGAGGGAGATCATGGCGCCGCCTTCGGGCAGCGCCTGCATGAGGCGGCCGCGGGCGGTCACCAGGGCCGCGGCGTCGGCCGCGGTGAAGACGCCGGCCACGTGGGCCGCGGCGATCTCGCCGATGGAGTGGCCGGCGACGAAGTCCGGCTTGATACCGAAGGACTCGGCGAGCCGGTACAGCGCCACCTCGATCGCGAACAGCGCGGGCTGGGCGTAGCCGGTCTCGTCGAGCAGGGCGGCCTCGGGCGTGCCCTCGGCGGCGAACAGCACGTCTCTCAGGGGCCGTTCGAGGCCCTGGTCGAGGTGGGTGAGGAGCTCGTCGAGGGCGGTGGCGAAGACGGGGAAGCGGGCGGCCAGTTCACGTCCCATGCCCGGCCGCTGGGAGCCCTGTCCGGTGAACAGGAGGGCGAGCTTGGCCCGGGTACGGGCGGTGTCCTGCACCAGGCCGGGGGCCGGGGCGCCGTCGGCGAGCGCGGTGAGGGCGGCGCGGGCCGCGTCCAGGTCGGCCGCGGTGAACGCGGCGCGGTGCTCCATGCCGGAGCGGGTGGTGGCCAGGGAGTAGGCCACGTCCACGGGCGCGAGGCCGGGGCCGGAGGCGAGGTGTTCGAGCAGCTGCGCCGCCTGGGCGCGCATCGCCTCGCGGGTACGGCCCGAGACGAGCCACGGGACGGCGCCCGCCGCCACGGGTTCGGCCGCGGGCGGCTGCTCCGCGCCCTCCTGGCCGGCCTCGGGGGCCGGGTCGGCCGGGGCCTCTTCCAGGATCGTGTGCGCGTTGGTGCCGCTGAGACCGAACGAGGAGACACCCGCCCGGCGCGGCCGTTCGCCCTGCGGCCAGGCGACCTGCTCGGTGAGCAGGCGCACGGCCCCCTGCGTCCAGTCGACGTGCGAGGACGGCGCGTCCACGTGCAGCGTGCGCGGGAGCAGGCCGTGGCGCATGGCCAGCACCATCTTGATGACGCCGGCCATGCCGGCCGCCGCCTGGGTGTGGCCGAGGTTCGATTTGACGGAGCCCAGCAGGAGCGGGCGTTCGGCGTCGCGTCCCTGGCCGTAGGTGGCCAGCAGCGCCTGGGCCTCGACCGGGTCGCCCAGGGTGGTGCCGGTGCCGTGCGCCTCGACGGCGTCGACCTCGTCGGCCGAGAGCCGCGCGCTGACCAGCGCCTGCTCGATGACCCGCTGCTGGGAGGGGCCGTTGGGGGCGGTCAGGCCGTTGGAGGCGCCGTCCTGGTTGACGGCGGAGCCGCGGATGACGGCCAGGATCTCGTGTCCGTTGCGGCGGGCCTCCGAGAGGCGTTCCAGGACCAGGACGCCGACGCCCTCGGCCCAGCCGGTGCCGTTGGCGGAGTCGGCGAAGGAGCGGCAGCGCCCGTCGGCGGAGAGCCCGCCCTGGCGGCTGAACTCGACGAAGGTGGTGGGGCTGGACATCACGGTGACGCCGGCGGCCAGCGCGAGGGAGCACTCGCCCTGGCGCAGGGAGTGGGCGGCCAGGTGCAGGGCCACGAGGGAGGACGAGCAGGCGGTGTCGACGGTGACCGCCGGGCCCACGGCGCCGAAGAAGTAGGCGAGGCGGCCCGAGATGACGCTGGTGGTGGTGCCGGTCAGGGCGAAGCCCTGGACGTCGTCGTCCGGGCCCACCCGGTACTCCTGGGGCATGGCCCCGACGAACATGCCGGTACGGGAGCCCCGGACGGCCGCCGGGTCGATGCCGGCCCGCTCGAAGGCCTCCCAGGAGGACTCCATGAGCAGTCGCTGCTGCGGGTCCATGGCGAGCGCCTCACGGGGGGAGATCCCGAAGAAGGAGGCGTCGAATTCGGCCGCGTCGTGCAGGAAGCCGCCGGAGAACTCCCCGGCGTCCTCGGCCGACAGCTCCCAGCCGCGGTCGTCGGGGGACCTGGTGATGCCGTCCCCGTCGGCGGCGAGCAGGGACCAGAGCTCCTCGGGGTTGCGCACTCCTCCCGGGAAGCGGCAGCTCATGCCCACGATGGCGATCGGCTCGCGGGCCGCCGCCTCCAACTCGTTCACCCGCTGCCGGGAGCGCCGCAGATCGGCACCGGCCCGCTTCAGGTAGTCGCGGAGCTTCTGTTCCTGGTCCATGTTCGCCACTTCAACTCAACCCATCTCAAGACCGGCGGACAGCAGAGCATTTCGTTGTGGGCATCCGGCACTGGGGACGGCTGTTCCACAGCGACTGAGGTTTCTGCGTGCCCTGCACGAGGCAGCTCGACTTCCCGCACGCCACAGACCCAGTCTCGACGGGGACGGCCATGGAATTCCCTAGAGTCGGCAGGTCACGGGGGTCGGCCGCATACGCCGAGGCGCCGGGGGCACCGCGGATGTTCCGCGG